>NZ_JBJNMB010000008.1:0-310122 GCF_052168755.1 Serratia sp. CY43202
TTTTTTTTCGGCAAAAGGGCGAAAAAGCGACGAATTTATGTCACTTTTTCAGGCAAACAGCCATAAAAGCTGGCGATCGCTGGAGTAAAATAGAAATAACGATGTCAGTAAGGACCCGCAGCCATGCCGTTAAATGCACAACAACAGGCCGCCCAACGCAATCTTTCTTATCTGCTTGCAGAGAAACTCGGCCAACAAATTCTGGCGGGCGATTATCAGGCCGGCAGCATCCTGCCCGGTGAAATGGAACTGGGCGAGCAATTCGGCGTCAGCCGCACCGCAGTACGCGAAGCGGTAAAGATGTTAGCCGCCAAAGGCATGTTGCTACCGCGCCCGCGCATCGGCACCCGTGTGATGCCGCAGAGCCAATGGAATTTCCTCGATCAGGATTTACTGACCTGGTGGATGACGCGGGAAAACTTCGATCAGGTGATGCAACACTTCCTTATCTTGCGCACCTCGCTGGAGCCACAGGCCTGCGCGTTGGCGGCAAACCACGCCAGCCCGCAGCAAACCAAGCTGCTGGCGGAACTGATGGCGGAAATGCGCGCGCTGCATACCCAGTTTGATCGCGAGCGTTGGATCCAGGTCGATACCCAATTCCACCAGCTTATCTATGAGGCCAGCGGCAACCCGTTCCTGACCTCGTTCGCCAACCTGTTCAGCTCGGTGTACCAAAGCTACTTCCGTGCCATCACCGGCAATGAAGTCATTAAGCTGCGCCATCATCAGGCTATCGTCGATGCGATACTCGCCGGAGACAGCGCCGGTGCCCTCGTCGCCTGCCAGGTGCTGTTGAAAGAGAAAGACTAGACACGCTCCCCGCTTATATATAGAAGAAAGAGACGAGGGACAGACGACCATTTAACCAGGACCGACCATGACCCAATCCGCGCGCAGTATGGCAGGGCTACCGTGGATCGCCGCAATGGCGTTCTTTATGCAGGCTCTGGACGCCACCATCCTCAACACGGCGCTACCGGCGATCGCCCAAAGCCTGGGGCGATCGCCGCTGGCGATGCAATCGGCCGTCATCAGCTACACGCTGACGGTGGCAATGCTGATCCCGGTCAGCGGCTGGCTGGCGGACCGCTTCGGCACCCGGCGCGTGTTCATCTTCGCCGTCACGCTATTCACCCTCGGCTCGCTACTGTGCGCCCTCTCCCCCACGTTGAGCGCGCTGGTTGCCTCTCGCGTGCTGCAGGGCATCGGCGGCGCGATGATGATGCCGGTCGCACGGTTGGCGCTGCTGCGCGCCTACCCGCGCAGCGAACTGCTGCCGGTGCTGAACTTCGTCACCATGCCCGGCCTGGTCGGGCCGATTCTGGGGCCGTTGCTGGGGGGGTGGCTGGTCACCTACGCCACCTGGCACTGGATTTTCCTGATCAATATCCCTATCGGCCTGCTCGGCATCTTCTATGCGCGCAAATACATGCCGGACTTCACCACGCCCAAACGCCGCTTCGATTTTCTTGGCTTCATGCTGTTCGGCCTAAGCCTGGTGCTGATCTCCACCGGGCTGGAGCTGTTTGGCGAGCGGGTACTGGCAAGCTACGTTTCGCTGGGTATTCTGCTCAGTGGCTTCGTAATGCTGTTCGGCTACATCACGCACGCCCGCCGTCATCCTCAGCCGCTGATCGGTCTCGACCTGTTCAAAACCCGCACCTTCTCGGTCGGTATCGCCGGCAACGTCGCCTCCAGGCTGGGCACCGGCTGCGTGCCATTTTTAATGCCGCTCATGCTGCAGGTGGGATTCGGCTATACGGCGATCGTCGCCGGTTGCATGATGGCGCCAACCGCCATCGGCTCGCTGATGGCGAAATCCACCGTCACTCAGGTGTTGCGCTGGTTCGGCTACCGTAAAACGCTGGTCGGCATTACCGTTATCATCGGAGTGCTGATCGCCCAGTTCGCCCTGCAAAGCCCGGGCATGCCGCTGTGGCTGATGATCCTGCCGCTGTTCGTGCTGGGCATGGCGATGTCCACCCAGTTTACCGCCATGAACACCATCAGCCTGGCAGATTTGAACGACGCCAACGCCAGCGCCGGCAACAGCGTCCTGGCGGTCACCCAGCAGCTGTCCATCAGCTTCGGCGTGGCGATCAGCGCGGCGGTGCTGCGTTTTTACGAATCCCTGTCGTTAGGCACCATGATCGACCACTTCCATTACACCTTTATCACCATGGGGATCGTCACCGTGGCGTCGGCGCTGGTGTTTATGTTGCTGAGAAGGAAAGATGGCCGCAATTTGATCAGCGGCCAGGAAAGCAAGAAAGAAGCCAAGGCGGCGAGTTAACGGCGGCCCACCGAGGCGCGTTCCACCAGCTCGGGCGTCAGCACCAGCACCTGGGGCGCGCGCTCCGGGTTCTGCAGGCGGTTGATCAGCGCATCGATCGCCAGTTCGCCCAGCGAATCCTTCGGCTGATGAATGGTGCTCAGCGGCGGCGCCAGATAACGCGCCAACTCAATGTCATCGTAGCCCATCACCGCCATATCCTGCGGTACGGAAAGCCCGGCCTGATACAGCGCCTGATAAACGCCTACCGCCACCGCGTCGTTGCCGGCAAATACCGCATGCGGCGGCTCGTCCAGCGCCAGCAGTTGGCGCATGGCGTTCACCCCGCCCTCAAACTCAAAATCGCAATGCACTTCATACCCTGGCGAAACCGGCAATCCGGCGCGACGCATTGCGTTGCGATAGCCTTCCAGTCGGTGACGAGCGGTGGTTTTATCCTCCGGGCCAGCAATGCAGGCAATCTTGCGGTAGCCGCGGGCGATCAGATGATCGGTCGCCATCTCGCCGCCCAGCAGCGAGTTATCCTGAATAATGTCGTTGGCGCCCTCGAACGGCGCCCAGTCCATCATCACGATCGGCAATGACGGGTAGCGGCTCAGGGCATCTTGCGATGGCCGGTGGTTTTCGGTGCACATCAACAACAAACCGTCGACGCGCTTTTGCAGCAGCGTCTCCATGCTGCGGTTCATGCGCGCGGCGTCTTCTTCGGTATTGCACAGGATTAAACTGTAGCCACGTTCATAGCAGCTGCGCTCCACGCCGCGCACCACTTCGGCATAAAACGGGTTGTTGCTGGCGGTCACCAGCATGCCGATGGTGCGCGTCTGATTGAGCTTCAGGCTGCGCGCCAGCGCAGAAGGCGCATAGTTCAGCTGTTCCACGGCCGCCATGACCTTGTCGCGCACGCTGTCGCTGACAAAACGATTATTGTTGACCACATGCGACACGGTAGAGGTTGAAACGCCCGCCAGGCGGGCGACATCTTTCATGGTGGCCAAAGGATCACCCCTGCTGCTGCAAGAAGGCGTCGATCTCTTCACGCCAGGGCACCGAAGGTTGCGCGCCGGGGCGGGTCACGGCGATCGCCGCCGCCGCATGGGCGAAACGCACCGCATCAGCCATGATCTTGCCTTCCAACAGGGCGGTCACCAGCGCACCGTTAAAGGTATCGCCGGCGGCGATGGTATCCACCGCTTGCACCTTGAAACCAGGCACCCGTTTGCCGTTGCCGTTTTCGCTCAGCCACACGCCGCGGCTGCCGAGGGTGATGATCACCGTCGCGATGCCCTTGTCGTGCAGCGCCTGCGCCGCACGCGCCGCATCCGTTTCGTTGTCCACGGCGATGCCGGTCAGGCGCTGGGCTTCGGTTTCATTCGGGGTGATCATATCGATCATGCCCAGCAGCTCGTCAGGTAGCTCGCGCGCCGGAGCCGGGTTGAGGATCACCTGCGTTTGATGTTGTTTCGCCAGGCGGGCGGCGGCGATCACCGTCTCCAGCGGCGACTCGAGCTGCATCAGCAGGGCATCGGCGTCGATCACTTTTTGTTGGTAGCGCGCCAGGTAATCCGGCGTTACCGCGGCGTTGGCGCCGGCATCGATGCCGATCACGTTCTCGCCTTCGGCGTTGACGAAGATCAGCGCCACGCCGGTGGTGCTGTCGGCGATGGCTTCAATCGGTTGGGTATCAATGCGATCGCTCGCCAGCTGCCGGCGGATACGCTCGCCGATATCATCGGCGCCTACGCAGGCGATAAAGGCGATCTCCGCCCCGCTGCGCCCGGCCGCCACCGCCTGATTCGCACCCTTGCCGCCAAACGCCACCTTATACTGTTTCCCGATCACCGTTTCGCCCGGGTGGGGGAACTGTTCAATATTGAGGATATGGTCGGCATTGATGCTGCCAAGAACCACCAGCTTACCTGTTTCCATCGCATTGATTCCTGAATTGCGCGCCATCGTAAACGCCCCGTTCCGATGGCGCTGGTATGACTTACTGAGTGACCAGTTTCAAATCGACCGGGATGGTCGCCGGCACTTTTTCGCCTTTCAGCACTTTATCGGCGGTTTCCACGCCGATCACGCCGATCTGATCGGGACGCTGCGCCACGGTCGCCGCCAGCTTGCCGCCTTCGACCGCTTTCACGCCGTCGGCGGTGCCGTCGAAGCCTACCACGATCACGTCGGTTTTACCGGCGGTTTGCAGCGCGCGCAGCGCACCCAGCGCCATTTCATCGTTCTGGGCGAACACCGCCTGCACATCCGGGTGCGCGGTCAGCAGGTTCTGCATTACGTTCAGGCCCTTGGTGCGATCGAAATCGGCCGGCTGGCTGGCCAACAGTTTGAATTTATTCTGATCCAGCGACTGCTTGAAGCCTTCACCGCGTTCACGCGCGGCAGAGGTGCCGGCGATGCCTTCCAGCTGAATCACCTTGGCATCGGCGCCCACTTTCTTGGCGATGAAATCACCGGCCATTTTGCCGCCCACGCGGTTGTCCGAAGCGATGTGGCTCACCACGTCACCCTTGCTCGCCACGCGGTCCAGCGTGATGACCGGGATCTTAGCCTGGTTGGCCATCTTGATGGCGTTACCCACCGCGTCGGAGTCGGTCGGGTTGATCAGCAGCAGCTTAGGCGCGCGCACCATCAGATCCTGCACGTTGGCCAGCTCTTTCGCCGGGTTGTTCTGGGAATCCAGCACCACCAGGTTGTAGCCCAGCTTGTTGGCCTCTTGCTGCGCGCCGTCCTTCATCGAGACGAAGAACGGGTTGTTGAGGGTGGACACCACCAGCGCGATGGTGTCTTTAGCCATGGCATTGGCGCTCAGGGTGGCGCTCAGCGCGATGGCGGAGGCTAAGGTTGCCAGTTTTTTCATTTTCATCATCGTGATTCCTGTAGGGGAGGTTACTTGTTGCTTTTGTTATCTACCAGAACCGCCAGCAGTATCACCACTGCCTTCACGATCATTTGGTAGTAGGAAGAAACACCCAGTAAATTCAGACCGTTGTTCAGGAAGCCGAGGATCAGCGCCCCGATCAGCGTGCCGACGATGCGGCCCTTGCCGCCGGCCAAGCTGGTGCCGCCCAGCACCACGGCGGCGATGGCGTCCAGCTCATAGCCGGTGCCGGCGGTCGGCTGCGCCGACGACAGGCGCGCCACTTCGATCACCCCGGCCAGCGCCGCCAGCAGGCCGCACAGCGAGTAGACGATAATCTTCACTTTATCGACGCTGATGCCGGACAGGCGGGTCGCCGCTTCGTTGCCGCCCAGGGCATAAATATAGCGGCCCAGGCGCGTATGGTGCAGCATATACCAGGCGGCGATGAACACGATCGCCATGATCCAGATCGGCGTAGGCACGCCCAGCGGGCGGCCGATACCGAACCAGCCGAAGGTATCGGCCACGTCGGTGAAACCGGTGTTGACCGGGCTGCCGTTGGTGTACACCATGGTGACGCCGCGCAGCAGCAGCATCATCACCAGCGTGGCGATAAAGGCCTGCACTTTGCCTTTGGCGACGATCACCCCAGTGCAGGCGCCAACCGCAGCGCCCAGCGCCAATGCCGCCGCCACCGCCACCAGCGCGTTGACCTCAAAGCCGACGATCGACGCCGCCACCGCGCCGGTCAGGGCCAACAGCGATCCTACCGACAGATCGATGCCGGACGTGAGGATCACCAGCGTCATCCCCACCGCCATGATGGCGTTCACCGAAGTCTGCTGCAGAATATTGAACAGGTTGTTCAGGGTGAAGAAGTTCGGGCTCATGGAAGAGACCACGGCGATCAGCACCAGCAGCGCAATCAACGACTTCTGCTCTAACAGCCACTCTTTACTGAACCAGCGCTTGGCTGCGATAGTCTGGGAACTCATATCTGATTACTCCTGCTTTACGCCGTATTGCTTGCCGACGGCTGCCGCCATCAACGCTTCCTGGGTGGCCTGTTCAATCGGGAACTCGCCGCTGAGATGCCCTTCGTGCATCACCAGAATGCGATCGCTCATGCCCATCACCTCCGGCATTTCCGAAGACACCAGAATGATGCTCAGCCCTTCCTGCTTGAACTGGTTGATTAACTGATAGATCTCTTTTTTGGCGCCGACGTCGACGCCGCGCGTCGGCTCATCGAGGATCAGCACCTTCGGCCGGGTCATCAGGCCGCGGGCGATCGCCACTTTTTGCTGGTTGCCGCCGGAAAGCAGGCCGATCGGCTGCTCCATCGACGGCGTTTTGATATTGAACAGGCGGATGAAATCCCCCACCGCCTGCCGCTCATCGGCCTGTTTCAGGCTGCCGTCGGCGCGGCTGAAGTAGCGCAGCGCGGTCAGAGACATGTTTTCCTTTACCGACATGCCCAGCACCAGGCCGTCGCGCTTACGGTCTTCCGAGATATAGACGATGCCGTTCGCCAACCCGTCCTGCGGCGAGTGGGTGACCACGTCGCGGCCGTCCAGGCTGACGGTGCCGGCCTTACGCGGCGCGGCGCCGTACAGGATCTTCATCAATTCAGTGCGCCCGGCGCCCATCAGCCCGGCCACGCCGAGGATCTCGCCGCGGTACAGCGTAAAGCTGACGTCTTCAACGCCGGGTCCGGAAAGGTGGCTGACGTCCAGCCGCTTTTCCCCGCGCGGCAAATCAAGGCGCGGGTATTGTTCTTCCAGCTTGCGGCCGACCATCATCTCTATCAGCGAATCTTCCTGCAGCTCGCTCACCGGCCGCTCAGCGATGAACTGCCCGTCGCGGAACACGGTCACGTCGTCGCAGATTTCAAAAATCTCTTTCAGGCGGTGCGAGATATAAACGATGCCGCGCCCTTCGGCCTTCAGCTCGTTGATCACCTTGAACAGCGAGGCGGTTTCGGTGTCGGTCAGCGCATCGGTCGGTTCGTCCATGATGATCACTTTCGATTCGAAGCTCAGTACCTTGGCGATCTCCACCATCTGCTGATCGCCGATCGACAGCTCCCCCACCAGCCGGTGGCTGCTGTAGCGCAGGTTGAGGCGCGCCAACAAGCGATCGGCCTCGGCGTACATGCGCTTCCAGTCAATGCGGCCGAAACGGTTGACGAACTCGCGGCCGAGGAAGATGTTTTCCGCAATCGTCAGCTGCGGGATCAGGTTCAGCTCCTGATGGATAATGCCGATGCCCGCTTCCTGCGAATCCTTAGGCCCGTTGAATACCACCTCTTTACCGAGAAAATACTGACTGCCGGCGTCTTTCTGGTAGATGCCAGTCAGCACTTTCATCATGGTGGACTTCCCGGCGCCGTTTTCCCCCACCAGCGCCATCACCTTGCCGGGATAGACGCTGAGGGCGGCGCCGGAAAGCGCCTTCACGCCGGGAAAGGCTTTATCAATCCCTTTCAGTTGCAGTAAAGGTTGCATACGCGCCTCAGAAAGTTACGCCGGCGCACAGGATCACGTTCGCGTAAGGCGAACACTCTCCGCTGCGGATCACCGCCCGGCTGTGCTCGGTTTGCGCTTTAAACGCCTGATGGCTGATATAGCGCACGCTGATGGTATTGCCCTGGCGTTGGCCCAGTGCGGTCAGTTCAGCCAACAATGCCTCGTGGAGCGACGGATTTTGTTTCACGATCTCTTCCGCCAGGATGGCGTTTTCTACCTGCATCTCTTGCGTGACCGCCGCGAACACCTGCATGAAGGTCGGCACGCCTTGCGTCAGCGCCAGATCGATGCGCTGCGTCGCCGCCGGTATCGGCAGGCCCGCATCGCACAAGGTGAGCTGATCGGTGTGCCCCAGCCGGGCAATCACGGCAGACACGTCGGAATTCAGTAATACGCCTTTTTTCATCTTCTCACTCCGCTAGCGAAACGTTTCGCTCTCTGGAGGAGTTTAAAAAAACGGCAGGGGAAGGCAACCGGGACAATGCAGAAGTGTGATCGCTATCGAAACGTTTCGTTCGCGCGCGGAAAAAGCGCAAACAAAAGGGGCTCAGCCATGCTGAACCCCTGTCAGGTGGGTTAGATCTCGACCTGCGTGCCGAGTTCGATGACCCGGTTAGGTGGGATCTCAAACTGATCCGGCGCGCGCAGCGCGTTGCGGCTAAGGGCGACGAACAGCTTGCCGCGCAGGTAGAGATACCACGGCCGCTTGGTGAGGATCAGCGACTCATGCGACATGAAGAATGACGTCTCCGACATGCGGCACGGCAACCCTTCCAGCCCGCAGCGGTGGAACACCTCCTCGACGTTCGGCGTTTCCCGCCAGCCGTAGCTGGCCACCACCCGCCAGAAGGTCGGCGACAGCTGTTCGATGGTCACCCGGCGCACGTTGTGCACGTAAGGCGCATCCTCGGTGCGCAGCGTCAGCAGCACCACGCGTTCATGCAGCACCTTGTTGTGCTTCAGGTTGTGCAGCAGCGCAAAAGGAATGACGTTGGTGGCGCGCGACAGGAACACCGCGGTCCCCGGCACCCGCACCGGCGGCGATTTCTCCAGCGAGGCGATCATCGCCTCCAGCGAGTTGCCGTGTTCATGCAGGCGGCGCAGCAAGCGGAAGCGCTCGCTCTTCCAGGTGGTCATAATGACGAACATCACCAGCGCCAAGGTCAGTGGCAACCAGCCGCCGGAGAACAGCTTCAGGGCGTTGGCGGAGAACATCGGCACGTCGATGATCAGCAAGATGGTCACAATGCCGATCGCCAGGAAGCGATTCCAGTGCCAGTTGTTGATCGCCACCGAGGTGACCAGAATGCTGGTCAGCACCATGGTACCGGTGACGGCGATGCCGTACGCCGCCGCCAGGTTGCTGGAGTGTTCGAACCCGATGATCACCAGCACTACCGAGATGTACAGCGTCCAGTTGATCACCGGAATATAGATCTGGCCGGATTCCATTTCCGAGGTGTGAATGATGCGCATCGGCGACAGGTAACCCAGACGCACCGCCTGGCGGGTCAGCGAGAAGACGCCGGAAATCACCGCCTGCGAGGCGATGACCGTTGCCAGGGTTGCCAGAATCAGCAGCGGGATCAGCGCCCAGTCGGGTGCCAGCAGGAAGAATGGGTTTTTGATCGCTTCAGGGTTTTTCAGCAGCAACGCCCCCTGCCCGAAGTAGTTGAGCACCAGCGAAGGCAGCACCACGGTGAACCAGGCCAGGCGGATCGGGAACTTGCCGAAGTGCCCCATATCGGCATACAGCGCCTCAACGCCGGTGATAGACAGCACCACCGCCCCCAGCGCGAAGAACGACACCTTCTTATATTCCATAAAGAAGTTGAGCGCCCATTTGGGATTCAGCGCCTGCAGCACTTCCGGGTTCGAAATGATGCTGCGCGCGCCCAGCACCGCCAACACGATGAACCACAGCAGCATTACCGGGGCGAACAGCTTGCCGACGCTGCCAGTGCCGTGTTTTTGGATAACGAACAGCAGGGTCAGCACCAGAATCGAGAGCGGGACGATATAGGCGTCGAGCGCAGGCGCGGCGATTTCCAACCCCTCTATCGCCGACATCACCGAGATCGCCGGGGTGATCACCACCTCGCCATAGAAGAAGCTGCCGCCGATCAGGCCCAGTATCACCAGCACTGCGGTGGTGCGCGCCGAGGTATTTCGCCCGGCCAGCGACATCAGCGTCAAAATGCCGCCTTCGCCGGCGTTGTCCGCCCGCATCACGTAGGTAAGATATTTGAGGGAAACGATCACGATCAGCATCCAGAAAATCAGCGACAGGAAGCCGAAAACCACGTCTGGACGAACATCGAAGCCGTAATGGCCGGAGAAACACTCTCTCAGCGTATAGAGAGGGCTGGTGCCGATATCACCGTAGACCACGCCGATGGCCGCCAGGGTTACCGCCGATAAGGACTGCTTATGCTCTGCGCTCATAATTCGTTTCTTTATCAGAACATCCGTTAGCGATGCATCCGCATCAGGCAAAATACGGGCTCAAAGATCCGTCACGCCCACCAGAAAGCCGCACAGTATGCACCATTTATACGGCTTGCCTACCCTTATATCAGAGCCGAAAAATAAACAAAATGTGAACCGGATATCCGACTCAACTGAGAAAAATATTACTAATCAATAAGCTATACCAGTAAAAATAATGGTGGTTTATCATCGGATTATCGACCAAGATTGGCTAACTCTCGGACAATGCGACAATTATATGACGCCATCATCCCTTCTGGCAGAACGAATTTCCCGCCTCAGCAGTGCGCTGGAGAGCGGTCTTTATGAACGGCAAGAAGCGATCCGCCTGTGCCTGCTGGCGGCGCTGAGCGGCGAAAGCGTATTCCTGCTCGGCCCGCCCGGCATTGCCAAGAGCCTGATCGCGCGCCGGCTGAAGTTTGCCTTCCGCAACGCCCGCTCCTTTGAATACCTGATGACGCGCTTTTCCACGCCGGAAGAGGTCTTCGGCCCGCTCTCGATTCAGGCGCTGAAAGACGAAGGGCGCTATCAGCGCCTGACCGCCGGCTATCTGCCGGAAGCGGAGATCGTGTTTCTGGACGAGATCTGGAAGGCTGGCCCGGCGATCCTCAACACCCTGCTGACGGCGATCAACGAACGGCGCTTTCGCAACGGCAACAGCGAAGAACCGATCCCGCTGCGCCTGCTGGTCACCGCCTCCAACGAACTGCCCGAAGCGGACAACAGCCTCGAAGCCTTATATGACCGCATGCTTATCCGCCTGTGGCTGGACAAGGTGCAGGATAAACAGAATTTCCGCTCGCTGCTGGTCAACCGCCAGAGCGAAAGCCAAAACCCGGTGCCGGCGGCGCTGAGCATCAGCGACGAAGAGTTTCTGCAGTGGCAGCCGCAGATCGACAAGGTGGCGCTGCCGGAAGCCTGCTTTGAGCTGATTTTCCAGCTGCGTCAGCGGCTGGACGCGCTGGAGCAGGCGCCATACGTCTCCGATCGGCGCTGGAAAAAAGCCCTGCGTCTGCTGCAGGCCTGCGCCTTCTTCAGCGGGCGCGATGCCATCGCCCCGCTCGACCTGATGCTATTGAAAGACTGCCTGTGGCACGATCTCACCTCGCTGAAGCTGCTGCAACAGCAGATCGATCAGCTGCTGACCGAGTCGGCCTATCAGCAGCAGTCGATGCTGATCCAGTTGCAACAGATCCATACCCGCTGGCTGCAGGACCAGCAGCAGCAAAGCGATCGGCAGGCCATCAGCCTGGTGAAAAAGGGCGGCATGTTCAGCCGCAAACCGCAATATGCGCCGGCCACGCCGTTCGCCGGCGGCACCCTCACCCTGCTGCTGCAAAAACCGCTGCAGCTGCATGACATTCAGGTCAACCATCTGAGCATTGAGAGCAGCGTGCTGGATAACTGGCTGCAAAAAGGCGGCGACGTGCGCGCCAAGCTGAACGGCATTGGCTTCGCGCAGCCGATCGATTTGGACGTCGATGACCAACTGCACCTGACGGTGCTGGACGTCAGCCGCCAGCCTTCGCTGCTGGCGCTGCCGGGCAAACAGGCCACCGCCACGCCGCAGGCGCTGCTGGATGAAATGGACGCGTTGGCCCAGCGCCTGGCGGAGCAGCGCCGCGCCTTCAGCCAACATCAGCCCTGTCTGTTCACGCCTGCCGCTGGCCTGGCCAAGATCGAAGCCAGTCTGCTGCAAGTGGCGGAACAGGTTAAACAGCAACAGCAGCAAATGCGCGGCCAGTAACCATGCTCAGTCTGGAGACGCTCGATCTGCTGCTGGCGATCACCGAAGGCGAGATGATCGAGGAGATGATCGTCGGAATGCTGGCGGCGCCGCAGCTGTCGGTGTTCTTTAAAAAGTTTCCGGCCCTTCGCCGGGCGCTGGATCGCGATCTGCCACGCTGGAAACTGCAGCTCAAGGAGCGTCTGCAGGAGGCTATGGTGCCGCCGGCGCTGGCGCAGGAGTTTTACCGCTACCAACAGTGCCAGCTGGAGAACAACACCCAGTTCTATCACAACCTCAATGACACGATGGAGCTGCTGCGTCAGCTGGTCTCGCCGTTTTATGAACAGGCACGCGCGCTGGTGGACGCCGCCGATCTGCCCAACCACCCGCTGGACGACAGCTTCCAAACCCTGTTCTTGCAGCGCTGGCGCATCAGCCTGACGCTGCAGGCCACCATGCTGCACCACCAGCTGCTAGAACAAGAGCGCGAGCAGCTGATGGCGGAACTGCAGGAGCGCCTGGCGCTGAGCGGCGCGCTGGAGCCGCTGCTGTCGGAAAACGACACCGCCGCCGGCAGGCTGTGGGATATGAGCAAAGGCCAGCTGCAGCGCGGCGATTACCAACGGCTGGTGGAGTACGGCAACTTTTTGCAGCAGCAGCCGGAGCTGAAAAAGCTGGCGCAGCAGCTGGGCCGCAGCTATCAGGCCAAGGCGGTGCAGCAACAGGACGCGCAGCCGGAACCGTTCAGGGTCATGGTGCAGGTGCCGGCCACGCTGCCGGAAGAAGTGAGCGGCATTCATCAGAGCGACGACATCCTGCGTCTGCTGCCGCCGGAGCTGGCGACGCTGGGGATTGAAGAGCTGGAATTCGAGTTTTATCGCCGTCTGTTGGAAAAGCGACTGCTGAGCTACCGTCTGCAGGGCGACGTCTGGCAGGAACAGATCCTGATCCGTCAGGTCACCCACCAGCAGCAGGATCAGCAGCCGCGCGGGCCGTTTATCGTCTGCGTGGACACCTCAGGATCGATGGGCGGCTTCAACGAACAGTGCGCCAAGGCGTTCTGTCTGGCGCTGCTGCGCATTGCGCTGGCGGACAACCGCCGCTGCTACATCATGCTGTTCGCCAACCAGATCGTGCATTACGAACTCACCGCCGCCAGCGGCATCGAGCAGGCCGTGCGTTTTCTCGGTCAGCAGTTTCGCGGCGGCACCGATCTGGCGGCCTGCTTGAACGCCACCGTCACCAAAATGGCGGAGAGCGGCTGGTTCGACGCCGATGCGGTGATCATTTCCGATTTTATCGCCCAGCGGTTGCCGGAGGAGGTAATAAAGAAGGTGAAACAACAGCAGCAAAGCCACCAGCAGCGTTTCCATGCGGTGGCGATGTCCGCCTACGGCAAACCCGGCATCATGCGCATCTTCGATCATATCTGGCGCTTTGATACCGGGCTGAAAAGCCGTTTAATGCGCCGATGGCGGCGCTAGGCGGTTAGAGCAGGCCTTCGACCGCCCCGCGCACTTCCGGCGACCACACGCCGCACTGCACCTGGCCGATATGCGACAGCTGCAACAGCAGCATCACCAAACGCGACTGACCGATGCCGCCGCCGATGGTCTGCGGCATATCGCCGCGCAACAGCGACTGGTGCCATTCCAGCTTCATGCGTTCTTCATCGCCGGTCAGCGCCAGCTGATGTTTCAGCGCCGTGGCGTCGACGCGGATGCCCATGGAAGACAGCTCGAAAGCGTCCTGCAGCACCGGGTTCCACACCACGATATCGCCGTTCAGGCCCGCCAGGCCATCCGCCGTCGGCGTGGTCCAGTCATCATAATCCGGCGCCCGCACATCGTGCGATTTGCCGTGCGACAGCTTGCCACCGATGCCGATCAGGAACACCGCGCCCAATTCTTTGGCGATCGCCCGCTCACGCCCTTTGGCGTCCAGATCCGGATAGCGCTGCAGCAGGGTTTCGCTGTGTACGAAGTGGATCTGTTCCGGCAGGAACGGGGTCAGGCCATGCTCACGGCTGACTTCCGCTTCCGTCGCCTTGATCGCGGTGTAAATGCTGCGCACGGTGCTTTTCAGGTAGTCCAGGCTGCGCTCACCGTCGCCCATCACCCGCTCCCAGTCCCACTGATCGACGTACACCGAGTGGATTGGCGTCAGGCGGTCCTCATCCGGGCGCAGCGCCTTCATATGGGTATACAGGCCCTCGCCGGCGCCGAAATCGTAGCTGCCCAGGGTTTTGCGTTTCCATTTCGCCAGCGAATGCACCACTTCGAAGGTGGCGTCAGGCAGAGTTTTGACCTTAACCTGCACCGCTTTCTCGCTGCCGGAGAGGTTATCCTGCGTGCCGTCGCCCAAACGGCTGAGGATCGGCGCTTGCACTTCGATCAGGCCGAGCTGTTGCTCCAGCTGGCGGGAGAAGAAGGATTTGACCTGGCTGATTTGTTGTTGTTTTTGGATAAACTGTTTTTTCATTGCCGTATCTCTTGTAAACCTGTCTCTGTTGCCATCGATTAAGCAACAAAATGACACATCAATTCAATATCCATTAATCAATATTGCCTTTTCACTTTTAATCGTTCATTTTTACCCGGACAGAATTCAACAATCGTTAATTAATGGGGGATTAAATGGCGGAAATTTATCAGATCGATAATCTCGATCGTGGCATCCTCAACGCCCTGATGGACAATGCGCGCACACCGTACGCCGAACTGGCGAAAAACTTCGCCGTCAGCCCCGGCACCATTCATGTGCGGGTGGAGAAGATGAAACAGGCCGGGATCATCACCGGCGCGCGCATCGACGTCAGCCCCAAACAACTGGGCTACGACGTGTGCTGCTTTATCGGCATCATATTGAAGAGCGCCAAGGACTACCCTTCGGCGCTGAAGAAGCTGGAAAGCCTGGAAGAAGTGGTAGAAGCCTATTACACCACCGGCCACTACAGCGTCTTTATTAAGGTAATGTGCCGATCGATCGACGCGTTGCAACAGGTACTTATCAACAAGATCCAGACTATCGACGAGATCCAGTCTACCGAAACGCTGATCTCGCTGCAGAACCCCATTATGCGCACCATCGTGCCGTAACCCGCCAAATTGCATACCCACATTATCCACAGGTAGATCCCAGCCGATTCACAGCGTACAATGCAGCCACTTTGAGTGAGAAGGTTGGGATCGTTGGTTCATGGCAGACATTACTCTGATCAGTGGCAGTACGCTTGGCAGCGCCGAATACGTGGCTGAACATTTGGCTGAAAAGCTGGAAGACGCGGGTTTCTCTACCGAGATGCTGCACGGCCCTGAACTGGATGAACTGCCGTTGACCGGCCGCTGGCTGGTGGTCTCTTCCACGCACGGCGCCGGCGAACTGCCGGATAACCTTCAGCCGCTGTTGGAACAGATCGCAGATCAGCAGCCGGATCTTTCCGAAGTGCAGTTCGGCGCCGTCGGTTTGGGCAGTTCGGAATACGACACCTTCTGCGGCGCGATCAAACAGATCGACGATCTGTTGATCGCCAGAGGCGCTAAAAGGATCGGCGATCGTCTCGAGATCGACGTGACCGAGCATGAAATTCCCGAGGATCCGGCCGAGGAATGGGTAAAAACCTGGATTAATTTACTCTAATTCGTCTAAAGATCGCGCGAACGATTGTGGATAACTAAGCTTAAAAGCAGGGTAAAAGCCGTAGTTATCCCAATAACAACCGTAGTGCGCTTTTTGTCCTGTGCATAACAAGCCTTTTAGATCCCAGCTTATCTGCGTCGGGATCACCGATCATTCACAGCAAACGATCCTCCTTAATCTGCTGATCTTCATCGTGAATAGTCACTTATCCACAGAGGATCGCGATCCTAATAAGAGATCTAATAAAGAGATCTTTAAATAAAAAAGATCTTCTTTTAATTACCGACGATCCTGACCACTTGGTCGATCGTCTAAACTTGAGTAGAATCCCCGACCCCAGGGCAAATACGATCGTTCGCAATACGGCGAGGTGCAGTTCCATGTTTTATCCAGATCAATTTGACGTCATCATCATCGGTGGTGGCCATGCAGGTACCGAAGCCGCCATGGCCGCGGCACGCATGGGACGTCAGACTTTATTATTGACACACAATATCGATACGCTGGGACAGATGTCCTGTAACCCGGCGATTGGCGGTATTGGTAAAGGGCATCTGGTTAAGGAAATTGATGCACTCGGTGGCCTGATGGCAACGGCGATCGACCACGCCGGCATCCAGTTTAGGATACTAAACGCCAGCAAAGGCCCAGCCGTTCGTGCCACACGCGCTCAGGCGGATCGCGTACTGTATCGCCAGGCGATCCGTACCGCGTTGGAGAACCAGCCCAACCTGATGATCTTCCAACAACCTGTTGAGGATCTGATCGTCGAAAACGATCGCGTAGTCGGCGCCGTCACCCAAATGGGCCTCAAATTCCGCGCCAAGGCGGTGGTATTGACCGTAGGCACCTTCCTGGACGGCAAGATCCATATCGGTCTGGAAAACTACAGCGGTGGTCGCGCCGGGGATCCACCTTCGATCTCGCTGTCGCAACGTTTGCGAGAACTGCCGCTGCGCGTTAACCGCTTGAAAACCGGTACGCCACCGCGCATCGACGCCCGCACTATCGATTTCAGCGTACTGGCGCCACAACACGGCGATACGCCGGTGCCGGTATTCTCGTTCCTGGGCGATGCCAGCCAACACCCGGAACAAATGGCGTGCTACATCACCCACACCAATGAAAAAACCCATGACGTGATCCGCAATAACCTCGATCGCAGCCCGATGTATGCCGGGATCATCGAAGGGATCGGCCCACGTTACTGCCCGTCGATCGAAGACAAGGTCATGCGCTTTGCCGATCGCAACGCGCACCAGATCTTCCTCGAGCCGGAAGGCCTAACCAGCAACGAGATTTACCCTAACGGGATTTCCACCAGCCTGCCGTTCGACGTGCAGATGCAGATCGTCCGTTCGATGGAAGGAATGCAAAACGCGCGTATTATTCGCCCTGGTTATGCTATCGAGTACGATTTCTTCGATCCGCGCGACCTGAAGCCGACGCTGGAAAGCAAATTCATCCAGGGGCTGTTCTTCGCCGGTCAGATCAACGGCACCACTGGGTATGAAGAAGCGGCTGCGCAGGGCCTGCTGGCCGGTCTGAACGCTGGGCGTTTCGCCGACGAACAAGAAGGCTGGGCGCCACGCCGCGATCAGGCCTACCTGGGCGTGCTGGTGGACGATCTCAGCACCCTCGGCACCAAAGAGCCGTACCGCATGTTTACCTCACGCGCCGAGTATCGTCTGATGTTGCGCGAAGACAACGCCGATCTTCGCCTGACGGAAAAAGGCCGTGAACTGGGCCTGGTGGACGACGTGCGTTGGGCACGTTACAGCGAGAAGTTGGAGCGAATCGAACGCGAACGCCAGCGCCTGCGCGACATCTGGATGCACCCGCACGCCGAGAACGTCGAACAGGTCAATGCGCTGCTGAAAGCGCCGCTGTCGCGTGAAGCGAACGGCGAAGAGCTGCTGCGCCGTCCGGAGATGGATTACGCGCAGTTGACCGGCACCGACGCCTTCGCGCCGCCGCTGGGCGACGTACAAGCGGCTGAACAGGTTGAGATCCAGGTCAAATACGAGGGCTACATCGCTCGTCAGCAGGAAGAGATCGAAAAACAGCAGCGCAACGAGAATACCTTGCTGCCGTTGGATCTCGACTACCGTCAGGTTTCGGGACTGTCGAACGAGGTGATCGCCAAGTTGAACGATCACAAACCGAACTCCATCGGCCAGGCTTCGCGCATCTCCGGCATTACGCCGGCGGCGATCTCGATTTTGCTGATCTGGCTGAAAAAGCAGGGACTGCTGCGCCGCAGCGCATAAATCTTGCATCCAGGCGGCCGTTTGTTCATCCCGTAGCCAAACGGCCGCTGACATCACTTGCGCCCTGAATTATCATAGTCGCCTCATTGCGCCAGCTAACCATCCGCTGGTCGTTCAGCGCCTGCCAGAGGATCCGTTGTGCAAAAAAAATTAGACTCGCTGCTTGCGGCGGCAGGCATTGAGCTGCCCGATCAGCAAAAACAGCAGCTGCTGGGCTATGTCGGCATGCTGGATAAGTGGAACAAGGCTTATAACCTCACGTCGGTGCGCGATCCGCAGCAAATGCTGGTGCGCCACATCCTCGACAGCATCGTGGTCAACCCGCATTTGCAGGGCTCACGTTTCATCGATGTCGGCACCGGCCCCGGCTTGCCGGGCATTCCGCTGGCGATCGTGCGCCCAGACGCGCATTTCACGCTGCTCGACAGCCTGGGCAAGCGCGTGCGCTTCCTGCGCCAGGTGCAGCATGAGCTGGGCCTGAACAATATCGAGCCGGTGCAGAGCCGCGTCGAAGCGTTTCCGGCTGAGCCACCGTTTGATGGCGTGATCAGCCGCGCGTTCGCTTCGCTGCAGGATATGCTGTCCTGGTGTCATCATCTGCCGGCGAAAGGGCAGGGGCGTTTTTACGCGTTGAAAGGCGTGCGCCCGGATGAAGAGCTGACGCAGCTGCCGGCTGGCGTAAGCCTGGAGTCCATCGTGCGGTTGCAGGTGCCTGAACTGGAAGGCGAACGCCATCTGGTGATTCTTAAGGCAAACTGAGTTTGCTTTTGATCAAACAAGCGTGAATTAAAAGGCAGTACTCAGCAGAAAGGTAAGCAGGCTAATTAGTTGGTCGCTTTTTTTAGTTAATTTACTTTCTATTAACACAAAAAACGCGGCTAATTAGCGACAATAGAGTAATTGCATTTAGAAATAGTCACGTTAGCAATCATGTGCGAAAGATTGGCGTTTGCTGCTAATGTTAATTGGCTGTTGGAATATTGCCTCGCTGCTTGTCAATAAAAGGTTTTCATCGGGTATACGGATTGTTTTTGAACAGTTAACTGATAATGTTTTGATTTATATAATCTTTTGATCGCTCAAATTGCTAAAGACGGTTTGGTTGACCATCGGCTATAAATCAGGAAGGGACATTACTGTGATCGGCCTCGCGTTTCTAAACGCAACGCTGGAATAATCAGACAATTAAATGCGCCCTATTATTCCGACCGTTTTCTTGTGAAAATAGGCTGGAATAGGGAAATTTAAATAATTGTTCACCTTTTCGCTACTTATCGATTGAATTCGTTGGTATGCCCCGTATAATTTGCTCGTTTTTTGCTGCTTGACTCAGGACAGCAAAAACAGTTGTATACGTCACTCAGCATACCCCCTCTGGGGTACGGAGAGAACAAACGTCATGTCTGTGTCCCTTTACAGCGGGAAAGTCGCACGCAAACTGCTGTTTTTGCAGTTAATGACTTTTGTTCTGATCAGCGTTGCTTTCTGGCTGAAAAGCCCGGAATGGAGCGCTTCGGCGCTGGCAGGCGGTCTCGCCGCCTGGTTGCCGAGTGCAATGTTTATGCTGTTTGCCTTGCGCCATCAGGCGCAAACGCCGGCGCCCGGTAGGGTTGCCTGGTCGTTCGCCATCGGCGAGGGGCTAAAGGTCGTGATCACCATCGTTTTGCTGATCGTGGCGCTGGGGGTGTTCAAGGCGGAGTTTATACCGCTTGGCCTGACCTATTTAGCGGTGTTAGTGGTGCAGATAGTGGCACCGGCCGTGATTAACAGTTACCGAAATTAACTAAATAAAGGGTAGAGGCATCATGTCTGCAGAGGGATACAACAGTCCACAGGAGTATATCGGTCACCACCTGACGCAGCTTCAGGTCGGGACTGGGTTTTGGTCGATTAACCTCGACTCGATGTTTTTCTCCGTCGTCCTCGGGGTTTTGTTCCTGGTGATTTTCCGCAAAGTGGCTAAAAACGCCACCAGCGGCGTGCCGGGTAAACTGCAAACCGCCGTGGAGCTGGTGGTTGGTTTCGTCGACAGCAGCGTGCGCGACATGTACCACGGCAAGAGCAAGGTGATTGCGCCGTTGGCGCTGACCGTGTTCGTCTGGGTGTTCCTGATGAACCTGATGGACCTGATTCCGGTAGACTTCCTGCCGTTCATCGGGGCGCATCTCGGTCTGCCTGCGCTGCGCGTGGTGCCTACCGCTGACGTGAACGTCACGCTGTCTATGGCGCTGGGCGTGTTTATCCTGATTCTGTTCTATAGCATCAAAATGAAAGGCGTTGGCGGGTTCGTTAAAGAGTTGACCATGCAGCCGTTCAACCACCCTGTATTCATTCCTATCAACCTGATTCTTGAAGGTGTCAGCCTGCTGTCCAAACCTGTTTCACTGGGTCTGCGACTGTTCGGCAACATGTATGCGGGTGAGTTGATCTTCATCCTGATTGCCGGCCTGTTGCCGTGGTGGTCACAGTGGGTCCTGAGCTTGCCTTGGGCTATCTTCCACATCCTGATCATTACGCTTCAAGCCTTTATTTTCATGGTTCTGACGATCGTCTATCTGTCGATGGCGTCTGAAGAGCACTGATTTTCTTAAAACACTTGCACTTTTAAACTGAAACAAACTGGAGACTGTCATGGAAAACCTGAGTATGGATCTGCTGTACATGGCTGCCGCTGTGATGATGGGTTTAGCGGCAATCGGTGCTGCGATCGGTATCGGCATCCTGGGTGGTAAATTCTTGGAAGGCGCTGCTCGTCAGCCTGACCTGATTCCTCTGCTGCGTACACAGTTCTTTATCGTTATGGGTCTGGTCGACGCCATCCCGATGATCGCTGTAGGTCTGGGTCTGTACGTGATGTTCGCCGTCGCGTAAGTAGAGTAACCCTCTACGACGTAACCAAACTATTAACTTTTAAAGAGGCATTGTGCTGTGAATCTTAACGCAACAATCCTCGGCCAGGCCATCGCGTTCGTTCTGTTTGTCTGGTTCTGCATGAAGTACGTATGGCCGCCGATCATGGCTGCCATCGAGAAACGTCAGAAAGAAATCGCTGACGGCCTCGCTTCTGCAGAGCGTGCCAAAAAAGATCTGGACTTAGCGCAAGCCAATGCGACCGACCAGCTGAAAACTGCTAAAGCAGAAGCTCAGGTGATCATCGAGCAAGCGAACAAACGCAAAGCTCAGATCATGGATGAAGCGAAAGCCGAAGCCGAGCAGGAACGTAACAAAATCGTGGCGCAGGCTCAGGCTGAGATCGAAGCCGAACGTAAGCGCGCTCGTGAAGAGTTGCGTAAGCAAGTCGCGATGCTGGCAATTGCCGGCGCCGAGAAGATCATCGAACGTTCCGTGGATGAAGCTGCTAACAGCGACATCGTTGATAAACTGGTCGCTGAACTGTAAGGAGGGAGGGGCTGATGTCTGAATTTGTAACTGTAGCTCGCCCCTACGCCAAAGCAGCTTTTGACTTTGCCGTTGAGCACCAAAGCGTAGAGCGCTGGCAGGAGATGCTGGCGTTTACGGCTGAAGTCACTCGCAATGAACAGATTTCTGAACTGCTGTCTGGCGCGGTTGCGCCAGAAACGCTGTCCAAGACGTTCATCGCGGTTTGTGGCGATCGGCTCGACGAACATGGCCAGAACTTTATCCGTGTAATGGCCGAAAATGGACGTTTACTGGTTCTTCCTGCCGTGCTGCAGCAGTTCATCGAACTGCGCGCCTCGCTGGAATCCACCGTCGAAGTCGAAGTGCTCTCTGCGAGCGCGCTGAGCGACGAACAGCAGGCGAAAATCGCCGCTGCGATGGAAAAACGTCTGTCACGCAAAGTTAAGCTGAATTGCAAAATTGACAAGTCTGTACTGGCCGGCATCGTTGTTCGCGCCGGCGATATGGTGATTGATGGCAGCGTTCGCGGTCGTCTTGAACGCCTGACAGACGTCTTGCAGTCTTAAGGGGACTGGAGCATGCAACTGAATTCCACCGAAATCAGCGAACTGATCAAGCAGCGCATTGCTCAGTTCAATGTAGTGAGCGAAGCTCACAATGAAGGTACTATCGTTTCCGTCAGCGACGGGATCATCCGCGTACACGGCCTGGCCGAAGTTATGCAGGGCGAAATGATCGCGCTGCCTGGCAACCGTTACGCAATCGCATTGAACCTGGAGCGCGACTCCGTCGGTGCCGTGGTCATGGGTCCGTACTCGGATCTGGCCGAAGGCATGAAGGTTAAATGTACTGGCCGTATCCTGGAAGTTCCAGTCGGTCGTGGTTTGCTGGGCCGCGTAGTTAACACCCTGGGCGCACCTATCGACGGCAAAGGCCCGATTGAAAACGACGGCTTCTCTCCGGTAGAAGCTATCGCGCCAGGCGTTATCGAGCGTCAGTCCGTTGATCAGCCGGTTCAAACTGGCTACAAATCCGTTGACGCCATGATTCCAATCGGCCGTGGCCAGCGTGAGCTGGTGATCGGTGACCGTCAGACCGGTAAAACCGCGCTGGCGATCGATGCGATCATCAACCAACGCGACTCCGGCATCAAATGCGTTTACGTGGCTATCGGCCAGAAAGCGTCCACCATCGCTAACGTGGTGCGCAAACTGGAAGAGCACGGCGCACTGGCCAACACCATCGTGGTGGTGGCGACCGCTTCCGAATCCGCTGCACTGCAATACCTGGCGCCATATGCCGGTTGCGCAATGGGCGAATACTTCCGTGACCGCGGTGAAGATGCGCTGATCGTGTACGATGACCTGTCCAAACAGGCCGTTGCTTACCGCCAGATTTCCCTGCTGCTTCGTCGTCCGCCAGGTCGTGAAGCTTACCCAGGCGACGTATTCTACCTGCACTCCCGCTTGCTGGAGCGTGCAGCGCGCGTTAACGCCGAATACGTTGAAGCCTTCACCAAAGGTGAAGTTAAAGGCCAAACCGGTTCACTGACCGCTCTGCCGATCATTGAAACCCAGGCGGGTGACGTTTCCGCGTTCGTTCCGACCAACGTAATCTCGATTACCGATGGTCAGATCTTCCTGGAATCCAACCTGTTCAACTCCGGTATTCGTCCGGCAGTTAACCCGGGTATCTCCGTATCCCGTGTTGGTGGCGCCGCGCAGACCAAGATCATGAAGAAACTGTCCGGTGGTATCCGTACCGCGCTGGCACAGTATCGTGAGCTGGCTGCGTTCTCCCAGTTCGCCTCCGATCTGGACGACGCGACCCGCAAACAGCTGAGCCACGGTCAGAAAGTGACCGAGCTGCTGAAACAGAAACAGTATGCGCCGATGTCGGTTGCACAACAGTCTCTGGTGCTGTTTGCCGCAGAACGCGGTTACCTGAACGACGTCGAAGTCGCCAAAGTGGTGAGCTTCGAAGCCGCACTGGTCGCCTATGCGGACCGCGAGCACGCCGAACTGCTGAACCACATCAACCAAACTGGCAACTTCAATGATGAGATCGAGG
Source organism: Serratia sp. CY43202 (assembly GCF_052168755.1). NCBI lineage: Bacteria > Pseudomonadati > Pseudomonadota > Gammaproteobacteria > Enterobacterales > Yersiniaceae > Serratia > Serratia sp. CY43202. The sequence continues at coordinate 23,279 of NZ_JBJNMB010000008.1, forward strand.
GCAAGTTGAAAGACGTCCTCGAGACCTTCAAGAAAACCCAGTCCTGGTAACGCCGAACGGTCCTGCTGTTGAAAGACAGCAGGCCGTCTGGCACTGAGGAGAAGCAGAGATGGCCGGCGCAAAAGAGATACGTAGTAAGATCGCTAGCGTGCAAAACACGCAAAAGATCACTAAAGCGATGGAAATGGTCGCCGCCTCCAAAATGCGTAAATCGCAGGATCGCATGGCGGCCAGCCGTCCTTATGCAGAGACCATGCGCAAAGTGATTGGTCACCTTGCGTTAGGGAATCTGGAGTACAAGCACCCGTACCTGGATGAGCGTGACGTTAAGCGCGTCGGGTATCTGGTGGTGTCTACTGACCGTGGTCTCTGCGGCGGCTTGAACATCAACCTGTTCAAAAAGCTGCTGGCGGAGATGAAAGCCTGGTCCGAAAAAGGCGTCGAAACCGATTTGGCGCTGATTGGCTCTAAAGCGGCCTCTTTCTTTGGTTCCGTGGGCGGCAACGTGGTTGCCCAGGTGACCGGCATGGGGGACAAACCTTCCCTGTCGGATCTGATCGGGCCGGTGAAAGTGATGCTGCAGGCCTACGACGAAGGTCGTTTGGATAAGCTGTACATTGTCAGCAACAAATTTGTTAATACGATGTCCCAAGAGCCACAGGTGCTTCAGCTGCTGCCGTTACCGCCAGCCGATGACGAAGAGCTGAAGAAAACGCCTTGGGATTACCTGTATGAACCCGATCCAAAAGTGCTGCTTGATACCTTGCTGCGCCGCTATGTGGAGTCGCAGGTTTATCAGGGCGTCGTGGAAAACCTGGCCAGCGAGCAGGCCGCACGAATGGTCGCGATGAAAGCCGCAACCGATAACGGCGGTAGCCTGATCAAAGAGCTGCAGTTGGTATACAACAAGGCGCGTCAGGCCAGCATCACTCAGGAACTCACCGAGATCGTTTCGGGAGCCTCCGCGGTTTAAGCTAGGTTTACGAATTACGTAGAGGATTCAAGATGGCTACTGGAAAGATTATCCAGGTAATCGGCGCCGTGGTGGACGTCGAGTTCCCTCAGGATGCCGTACCAAAAGTGTACGATGCCCTTGAGGTAGAAAACGGCACCGAAAAACTGGTGTTAGAAGTTCAGCAACAGCTGGGCGGTGGCGTGGTTCGCTGTATCGCAATGGGGACCTCCGACGGTCTGCGTCGCGGTCTGAAAGTGAACAACCTGGACCACCCGATTGAAGTGCCGGTGGGTAAAGCTACCCTGGGCCGTATCATGAACGTATTGGGCCAACCGATCGACATGAAAGGCGACATCGGCGAAGAAGAGCGTTGGGCGATTCACCGCGCGGCGCCAAGCTACGAAGAGCTGTCCAGCTCCCAGGAACTGCTGGAAACCGGTATCAAGGTAATGGACCTGATTTGTCCGTTCGCCAAGGGCGGTAAAGTTGGTCTGTTCGGCGGTGCGGGCGTAGGTAAAACCGTAAACATGATGGAGCTGATCCGTAACATCGCGATCGAGCACTCCGGTTATTCCGTGTTTGCGGGCGTGGGCGAGCGTACTCGTGAGGGTAACGACTTCTACCACGAAATGACCGACTCCAACGTTCTGGACAAAGTATCCCTGGTTTACGGCCAGATGAACGAGCCACCAGGTAACCGTCTGCGCGTTGCGCTGACCGGTCTGACCATGGCGGAGAAATTCCGTGACGAAGGCCGTGACGTTCTGCTGTTCGTTGACAACATCTACCGTTACACCCTGGCCGGTACCGAAGTGTCCGCACTTCTGGGCCGTATGCCATCCGCGGTAGGTTATCAGCCAACGCTGGCGGAAGAGATGGGCGTTCTGCAAGAACGTATCACCTCGACCAAGACCGGTTCCATCACTTCCGTACAGGCCGTTTACGTTCCTGCGGATGACTTGACTGACCCGTCACCAGCCACCACCTTTGCGCACTTGGACGCAACCGTGGTACTGAGCCGTAACATCGCTTCTCTGGGTATCTACCCGGCCGTTGACCCGCTGGATTCTACCAGCCGTCAGCTGGATCCGCTGGTTGTTGGCCAGGAGCACTACGACGTAGCGCGTGGCGTGCAGTCCATTCTGCAACGCTACCAGGAACTGAAAGATATCATCGCGATCCTGGGTATGGACGAGCTGTCTGAAGAAGACAAACTGGTCGTATCCCGTGCGCGTAAGATCCAACGCTTCCTGTCTCAGCCGTTCTTCGTGGCAGAAGTCTTCACCGGTTCTCCGGGCAAGTTCGTATCGCTGAAAGACACCATCCGTGGTTTCAAAGGCATTATGGACGGCGACTATGACCACCTGCCGGAGCAGGCGTTCTACATGGTTGGCACCATTGAAGAAGCAGTGGAAAAAGCCAAGAAACTGTAACGCCTTGAGAGGAGGGTGATATGGCTATGACTTACCATCTGGATGTAGTCAGCGCGGAAAAACAGATGTTTTCCGGCCTGGTGCAGAAGATCCAGGTGACAGGCAGCGAAGGTGAACTGGGGATCTTCCCTGGCCATGCGCCGCTGCTGACTGCCATCAAGCCTGGCATGGTGCGTATTGTTAAGCAGCACGGTGAAGAAGAGTTCATCTACCTGTCCGGCGGCATCCTCGAGGTGCAGCCGAGCGTGGTTACCGTGCTGGCGGACACTGCTATCCGTGGTACTGACCTCGACGAAGCGAGAGCGTTGGAAGCTAAGCGTAAAGCTGAAGAACACATTCGCAGCTCTCATGGCGATGTCGACTATGCTCAGGCATCCGCTGAACTGGCGAAAGCGATCGCAAAACTGCGCGTTATCGAGCTCACCAGAAAAGCGATGTAATGTTTGGGTGCTCTGCACCCAACTTTAAGAAAGCGGCCTATAGGGTCGCTTTTTTTTTACTTTAAAATAAGCATTTCAGCCCGGCGGGCGGTGTGGTGTATAACCCCTGATATCGGGAAAGAAACGTCGCCGAACGCCGACAGTTTTTTCGTCCTGAAGCCGAATCGGCCATGATGGCGGCAGGCCAAGAGGCGCGCGGCCTGCGCCGGGTTCGTGATGAGAAATATGTAGTAATATCGTCGCTAAACGGTTTTACTTTCGTCTATCAAAATGGAGTTATCAGGTTGCTTATGTCGAACAGCGCAATGAGCGTGGTCATCCTCGCCGCGGGCAAGGGTACGCGCATGTATTCCGATCTTCCCAAAGTGTTGCATCCGTTGGCCGGTAAGCCGATGGTGCAGCACGTCATTGATGCCGCGATGAAACTGGGCGCGCAACATGTTCACCTGGTATACGGCCACGGCGGCGATTTGTTGAAAAGCACGCTGACGGACGGCGCGCTGAACTGGGTGCTGCAGGCGGAGCAATTGGGCACCGGCCATGCAATGCAGCAGGCGGCGCCGCATTTTGCCGACGATGAAGACGTGCTGATGCTGTACGGTGACGTGCCTTTGATTTCCGTGGATACGCTGCAACGCCTGATTGCGGCCAAGCCGCAGGGCGGCATCGGTCTGCTGACGGTGAAACTGGACGATCCGAGTGGTTACGGCCGCATCGTGCGCGAGCAGGGCAACGTGGTGGGCATCGTTGAACACAAGGACGCCAGCGAGGCACAGCGTCAGATTAATGAGATCAATACCGGCATCCTGGTGGCGAACGGGCGCGATCTGAAGCGCTGGCTGGGGATGCTGAACAACGACAACGCACAGGGCGAGTTTTACATCACCGATATCATTGCGTTGGCCCATGCCGACGGCAAGAAAATCGAGGCTGTACACCCGTCGCGCCTGAGTGAAGTGGAAGGTGTGAACAACCGCCTGCAACTGGCGACCCTGGAACGCGTATTCCAGTCGGAACAGTCTGAAAAGCTGCTGTTGGCCGGCGTGATGCTGCTGGATCCGGCGCGTTTCGATTTGCGCGGGGAACTTGTTCACGGCCGCGACATCACTATTGATGCGAATGTGATTATCGAAGGTCACGTCAAGTTGGGCGATCGGGTGAAAATCGGCGCCGGCTGCGTGCTGAAAAACTGCGTAATCGGTGATGATTGCGAGATCAGTCCTTACAGCGTGCTGGAAGACAGCGTGCTGGAAGTCGGCTGCACCGTGGGGCCATTTGCCCGCCTGCGCCCAGGCGCGGAGCTGGCGGCAGGGGCCCACGTCGGCAACTTCGTGGAAATGAAAAAGGCGCGTCTGGGCAAAGGCTCCAAGGCCGGCCACCTCAGCTACCTGGGCGATGCCGAAATCGGCGATGACGTGAATATCGGCGCCGGCACCATCACCTGTAACTACGATGGCGCCAACAAGCACAAGACGCTGATCGGCGATGGGGTGTTCGTCGGTTCCGATACTCAGCTGGTGGCGCCGGTATCGGTCGGCAAAGGCTCCACCATCGCCGCAGGCACCACGGTGACGCGCGATATTGCCGAGGACGAATTGGTGCTGAGCCGCGTCAAGCAGGTGCACATTCAGGGCTGGCAACGTCCGGTGAAGAAGAAGTCATAGTGTGTTTTGCGTTGGGCTCTGTTCACGAGCCCAATACAAAACATAATAACCCCCACCATCTACAGGCTCGGGGGACGCACGGTAAAAACCGGCAAAAATCAGGTCAAGGCATCGAAAGCGCCCATGAAGGGCGTTCATTAGGAATATAACTGATGTGTGGAATTGTAGGCGCAGTAGCGCAACGTGATATCGCAGAAATCCTGTTGGAAGGTTTACGTCGTCTTGAGTACCGCGGTTATGACTCCGCCGGTCTGGCGGTGGTCGATGAAAAAGGCAACGTCAGTCGCCTGCGTCGCGTAGGCAAGGTACAAAAACTGGCCGAAGCGGCGGAGCAAACCGATCTGCACGGCGGTACCGGCATCGCTCACACCCGCTGGGCAACGCACGGTGAACCGACCGAAGCGAACGCGCACCCGCATGTTTCCGACTACATTACCGTGGTGCATAACGGCATCATCGAAAACCACGAACCGCTGCGCGAGTTGCTGATCGAACGTGGTTACCGTTTCAGCTCCGAAACCGACACCGAAGTGATCGCGCACCTGGTGCACTGGGAACAGTTGCAGGGCGGTACGCTGCTGGAAGTGGTTCAGCGCGTGATCCCACAGCTGCGCGGCGCTTACGGCACCGTGGTGATGGACAGCCGCGATCCGAGCGTATTGGTTGCGGCGCGCTCCGGCAGCCCGCTGGTTATCGGCCGCGGCGTTGGGGAAAACTTCATCGCCTCCGATCAGCTGGCGCTGCTGCCGGTCACCCGCCGCTTCATCTTCCTGGAAGAAGGCGACGTGGTGGAAGTGACTCGCCGCACCGTCAACATCTTCGACAAGCAGGGCAACGCCATCGAGCGTCCTGAGATCGAATCCCAGGTGCAGTATGACGCCGGCGACAAGGGCGCTTACCGTCACTACATGCAAAAAGAGATCTACGAACAGCCGCTGGCGCTGAAAAACACCCTGGAAGGGCGTTTCAGCCATGGCCAAATCAACCTGAGCGAGCTGGGCCCGCACGCCGACGAGCTGCTGGCCAAGGTGCAACACGTGCAGATCATCGCCTGTGGGACTTCTTACCACTCCGGGATGGTGGCGCGCTACTGGTTTGAAGCGTTGGCCGGCGTGCCGTGCGACGTCGAGATCGCGTCCGAATTCCGTTACCGCAAATCGGCGGTGCGTCCGGGCAGCCTGATCATCACCCTGTCGCAGTCCGGCGAAACCGCCGACACGTTAGCGGCGCTGCGCCTGTCCAAAGAGCTGGGTTATCTTGGTTCGCTGGCCGTTTGTAACGTTGCGGGCTCTTCGCTGGTGCGTGAATCCGATCTGGCGTTGATGACCAAAGCGGGCACGGAAATCGGCGTAGCCTCGACCAAAGCCTTCACCACGCAGCTCACCGTGCTGTTGATGCTGGTGGCGCGCCTGGGCCGCCTGAAAGGCATGGCGGAAAGCGTGGAGCAGGAGATCGTGCACGGCCTGCAGGCGCTGCCGGCGCGTATCGAGCAGATGCTGTCGATGGATAAAGAGATCGAAGCGCTGGCGGAAGGCTTCTCCGACAAGCATCATGCGCTGTTCCTCGGCCGCGGCGATCAGTATCCGATCGCCATGGAAGGGGCGCTGAAGCTGAAAGAGATCTCCTATATTCACGCCGAAGCTTATGCGGCGGGCGAGTTGAAACACGGCCCGCTGGCGCTGATCGACGCCGATATGCCGGTGATCGTGGTGGCGCCAAACAACGAACTGCTGGAAAAGCTGAAGTCCAACATTGAAGAAGTGCGCGCGCGCGGTGGCCAGCTGTACGTGTTCGCCGATCAGGACGCCGGCTTTGTCAGCAGCGAAGGCATGACCATCATTCCTCTGCCGCACGTCGAGGAAATCGTCGCGCCGATCTTCTACACCGTGCCGTTGCAGCTGCTGTCTTACCACGTGGCGCTGATCAAAGGCACCGACGTTGACCAGCCACGCAACCTGGCGAAGTCTGTCACCGTAGAGTAATTTGCCGCAGGTAAACTGCAAAAGCCGGCCTTAGCGCCGGCTTTTTTCATGAGCGGCCTTAAAGATGACAGCGCGACCGATTCGGCGATAAACGTTGTCATATTCAAGCGGATAGGCCGCGCCAAAACGGTTTTTTTATTGCTTGGCAAATGTGCTGTTTCACAACTAACTTTTTGATTTATAGATAAAACAATACCCATCAAACGCACTGTAATATAACTGTCATATTGCGTACATTTTTCTGTCACCAAACTGTCCTATTTTCCCTCCTGCAGCAATACTTACTCTGATTAAAACGACTCGAAGTCGATTTTAAGTATCCCATTAGGAGGGATTATGAAACTGATGCGTACCACCGTCGCCAGTATTGTGGCAGCGACCTTCTCCCTGACCGCCGTGTCCGCGTTCGCTGCTGCCAGCCTGACCGGTGCAGGTGCGACATTCCCCGCTCCGGTTTACGCCAAGTGGGCAGATTCTTATCAGAAAGAAACCGGCAACAAAGTTAACTATCAGGGCATCGGCTCCTCTGGCGGCGTGAAGCAAATCGTGGCCAACACCGTTGACTTTGGCGCTTCCGATGCTCCGCTGTCTGACGACAAACTGGCGGCCGATGGCCTGTTCCAGTTCCCGACCGTGATTGGCGGCGTGGTACTGGCGGTGAATATCCCGGGTATTAAATCCGGCGAACTGACGCTGGACGGTAAAACCCTGGGCGATATCTACCTGGGCAACGTCAAAAAGTGGAACGATCCGGCTATCACCAAGCTGAACCCTGGCGTGAAACTGCCTGACCAGAACATCGCCGTAGTGCGCCGCGCCGACGGTTCCGGCACCTCGTTCGTGTTTACCAGCTACCTGTCCAAGGCCAACGCGCAGTGGAAAGAGAAGATTGGCGCCGGTTCTACCGTTAACTGGCCGACCGGTCTGGGCGGCAAAGGCAACGACGGCATCGCCGCCTTCGTTCAGCGTCTGCCTGGCTCTATCGGCTACGTAGAATACGCTTACGCCAAACAGAACAACCTGGCTTACACCAAGCTGGTATCCGCCGACGGCAAACCGGTTAGCCCGACCGAAGAGAGCTTCAGCAACGCGGCCAAAGGCGTGGATTGGAGCAAGACCTTCGCTCAGGATCTGACTGACCAGAAAGGCGACAACGTGTGGCCAATCACCTCCACCACCTTCATTTTGGTGCACAAAGAGCAGAAAAACCCTGCTCAGGGTGCCGAAGTGCTGAAGTTCTTCGACTGGGCTTATAAAACCGGCGCCAAGCAGGCGAACGAGCTGGATTACGCCACCCTGCCGACAGAAGTGGTTGAGCAGGTGCGCGCGGCCTGGAAAACCAACGTAAAAGACAGTTCAGGTAAAGCGCTGTACTAACAACGCAGGGGCGCGGGTTCGCCGCGCCCCACACAGTTCTTCAGGCTCCGATCCCGGTTGGGGCTGCCAGGGTTCAAACAGAGAGTAATCTATGGCTGAGTACAAGCCGACCATCAAAGCACCGGGCAAAAACGGTGACATCATTTTCAGCGCGCTGGTGAGACTGGCTGCGCTGATTACCCTATTGTTGCTGGGCGGCATCATCGTTTCGCTGATCTTCGCCTCCTGGCCAAGCATGCAGAAATTCGGCTTCGCCTTCCTGTGGACCAAAGAGTGGGACGCACCGGCGGAGCAGTTCGGCGCGCTGGTGCCGATCTACGGTACCGTGGTCACCTCGCTCATCGCGCTGATCATCGCCGTGCCGGTGAGTTTCGGCATCGCGCTGTTCCTGACCGAACTGGCGCCGAACTGGTTGAAGCGGCCGCTGGGCATCGCCATTGAGCTGCTGGCGGCCATCCCAAGCATCGTCTACGGCATGTGGGGCCTGTTTGTGTTCGCCCCGCTGTTCGCCGAATACTTCCAGACGCCGGTGGGCGACGTGCTGTCGGGCATTCCTATCGTCGGCGAGCTGTTCTCCGGCCCGGCCTTCGGCATCGGTATCCTGGCCGCCGGGGTGATCCTGGCGATCATGATCATTCCTTACATCGCTGCGGTTATGCGCGACGTGTTCGAACAGACGCCGGTAATGATGAAAGAGTCGGCCTACGGCATCGGCTGCACCACTTGGGAAGTCATCTGGCGCATCGTGCTGCCGTTCACCAAAAACGGCGTCATCGGCGGCGTGATGCTGGGCCTGGGCCGTGCGCTGGGGGAAACCATGGCGGTGACCTTTATCATCGGCAACACCTACCAGCTCGACAGCGCTTCGCTGTATATGCCGGGCAACAGCATCACCTCGGCGCTGGCCAACGAATTCGCCGAAGCTGAGTCCGGCGTGCACACCGCCGCGTTGATGGAGCTGGGCCTGATTCTGTTTGTTATCACCTTTATCGTGCTGGCGCTGTCGAAACTGATGATCATGCGTCTGGCCAAGAATGAGGGGCGTTAACATGGCGACGATGGATATGCAAAACGCAGTCGTTCTGGCGGAAAGCCGCCGCAAAATGCAGGCCTGGCGCCGGCAGAAAAACCGCCTCGCGCTGTTCCTGTCGATGGCGACCATGGCGTTCGGGTTGTTCTGGCTGATCTGGATCCTGATCGCCACCGTCACCAAAGGCTTCGACGGCATGTCGCTGGCGCTGTTCACCGAGATGACCCCGCCGCCGAATACCGCAGGCGGCGGCTTGGCCAACGCTATCGCCGGCAGCGGCCTGTTGATCCTGTGGGCGACCCTTTTCGGTACGCCGCTGGGCATCATGGCCGGCATCTACCTGGCGGAATACGGCCGTAAATCCTGGCTGGCGGAAGTGATCCGCTTTATCAACGACATTCTTTTGTCCGCACCGTCGATCGTGGTGGGCCTGTTCGTTTACACCATCGTGGTGGCGAAGATGGAACACTTCTCCGGCTGGGCCGGCATCGTGGCGCTGGCGCTGCTGCAGGTGCCGATCGTCATTCGTACCACCGAGAACATGCTGAAACTGGTACCGGATACGCTGCGCGAGGCCGCTTATGCCCTGGGTACGCCGAAATGGCGCATGATTTCCGCCATCACGCTGAAGGCGTCGGTGTCCGGCATCATCACCGGCGTGCTGCTGGCGATTGCGCGCATCGCGGGGGAAACCGCACCGCTGCTGTTCACCTCGCTGTCGAACCAGTTCTGGAGCACCGACCTGATGCAGCCGATCGCCAACCTGCCGGTGACCATCTTCAAATTCGCCATGAGCCCGTTCGCCGAATGGCAACAGCTGGCCTGGGCCGGGGTGCTGTTGATCACCCTGTGCGTACTGTTACTGAATATCCTGGCGCGCGTGGTTTTCGCCAAGAAAAAGCATTCATAAAATTTTGAGCGCCGCTTTGGCGGCGCTGATGAAAAGAGAGAAGTCTTGATGAGTATGGTTACTGACGCTTCCAGCAGCAAAATTCAGGTACGCGATCTGAACTTCTACTATGGCAAATTCCATGCGCTGAAGAACATCACGCTGGATATCGCCAAGAACAAGGTCACCGCGTTTATCGGCCCGTCCGGCTGCGGCAAATCTACCCTGCTGCGCACCTTCAACAAGATGTACCAGCTGTACCCGGAACAGCGTGCGGAAGGCGGCATCCTGCTGGACGGCCAGAACATCCTGACCGACAACTCGGATATCGCACTGCTGCGCGCTAAGGTCGGCATGGTGTTCCAGAAGCCGACGCCGTTCCCGATGTCGATTTACGACAACATCGCCTTCGGCGTTCGCCTGTTTGAAAAGCTGTCGCGTGCCGATATGGACGAGCGCGTACAGTGGGCGCTGACCAAAGCGGCGCTGTGGAATGAAACCAAGGACAAGCTGCACCAGAGCGGCTACAGCCTCTCCGGCGGCCAGCAGCAGCGTCTGTGCATCGCCCGCGGCATCGCCATTCGTCCGGAAGTGCTGTTGCTGGATGAGCCTTGCTCGGCACTGGATCCGATCTCCACCGGCAAGATTGAAGAGCTGATCAGCGAGCTGAAGGCTGATTACACCGTGGTGATCGTGACGCACAACATGCAGCAGGCGGCGCGCTGCTCCGACTCTACCGCATTTATGTATCTGGGCGAGCTGATCGAGTTCAGTGATACTGATAACCTGTTCACTGCGCCGCAGAAAAAGCAGACTGAAGACTACATCACTGGCCGTTATGGTTGATAGGAAGCATCATGGATAACCTGAATTTAAACAAACACATTTCCGGCCAGTTCAACGCAGAGCTCGAGCATATCCGCACCCAGGTGCTGACCATGGGCGGGCTGGTGGAGCAGCAGCTGACCGACGCCATCACTGCGATGCACAATCAGGATGGCGAGCTGGCCAAGCGCGTGATCGAAGGCGACGCCAAGGTCAACATGATGGAAGTGGCGATCGATGAAGCCTGCGTGCGCATTATCGCCAAGCGCCAGCCGACCGCCAGCGATCTGCGTCTGGTGATGGCGATCATCAAAACCATTTCCGAGCTGGAGCGCATCGGCGACGTGGCGGACAAGATCTGCCGCACCGCGCTGGAGAAGTTCTCGCACCAGCACCAGCCGCTGCTGGTCAGCCTGGAGTCGCTGGGGCGCCACACGGTGCAGATGCTGCACGACGTGCTGGACGCGTTCGCGCGCATGGATCTGGACGAAGCGATCCGTATTTACCGGGAAGATAAAAAGGTCGACCAGGAATACGAAGGCATCGTGCGTCAGCTGATGACCTACATGATGGAAGACTCGCGCACCATTCCGAGCGTGCTGACCGCGCTGTTCTGCGCCCGTTCTATCGAGCGTATCGGCGATCGCTGCCAGAACATCTGCGAATTTATCTTCTATTTCGTCAAAGGACAGGATTTCCGTCATTTGGGTGGCGATGCCCTGGAAAAGCTGCTCTCCCCGGGCGGTAAAGACGAAAAAGATGACTAACCCTTTCCGGGTAATATCCTCCCAAGGCGCGGTTTCCCGCGCCTTTATTCCATCTTAAACGCGTAAAGATAAAAAGGTTATAAATATAGCTTTTTATATTATTTCCTGACCTATGTGGCGCTTGCTAGCTTATCCGCCAGCAGGACATCAACCACTTAGGAGCTTTCTATGAAACATCGCGCTTTGGCCTTAACGTTGTTAGCCAGTCTGACCGGTTTCGCCGCCGGCGCCGCGCACGCGGACAAACTTGACGATATCAAGCAAGCCGGCGTGGTGCGCATCGCGGTGTTCGACAGTAACCCGCCGTTCGGCTACATCGATCCGCAGAGCAAGAAGCTGGTGGGCTACGATGTGGACGTCGCCGACGCGATCGGCAAAGCGCTGGGGGTGAAAGTAGAGCTGCGCGCCACCAACCCGGCCAACCGCATTCCGCTGCTGGTGTCGAAGAAGGTTGACCTGATTGCCGCCAACTTCACCATTACCGACGAGCGCGCCAAGGAAGTGAACTTCAGCGTGCCGTACTTCGCCACTGGGCAGAAATTCATCGCCCGTAAAGGCGTGCTGAAAACGCCGGAAGACATCAAGAAACTGCGCATCGGCGCGGACAAGGGCACGGTGCAGGAAATCACCCTGCGCGAGCGTTTCCCGACGGCGAAAGTGATCTCCTACGATGATACCCCGCTGGCGTTCGTGGCGCTGCGTAATGGCAACGTGCAGGCGATCACTCAGGACGACGCCAAGCTGGTCGGCCTGCTCGGCAACCTGCCGGCGGCGCAAAAGGCGGAGTTTGAAATTTCGCCGTTCAGCCTGACCAAAGAGTATCAGGGGGTCGGCATTCCCAAGGGCGAAGATCGCCTGACCGCTGCGGTGAACGAGACGCTGATCAAGCTGGAAAACGACGGCGAAGCGGTTAAGATTTACGATCGCTGGTTCGGGCCGGAAACCAAATCCGCTCAACCGCGCGGCGATTTCAAAATCGCGCCTTTGGATCAGCAACCAAAAGCCTGACTTAACCGCTTGCGGTGAGATAGGCACGGAGGGGCGCAGCTTGCTGCGCCCCTGATGCATTCTGCAAGACAAGGATTGAACATGAACCTGGACTGGCTGCTGGCGCCGCAATACCTGAGCTGGCTGTGGCATGGCTTTCTGCTGACGCTGTGGCTTTCCGCCTGCGCGGGCCTGGCGGCCACGTTGCTGGGCTTTGTGCTGGCGGCGATGCGCGACAGCAGCCTGCGGCCGTTGCGTTGGCTGGCGATGGGGTACAGCTCGCTGTTTCGCAATACGCCGCTGCTGGTGCAGCTGTTCTTCTGGTACTTCGCCGCCGGGCAGATCCTGCCGTCCGCCGCCATGCAGTGGCTGAACAGCTCACATCAGGTCGGCCCGCTTGAGTGGCCGTCGTTCGAGTTTCTCGCCGGTTTCTTTGGCCTGACGCTCTACTCCACCGCCTTTATCGCCGAAGAGATCCGCTCCGGCATTCGCGGCGTCGCCGGCGGGCAGAAATATGCCGCTCAGGCGCTGGGACTGACCGGCTGGCAGGCGATGCGCTACGTGGTGTTGCCGCAGGCGCTGAAAATCGCGCTGCCGCCGCTGCTGGGGCAATACATGAACGTGATCAAGAACTCGTCGCTGACCATGGCGATCGGCGTTGCCGAACTCTCTTACGCCTCGCGTCAGGTCGAAACCGAAACCCTGCGCACCTTCCAGGCGTTCGGCGTGGCGACGGTGCTGTATATCGCCATCATCGCGCTGCTGGAAGGTTGGGGCATGTGGCGACAACAGCGTAAACCGCTGGGAGGACATTGAGATGGATTTCAGCGTGATTCACGACAACCTGGGTTACCTGCTGTGGGGCACCTGGCCGGACGGGCCGCTGGGCGGCGCGGCGCTGACGTTGGCGATCAGCCTGATGGCCGGCGTGGCCTCGGCGGTGCTCGGCACCTTACTCGGCGTGGCGCTGGCGATGTCACGCGGTGTCGCCGCCGGGCTGCTGGCGGCGGTGTTGGGCTTTTTCCGCGCCATTCCGGTCATCATGCTGATCTTCTGGACCTATTTCCTGCTGCCGATGGTGTTTGGCGTCGAGATCCCGGAAATCACCACCGTGGTGTGCGCGCTGGCGTTGATCGCCTCGGCCTATCTGGCCCATGCGGTGAAGGCCGGCATCGCCGCGATCGGCCCCGGCCAGTGGCAGGCCGGGCTTTCTCTGGGGCTGACGCGCTGGCAGACGCTGCGCATGATCGTGCTGCCGCAGGCGCTGCGCATGATGGTGCCGTCGTTCATCAACCAGTGGATTTCTCTGATCAAAGACACCTCGTTGGCTTATATCGTCGGCGTTGGCGAATTGACCTTCCTGGCGACCCAGGTCAACAACCGCAGCATGGTCTATCCGATGGAAGTGTTCCTGTTTGTGGCGCTGGTTTATTTCGTGTTCTGCCTGGCGCTCGATCTGTTGGCCAACGCGGTCAACCGCCGCTTCGGCGCGCAAACCCGCGCGCTGAAACGGTCCTGGCGCTGGTGGCGCAACAAGCCGCCGTTGCCGGCCAGTTAATCGGCCGTGAGCCGCCAGCCTCGTTCGCGCCACAGCGCGGGCAGTTGGGCCAGGTCGTCAAACGTGGTCACCAGCGGGTGGTCAATCGGCGGGTTATGCGGATCGGCGCAGAAGTAAAAGACCGGGATGCCGGCATGGATGCCGGCCTGCGCGCCGGCGGGCGAATCGTCCACCAGGATGCAGCGCGTCACCGGCACCTGCATCTGTTCGGCGGCGTGAAACACGATCGCCGGATCCGGCTTCCAGCGCTGAATGTCATAGCCGCTGAATAACCGGTCATCAAAATAAGGCAGCATGCCGGTTAGGCCGAGCGAATGCTGCATCTTGCTGACCGGCCCGTTGGAGACGGTGCAGACAGGCACCGTTATCTGCGCCAGCAGCTCGCGGGCGCCGGCAATCTGTTGCAGTTCGCTGTCGAACAACCGCGCCACTTCCTGCCGATACAGCGGCTCCAGTGTCTCTTTGGCCAGGTCAGTGCCCTGCTCGGCGTTGACCCGATCGATGATCTCGTACAGCTTCACCCCTTTGTATTTCTTGAATACCTCTTCCAGCGACAGATGAATGCCGTAGTGGGCGAACATGTGCACATAGGCTTTGCTGCACAGCACTTCGCTGTCTACCAGCGTGCCATCGCAGTCGAACAAAATGCAGTCAATCTGATTCATGCGGGACAGGTTCCTTCGGGTTAACGCCGCTGAGGCCGCTCAGCGATCACTTGATCAGGTTACGCGCCTTGAGATCGTGCAAAATCAGCGCGGCGACGTGTGAGCACTGCGGCAGATCGCGACTGTCGCACCACTTCAGCTCGGCGATTTCGGCGGCCGGCTGCAACTGCCCGGTAAAGTCGGCCTGGTAGCAGCGAATGCGCACCTGGGTGCCGTCCTGCTTGCCGTCCGCCGGGCCGGTGAATTCGCCGTAAAACGCGATGGATTGCGACAGCAGCGCAACGGTCAGCTCTTCGTCGATTTCGCGGCACAGCGCCTGTTCGTCGGTTTCGCCCGCTTCGCGCTTTCCGCCCGGCATATAAAACAGCGTCTTATTGTGTGAGCGCACCAGCGCCACTTTGTCATCTTTCAGCGCGATCAACGCCAGCTTATCGATAAAGGTCGAAGACATGCGGGCTCCTGTTTTTAACGGATAGGGATAGAGGGGCGATAGGCCATTTTATCGGCCGTGCCGGCAAACGGCAACGCAGCGGGCGGCAAGGGGGATGAATGCCTGTAAATACAAGCCGTTGACGCGTTTAGCCGTAAAGACGGCGAAAAAAACCTGTGACCGACATCAAAAGCCCCACTTTTTGTTATAGGATAGCCGGCGACTGTCCATTCCCATTTTCGGAATTCTGATAATGACCAAACCAGTATCTGGCCTTGACGCTGAGCAAGGCTTGCTTGGGCGTGTGTTTAAACTCAAGCAACATGGCACGACGGCGCGTACGGAAACGATTGCCGGTATCACCACCTTTCTCACCATGGTGTATATCGTGTTCGTTAACCCGCAAATTTTGGGCGCGGCGGGCATGGATACCCAGGCGGTATTTGTCACCACCTGTTTGATCGCCGCCTTCGGCAGCATCTTTATGGGCCTGCTGGCGAACCTGCCGGTGGCGCTGGCGCCGGCGATGGGCCTGAACGCCTTCTTCGCCTTCGTGGTGGTCGGCGCGATGGGCATCTCCTGGCAGGTGGGCATGGGCGCCATCTTCTGGGGGGCGGTCGGCCTGCTGTTGCTGACCATTTTCCGCATTCGCTATTGGATGATCGCTAACATTCCGGTCAGCCTGCGGGTCGGCATTACCAGCGGCATCGGTCTGTTCATCGGCATGATGGGGCTGAAAAACGCCGGCATCGTGGTGGCTAACCCGGATACGCTGGTGACCATCGGCAGCCTGACCTCGCACAACGTGCTGCTGGGGGCGCTCGGCTTCTTCATCATCGCCGTGCTCTCTTCGCGTAACTTCCACGCGGCGGTGCTGGTGTCGATCGTGGTCACCACCCTGATCGGCTGGATGCTGGGCGACGTGAAATACGGTGGCCTGTTCTCCCTGCCGCCGAGTATCACCTCGGTGGTGGGCCAGGTCGACGTGGCCGGCGCGCTGAACATCGGGCTGGCCGGGGTTATCTTCTCGTTTATGCTGGTGAACCTGTTCGACTCTTCCGGCACCCTGATCGGCGTTACCGATAAAGCCGGCCTGACCGACAACCAGGGCAAATTCCCGCGTATGAAGCAGGCGTTGTACGTTGACAGCATCAGCTCAGTGGCCGGTTCGCTGGCGGGTACCTCTTCCGTGACCGCTTACATCGAAAGCTCGTCCGGCGTCGCCGTCGGCGGCCGCACCGGTTTGACGGCGGTGGTCACTGGCCTGCTGTTCCTGCTGGTGATCTTCCTGTCGCCGTTGGCGGGTATGGTGCCGGCTTACGCTGCCGCCGGCGCGCTGATCTATGTCGGTGTACTGATGACCTCCAGCCTGGCGCGGGTGAAGTGGGACGATCTGACCGAAGCGGTACCGGCATTTGTCACCGCGGTGATGATGCCGTTCAGTTTCTCGATCACCGAAGGTATCGCGCTCGGCTTTATCTCCTACTGCGTGATGAAGCTCGGCACCGGCCGCTGGCGTGAAATCAGCCCGTGCGTGGTGGTGGTGGCGCTGCTGTTCGTACTGAAAATCGTCTTTGTCGACGGCCATTGACAGCCAAAGGGCCGACGTCTGTCGGCCCTGAACGCTAGACTCCCGGCGTCGCGTCCGGCGCCTGGTCCAACACCCACTGCAACGGCCGCCTGAAGCGCGCCTGCCAACTGCCGGCGGCATCCTCGCCCTGGGCGAAGTGCAGCGTCTCTACCTGGTTATCCTCTCCAAACAGATTGGCGAAGTGCAACGCCAGCGCCTGCTCGCTGAAGTTCTGCCGATCGTAATACGCCATCACGATTTTCTTTTGCGCCGCCAGCGACTGCTGGGCCGGCTTGATCTCCCCGTTGGGGGCGATCAGGAGCGCGCCGGCGTAAAACTGCGGGTACTTCGCGATCAGGTTGGCGGCGTGCAGTGCACCCTGGCCGCGGGCGCTGAGGTAAATCCGTTGGGTATTCAGCTTTAGCTGCGGAGCCAGCTGTTGCAGCGTACGCTGAATGGCGGTTTGGGTGCTCTCATCGCTGTAATTCGACCAGCGGAAGCTGTTTTCCGACAGCATCTGCGTGCCGTTGATCTCGATGTAGGCTACGCCCATTTCGCCGAACAGCAGCCGTTCTTCGGGGCTGATAGCGGCGGCTTTGCCGTAGGTATGCAGGAAGATCACCGTTGGCCAGCCTTCGGGCGGCGCTTCGCCGTCCGGCATCGCGTAGCTGGCTTTGCCTTCATAGCGGCGAGCGTGCTGCAGATAGCGCGCTTTGGTGGCGGCCAAAATGGATTGGTAGGTGGCGGAATGTTGAATGCTGTTGAAGGCGTCGTCCTCCAGCAGGTTGTAGTAGTACCACAGGCCGCGGTCGGCGCTCAGCTGCAGGTAGCGTTCCGCCAGCTCGGTTTGCCCTTTCTCTGCCGACGACACCGCCAACTGGTAGGGCGCCCAGACATTGCGGCCGTCTTCGCGCATCAGCGTCAGGTACAGCGACATGGCGCCCAGCTTTTTGTCTTCCTGGTTTTGCGCGGATCGCGACAGCTGGGCGTTGAGCGCACTGTGTGCCGGCAGCTCCAGCGGTTCTTCACCGGCGGGATAACGCATGTCTGCGGCGAAAGCGGGACTGGTGATGGAAACAAAAAATAACGCTAAAATGAAAAAATACATGATGCAATGGCTTTAATTTTCAATGAATTGACGGACTTCATGTCCTGTTGCGGCACCCGGTGGGCGCCGCGAGACGGTCACTCCACGCGGCGAATAAAATCGCTGAACGCGGACAGCTGGCCGGTCAGGAAGTCCAGCGTTCCCTGATCGCTCAGTTCACCGGCCTGTTCATCGACCTTGCTCTGGATCACGCCGCCCATAAACTCAGGCTTGTTCATTACCATCGCATCGAGGAATACCAGGATCTGGCGCAGATGGTATTGGCAGCGCGCGCCGCCGATCGGCCCCATCGAGCTGGTTTGAATGGCGACCGGCTTGCCGGCCAGCGGCTGATTCGGCAAGCGAGACAGCCAGTCGATGGCGTTCTTCAACCCGCCGGGCACGGAATAGTTATATTCAGGGGTGACGATGATCACGCCGTCGGCCTGGCGGATCTGTTCGGCGATCGCCTCGACAGCGGCAGGGAAGCCTTCACCCTGTTGCATGTCGGCGTCGTACAGTGGGATATCGCGGATGGATGGTAGCGCTTCAATGGTGACGCCCTGCGGAGCCAGCCCTGGCAGAGCGCGGGCCACCATGGCGTTGTAAGAGCCTTTACGCAGGCTGCCGAGCAGAGTGACGATTTTTAAGGCTTGGTCTGACATGATGATTCTCCCTTTCGAATGAGCAGATTCAGCGTACAACATGGGCGAATAGTAGGCTAAAGCGCGGGTCGAGAATAGGCGATTGCTCAACATTTAGCTGTCTTTACAATTTAATCCAGCGACTCGAGCGGTAAAGACAGCGTTATCCGCTTTGCGCCGCGTTAACCGGGCGTTTTCAGGCCCGTCAGTTTAACGAAGCGCGAGGACGCCGCCGGGCTGCGCGGTGAGATTTCCCCGTCTTTGTGCAGTCCACCGCGCTCTTCGTAGCGCCAGCACAGCAGGCGATCCAGCCCAGGGCTGCCGGCGCAGGCCCAGCTCAGGTATTCGTCGGCGTCGCTCATCACCTGAACGTCCGGCGTGGCACTGGAGCGCAGGTGGCCGGAGAAGGGATGCAGACGCAGCGTAGACTGGCCGCTGTTACCGAGGCCGGAAATTTTCAGCACGCTTTGCCGGATGCTCCACAGCTGAGTCTCTGCCTCCAGCCGATCGTCCTGCGCGCCGATCCAGGCATTCTCCGCCGGCGTCTGATGTGCGTGTTGCAGCGCGCTTTGTCGGGTACCGCGCGCCCGCATCACTTCGATATCCAGTCCGACTTTGCCTTCGTCGCTGAGCAGCACGCCCACGGTGTTGCTGGCGTAAGCGAGGCTAAAGTCGGGCAGCTGATGATCGGCGAAACAGGGGCGGCCGGTCGGCGTAGTGGCGATGGGGGGCAAGGTCGGCAGGCCGTACAGATAGAACATCATTTCGGCGAGCAGAATGCGCCCTTGCAGAAAGCGCGTGCGGCGTTTAACGGAAAAGGTGCGGGTGGCGGCTATCACTTCGTCGGAGAGTCTTTGGGTATCCAGAACAGCGGAGGCCGGGGTCCATCGGGCAAAATGACACGCCATTGTTCACTCCATGACAGAGGGTCGCTAAGAACGCAGGGGTGTTAGATTAAGACTAAGTTGAGGATTTATCATCAAAAAACACTATGCGGATTATCCTATTTATTAACGATGGAAGAGGTATCGTCCGACGCGGCATCGCTCCACCATTGGATCATTGATGCGTTCGGTGCCAAATCAAAGTATGGCTTGCCCAGCAAGTGATTGAGGATGCGCGCTGAACGCCAGGCCATCAGGCTCAGTCCGCCTTCTGCGCTGCCGTGGCTGTGTATCCCGGCATTTACCGCATAAATTCGATTTTGCTCCGGCCCGAGCCATTCAAGATTAAAATTCGGCAGCAGCGGTAGATGCTGCTTCGAATCGAGCGGGATGCGTGGCACCAAGGGTTTCAGGTACGCGGGCAGAGAGGCGCGATAGCCGGTGGCGAGAATGACGATATCAGCCCTGAAACTTTCCCGGCGATTTTCCAGACCGTGAAGCGTGCGCAGATGAAAAGCCTCATCCATTGATTCGACGGTCAGTAGAGTACGATGGGGCAGTAAACGCACATTGCGTGTCTGGCGCATCACGTCAAAACGCATATAAAGCTCACGGTACAAGGTTCGCAGCGTATGATTGCTGATGCCGTCTGCCGGCAATTTCTGTGTTTTGATTTCACGTGCGCGGATCTCGGCCGGCAGCGTATAGAAATAGTCGACGTATTCAGGAGTGAAATATTCGTTGGTGAAGGGGGACTCGTCCAGCGGCTGAAAATTGGGACGACGCGAGAGCCAATCCAGCTGTGCCGGCTCGCCCCAGTGTCCCTGCAACGCGTTCAAAAAAACATCGGCGCCGCTTTGGCCGCCGCCCACCACCATAACCCGCTTGCCGCTGAAGTCTGGATTGCGAAGGGCTATTTCGGCGGCATGCATGCAGTTTTCACCCAGCGCCGGGTAAAATGCTTCCGGCAACCAAGGGTCATGTCCGGTACCCAGACAGATATTTTTCGCCCACAGGGTCTGGCTGTGGGTACATACCTTGAACAAACCTTTTTCATCGTCGAAATCAATACGCTCTACGGACTGTGAAAACTGTAGCCCGTCTAACCTTTCGCAGGCCCAACTCAGGTAGTCGGAAAATTCTTCCCGGCTGATAATTTGCTGCTCGGTGATTAAAAAACGATAAATTTTTTTCTGTTCGACCAAGTAATTAATAAATGAAAATTGGCTGCGTGGGCTGACGGCGGTAACCAGATCCTGAAGTACATAGGTTTGCATATAAGCTGAGGGCAGCAGCATACCGGGATGCCAACGGAAGCTGGCGTTACGATCGAGAAAGGTATAATTGACGGCGCCGCTTTCGGCGGCCAGAGCGGCCAGACTGAGATTGAAAGGCCCCAATCCCACGCCGATCAAGTCTAAAGGTTCGTTCATGTAAGCTTATCTCTCACGCAGCAAAATTGATGAGATAAGCTTAGGTGAGTTTTGATGCCGCCGGGAGAAGTAACATGCGGGCGCCGAGTAGGATACGGCGCTCGCAGTCGATTATTTCCCGATACAGAAGCTGGAGAAGATACGGCCCAGCAGGTCGTCGGAGGTGAATTCGCCGGTGATTTCGCTCAGGGCCAGCTGTGCCTGGCGCAGCTCCTCGGCCAACAGCTCACCCGCGTAAGCGCTCACTAACTGTTCTTTGCCCTGCACCAGGTGCTGTGCCGCCAGTTCCAGCGCCTGCAGGTGGCGACGGCGCGCCAGGAAGCCGCCTTCCATATTGCTGGTGAAGCCCATGCTCTGTTTAAGATGATCGCGCAGCACATCGACGCCTTCGCCGGTGCGGGCCGACAGGCGAATAAGTGAGTGGTTGTTCACTTCTGTCAGACCCAGCGCTTCACCGGTGATGTCGGCCTTGTTGCGCACCACGGTGATCGGCAGCGTGCCCGGCAGGCGCGCCATAAATTCCGGCCAGATCTCAGCCGGCTCGGTGGCGGCGGTGGTGGTGCCGTCAACCATAAACAGCACTCGGTCGGCCTGTTCAATCTCGTTCCACGCACGTTCGATGCCGATGCGTTCCACTTCGTCGCTGGCGTCGCGCAGGCCGGCTGTATCGATGATGTGCAGCGGCATGCCGTCGATATGGATATGTTCGCGCAAGACGTCGCGGGTGGTGCCGGCGATATCGGTCACGATCGCCGCCTCGCGCCCGGCCAACGCATTGAGCAGGCTGGATTTACCGGCGTTGGGGCGCCCGGCTATCACTACCTTCATCCCTTCGCGCAGCAGGCTGCCCTGGCGCGCTTCACCGCGCACGTTGTCCAGATCCGCCATTACGTCGTTAAGCTGCGCCTCGATTTTACCGTCGGACAGGAAATCAATTTCCTCATCCGGGAAGTCGATTGCCGCTTCCACGTAGATTCGCAGGTGAGTGAGCGCTTCCACGAGCTGGTGGATGCGGGTGGAGAACGCACCCTGCAGCGAGTTCATCGCCGAACGCGCCGCCTGCTCGGAGCTGGCGTCGATCAGATCGGCAATCGCTTCGGCCTGCGCCAAATCGAGTTTGTCGTTGAGGAACGCGCGTTCGGAGAACTCGCCGGGCCGTGCGATGCGCACGTCAGGGAGCGCCAGCACGCGCTTGAGCAACAGATCGAGGATCACCGGCCCGCCGTGGCCCTGCAGTTCCAGCACGTCTTCGCCGGTAAAGGAGTTAGGCCCCGGGAACCACAGCGCGATGCCCTGATCGAGGGTGGCGCCCGTGGCGTCGCGGAACGGCAGATAGTCAGCGTAGCGCGGCTTCGGCAGCTTGCCGAGCAACGCCTGGGCGACGTCTTTGGCCTTGCTTCCGGAAATGCGCAGAATGCCGACGCCGCCGCGTCCCGGCGGGGTGGCTTGGGCAACGATGGTATCGGTGGTGCTCATAACGGTTCTCTCTGACGATTAAGATGCAAAAAGGCGGTCTAATGACCGCCTTTGGGGGGACTGCAAGGGTCGGCGCGCCGAACCCCTACAATACGCTTAGCTTTTTTTCTTGTCGCGGCTGTGCAGACCGCGTTTTTCCAGACCACGGTAAATCAGCTGCTGCTGCAGGATGGTCACCAGGTTACTGACGATGTAATACAGCACCAGACCGGACGGGAACCACAGGAAGAACACTGTGAAGATCACCGGCATGAAGGTCATGATTTTCTGCTGCATCGGGTCAGTCACGGTGGTTGGCGACATCTTCTGAATGAAGAACATCGTCACGCCCATCAGGATTGGCAGGATGTAGTACGGGTCTTGCGCCGACAGGTCATGGATCCATAGGGCGAACGGCGCGTGGCGCAGCTCGACCGAGCCCATCAGCATGTAGTACAGCGCCAGGAAGATCGGCATCTGAATGATCAGCGGCAGGCAGCCGCCGAGCGGGTTCACTTTCTCCGACTTGTACAGCGCCATCATCTCTTGGCTCATGCGCTGTTTGTCATCGCCGATGCGCTCGCGCATCGCCTGCAGCTTCGGCTGCAGCATGCGCATTTTCGCCATCGAGGTGTACTGCGCCTTGGTCAGCGGGTACATGATGCCGCGCACGATGAAGGTGATGATGATGATGGAGAAGCCCCAGTTACCGATAAAGCCGTGGATGAACTTCAGCAGTTTGAACAGCGGCTGGGAGATGAACCACAGCCAGCCGTAATCCACGGTCAGGTCCAGGTGCGGCGCCAACTGGGCCATCTGATCCTGCAGCTCCGGGCCGACCCACAGGGTCGCGTTCAGCTGCTGCTGAGCGCCCGGCTGCACCACGACCGGGGTAGATTTGAAGCCGATGGTGGACAGGTTGTCACCCGGTTTGGCGGTGTAGAAGGTGTTGTCACCCTTGGTCGCCGGTACCCACGCGGTGGCGAAGTACTGCTGCAGCATGGCGACCCAACCGTCTTTGGTGGTGACGCTCAGGTTTTCGTCTTTGTCGAACGCGTATTTCTGGTACTTGTCCTCGCTGGACGAGTACGCCGCGCCGCGGAAGGTGTGCAGCGCGAAGTTGCTGCTGCCGGTGTCGCGGTGCTTAGGCAATTCGGTGGTCTGCTTCAGTTGGCCGAACAGGGTCAGCTCCAGCGGCGTCGCGCCTTTGTTGTCGATGCTGTAATCCACGCCGACCGCATAGTGATTGCGTTTGAGCACGAAGGTCTTGGTGTAGATCGCGCCGTCTTTATCGGTGTAGGTCAGCGGGATGCGCAGCTCGTCCTGGCCTTCCGGCAGGGTGTAGCTGTCCTGCGCCGCCTGATACAGCGGGCGCTCGCCGTTGGCCGGGTTGTCCGGGCCGTTTTTACCGGTCAGGCCGCTTTGTGCCTGATAGACGAACGACGGAGTGGTTTCCAGCAGTTGGAACGGAGTCGATGAACCCAGAGTATCCGGGTAGGCCAACAGTTTAGCCTGCTCGATATCGCCACCACGGGTGTTGATGGTCAGTGACAGCACGTCGGTGTTCACGGTAATCAGCTTACCCTGACCACTGGCTGGCACGGCCTGGCTGGCGGCATCACCGGCTACTGCGTTCGAAGTCTGTTGCGTGGTCTGTGCGGCCGGCTGCGGAGCGTTGTCCGTTTGCCATGCCTGCCAGATCATGAAAGACACGAACAGCAGAGCGATGAGGAGAAGATTGCGTTGCGAATCCATCGTTAGTGTTCTCTGTTATCGTCGGTTTTTGGCGGCACCGGATCATCGCCACCTGGGTTCAAAGGGTGGCATTTTAATACGCGTTTCAATGCTAACCAACTGCCTTTTATCATGCCAAACCTGCTTAATGCCTCAATTGCGTAATGAGAGCATGTCGGCTGGAAGCGACAACGAGGCCCTAGCAGCGGACTGATGACGAGCTGATAGGCCCGCACCAGCCCGATCAGGATGCGGGAGCCTGGCGACAGTGGCGACGCCATAATTTATCCAAAGCTTCCGTCAGCGCGCGGTTATCCAAATCCGCTATCCCCTTTTTGGCCACCACGACAAAATCCATCGCCGGTAATTCGTGCTGACGCAGGCGGAAACTTTCGCGGGTTAGGCGTTTGATCCGATTACGCTCGTGCGCGCGTTTGACGTGTTTTTTGGCGACGGTAAGACCGATGCGGGGATGCCCCAGCTGGTTCAGGCGGCCGAGGATGGTGATTTGCGGCGTGCCAGCCCGTTGTGGCTGCTGGAAGACGAAAGTGAAATGAGTGGGAGTTAACAAACGTAACTCCCTGGGAAAAGCGAGCTTAACCACTCAGCGGGTTAGCTTTATTACTTAGAAACAGTCAGACGAGCACGGCCTTTCGCACGACGGCGGGCCAGAACTTGACGACCATTTTTGGTGGCCATACGAGCACGGAAACCGTGGCTACGGTTGCGCTTCAATACGGACGGTTGGAAAGTGCGTTTCATAGCGATTTCTACCTAAACTTAAAATAATTACTGATCAGTAAACGCGTTTGGCTACTCGGCGTGAAGATGACCGACGCCTCAATCGCAATACATAAAGAAGCGGGATTGTAATAATTGTACAGTCCTGAGTCAATTCGCATCGCGCCAGCCTACCTGGTTGTCTGCCAATAACGGAACAAAATCCGGTCTTGGCCCGTGGTCACCGCAGAATCCTGTCTGGCTAATGACGCACCATAAGGAACCAGGTATCACACGTAGGGCGAAGATTATACGGACTCGGGGTGAAATCGCAAGGATCCCCGTGAGATCCTTTGCGCGCGATCCCAGGATCCGACGTGGATAACAGGGTATAACCGGTTGACAATGTAAAAAACGCGGCGCAGCGGCCGGGATCTGCGCGGTCATTCGGTGTTGGCGGTGAAAAGATCGCCGCCGGCCGCGGCCTGTGGATAAAATGGATCTAATCTGTGAGGAAGGGGAGGATCTCTTGCTCGGATTGCGCTATGATCCGTCATTCCGATCGCGATCCCTCATGCCGGGATCGTGAGGGACACAAACCGTGAAAGGCGGTTCGCATCCCCCACAGGCAAACAGCCGATGCCGGGTATGTGTCAAAAATCATGAGTTATAAAAAAGTTGCCCGTTTCTTTTCTTTATTGATCTTGTTCGAGTGGAGTCCGCCGTGTCACTTTCGCTTTGGCAGCAGTGTCTTGCCCGATTGCAGGATGAGTTACCTGCCACAGAATTTAGTATGTGGATTCGCCCATTGCAGGCGGAACTGAGTGACAACACCCTGGCGCTGTACGCGCCTAACCGTTTTGTGCTGGATTGGGTTCGCGATAAGTACTTAAACAACATCAATGGTCTGCTGAATGATTTCTGCGGCACGGACGCGCCTTTGCTGCGTTTTGAAGTCGGCAGCAAGCCGATCACGCAGGTGATCAGCCAGACCGTGACCGCCAGCGTCAGCAGCGCCCCTGCGGCCCCGGCGGCGCGTACGGCTGCACCTTTGCGCCCGAGCTGGGACAACGCGGCGGCGCAGCCCGAGCTCTCTTACCGCTCCAACGTCAATCCTAAACACACCTTCGACAACTTCGTCGAGGGTAAGTCCAACCAGCTGGCGCGCGCGGCGGCTCGCCAGGTGGCGGACAATCCGGGCGGCGCCTACAACCCTTTGTTCCTGTATGGCGGTACCGGCCTGGGTAAAACTCACCTGCTGCACGCGGTCGGCAACGGCATCATGGCGCGCAAGGCCAACGCCAAAGTGGTCTACATGCACTCGGAACGCTTCGTGCAGGACATGGTCAAAGCGTTGCAAAATAATGCCATCGAAGAGTTTAAGCGCTACTACCGTTCGGTCGACGCCTTACTTATCGATGACATCCAATTTTTCGCCAACAAGGAGCGTTCGCAGGAAGAGTTCTTCCATACCTTTAACGCCCTGTTGGAAGGCAATCAGCAGATCATCCTGACCTCGGATCGCTACCCTAAAGAGATCAACGGGGTGGAAGATCGCTTGAAGTCCCGCTTCGGTTGGGGGCTGACGGTGGCGATCGAGCCGCCGGAGCTGGAAACCCGCGTGGCGATCCTGATGAAAAAGGCCGACGAAAACGACATTCGCCTGCCGGGCGAAGTGGCGTTCTTCATCGCCAAGCGCCTGCGTTCCAACGTGCGTGAGCTCGAAGGGGCATTGAACCGCGTGATCGCCAACGCCAACTTTACCGGCCGGGCTATCACCATTGATTTCGTGCGCGAAGCGCTGCGCGATCTGCTGGCGCTGCAGGAAAAGCTGGTCACCATCGACAATATCCAAAAGACGGTGGCGGAGTATTACAAGATTAAAGTCGCGGATTTGCTGTCCAAGCGGCGTTCGCGATCCGTTGCCCGCCCGCGCCAGATGGCGATGGCGCTGGCGAAGGAACTCACCAACCACAGTCTGCCGGAAATCGGCGATGCGTTTGGTGGCCGCGACCATACCACGGTGTTGCACGCCTGCCGGAAGATCGAGCAGCTGCGTGAGGAAAGTCACGACATCAAAGAAGATTTCTCCAATTTAATCAGAACATTATCTTCATAGCGCTATGAAATTTATCGTTGAACGTGAGCATCTGCTAAAACCGCTGCAACAGGTGAGCAGCCCGCTGGGCGGCCGCCCGACCTTGCCGATCCTGGGCAACCTGCTGTTGCAGGTGACGGAAGGCTCCCTGCTGCTGACTGGCACCGATCTGGAGATGGAGATGGTGGCGCGCGTCGCCCTGTCCCAACCGCATGAGCCGGGCGCGACCACCGTGCCTGCGCGCAAATTCTTTGATATCTGCCGTGGCCTGCCGGAAGGGGCGGAGATCGCCGTCACGCTGGAGAGCGAGCGCATGCTGGTGCGGTCCGGCCGCAGCCGTTTCTCACTGTCTACGCTGCCCGCGGCGGATTTCCCGAACCTGGATGACTGGCAGAGCGAGGTGGAATTTACCTTGCCGCAGGCGACGCTGAAGCGCCTGATCGAAGCTACCCAGTTCTCGATGGCCCATCAGGACGTGCGTTACTACCTGAACGGCATGCTGTTTGAAACCGAAGGCGAAGAGCTGCGCACCGTCGCGACCGACGGCCACCGCCTGGCGGTGTGCTCGATGCCGATCGGCCAGCAGCTGCCGTCGCATTCGGTGATCGTGCCGCGTAAAGGGGTGATGGAGCTGGTGCGCCTGCTGGACGGCGGCGATTCGCTGCTGCAGTTGCAGATCGGCAGCAACAACATCCGCGCCCACGTCGGCGATTTCATCTTCACGTCCAAGCTGGTTGACGGCCGTTTCCCGGACTATCGTCGCGTCTTGCCGAAGAACCCGGATAAAACGCTGGAAGCCGGCTGCGATCTGCTCAAGCAGGCGTTTGCCCGCGCGGCTATTCTCTCGAACGAGAAATTCCGCGGCGTGCGGCTGTATGTCAGCCAGAACCAGCTGAAGATCACCGCCAACAACCCGGAGCAGGAAGAGGCGGAAGAGATCCTCGACGTCAGCTACGACGGCGCGGAGATGGAGATCGGTTTCAACGTCAGCTACGTGCTGGACGTGTTGAACGCGCTCAAGTGTGAAGACGTGCGCCTGCTGTTGACCGACTCGGTCTCCAGCGTGCAGATCGAAGACGGCGCCAGCCAGGCGGCGGCCTACGTTGTCATGCCAATGCGGTTGTAGTCTCGTTACCTTGAATTACAGCACCGTCATCGGTAAAGAGATTGCATGGCTCTGACGCGTTTATTGATTAAAGACTTCCGCAATATCGAGGCGGCGGATTTGGCGCTAGCGCCGGGATTCAACTTCCTGGTTGGCGCCAACGGCAGCGGCAAGACCAGCGTGCTGGAAGCGGTGTATACGCTCGGCCACGGCCGCGCCTTTCGCAGCCTGCAGGCTGGTCGGGTGATTCGCCACGACCAACCGGAGTTCGTGTTGCATGGCCGCATCGAAGGTGCGGAGCGCGAGCTGTCGGTAGGATTGAGTAAGAGCCGTCAGGGTGACAGCAAAGTACGCATCGATGGCAGCGACGGCCACAAGGTGGCCGAGCTGGCGCAGCTGCTGCCCATGCAGCTGATCACCCCCGAAGGTTTTACCCTGCTGAACGGCGGGCCGAAATTCCGGCGCGCCTTCCTGGACTGGGGCTGTTTTCATAACGAACCCGGTTTTTTCACCGCCTGGAGCAACCTGAAACGGTTACTGAAGCAGCGCAATGCCGCGCTGCGCCAGGTGAGTCGCTATGCGCAGATCCGCGCTTGGGATCAGGAACTGATCCCGCTCGCGGAGCGCATCAGCGAATGGCGGGCGGAATACAGCGACGCGATCGCCGCGGATATCACCGCGACCTGTGCGCAGTTTCTGCCTGAATTCGGCCTGAGCTTCTCCTTCCAACGCGGCTGGGACAAAGAGAGCGACTACGGCGAGCTGCTGGAGCGCCAGTTTGAGCGCGACAGGGCGTTGACCTATACCGCGGTGGGGCCGCATAAAGCGGACTTTCGCATTCGTGCCGACGGCACGCCGGTAGAGGATTTGTTATCGCGCGGTCAGCTTAAGCTGCTGATGTGCGCGTTGCGCTTGGCGCAGGGTGAGTTTCTCACCCGGCAGAGCGGGCGGCGTTGCCTGTATCTGATTGATGATTTTGCCTCCGAGCTGGACACCGGCCGTCGCCGGTTGCTGGCCGATCGCCTGAAAGCCACCCAGGCCCAGGTTTTTGTCAGCGCAGTCAGCGCTGAACAAGTGACCGACATGGCCGGTGAAAAGGGCAAGATGTTCCGCGTGGAACAGGGTAAAATAGAGGTTCAACCACAGGACTAAAATGAGCGAGAAACGTTGATGTCGAATTCTTATGACTCCTCAAGTATCAAGGTATTAAAAGGGCTGGATGCGGTGCGCAAGCGCCCGGGCATGTATATCGGCGATACCGATGACGGCACCGGTCTGCACCACATGGTATTCGAGGTTGTGGACAACGCTATCGACGAAGCGCTCGCGGGCCACTGTAGTGACATTCAGGTCACCATCCATGCCGACAACTCGGTATCGGTGCAGGATGACGGCCGCGGCATTCCGACCGGCATTCACCCTGAAGAAGGGGTTTCAGCCGCAGAGGTCATCATGACCGTGCTGCACGCCGGCGGTAAATTCGACGACAACTCCTATAAAGTTTCCGGCGGCCTGCACGGCGTGGGCGTCTCGGTGGTTAACGCCCTGTCGGAGAAACTGGAGCTGGTGATCCGCCGCGAAGGCAAAGTGCACGAACAAACTTACAGCCACGGCGAGCCGCAGGCGCCGCTGAACGTGGTGGGCGAAACCGAGCAGACCGGCACCATGGTGCGCTTCTGGCCGAGCCACCAGACCTTCACCAATGTGACCGAATTCGAGTATGACATTCTGGCCAAGCGTCTGCGCGAGCTGTCCTTCCTCAACTCCGGCGTGTCTATCCGCCTGAAGGACAAGCGTACCGACCGTGAAGACCACTTCCATTACGAAGGCGGCATCAAGGCGTTTGTCGAGTACCTGAACAAGAACAAAACCCCGATCCACCCGAACGTGTTCTACTTCTCGACCGTGAAAGACGACATCGGCGTGGAAGTGGCGCTGCAGTGGAACGACGGTTTCCAGGAAAACATCTACTGCTTCACCAACAACATCCCGCAGCGCGACGGCGGCACGCACCTGGTCGGTTTCCGTACCGCGATGACCCGTACGCTGAACAGCTACATGGAGAAGGAAGGCTACAGCAAGAAGGCCAAGGTCAGTGCCACCGGCGATGACGCACGTGAAGGCCTGATCGCCGTGGTCTCGGTGAAGGTGCCGGATCCGAAGTTCTCTTCTCAGACCAAGGACAAGCTGGTCTCTTCCGAGGTGAAAACCGCGGTTGAAACGCTGATGAACGAGAAGCTGGTGGATTACCTGATGGAGAATCCAGGCGACGCGAAAATCGTGGTCGGCAAAATCATCGACGCGGCGCGCGCGCGCGAAGCGGCGCGTAAAGCGCGTGAGATGACCCGCCGCAAAGGCGCACTGGATCTGGCCGGCCTGCCGGGCAAGCTGGCGGACTGCCAGGAACGCGACCCGGCGTTGTCCGAACTGTACCTGGTGGAAGGGGACTCCGCGGGCGGCTCTGCCAAGCAGGGGCGCAACCGCAAGAACCAGGCTATCTTGCCGCTGAAGGGGAAAATCCTCAACGTCGAGAAAGCGCGTTTCGACAAAATGCTCTCCTCGCAGGAAGTGGCGACGCTGATCACCGCGCTGGGTTGCGGCATCGGCCGCGACGAGTACAGCCCGGACAAGCTGCGTTATCACAGCATCATTATCATGACCGATGCCGACGTCGACGGTTCGCACATCCGTACGCTGCTGTTGACCTTCTTCTATCGCCAGATGCCGGAAATCATCGAGCGTGGCCACGTGTTCATCGCACAGCCGCCGCTGTACAAGGTGAAGAAAGGTAAGCAAGAGCAGTACATCAAAGATGACGAGGCGATGGATCAGTACCAGATCGCTATTGCGATGGACGGCGCTACGCTGCACACCAATGCCAGCGCACCGGCGCTGGGTGGCGAACAGCTGGAAAAACTGGTGGCTGAGCACTATGGCGTGCAGAAGCTGATCGGCCGCATGGAGCGCCGCTACCCGCGCGCGCTGCTGAACAGCCTGATCTATCAGCCGACGCTGAACGAAGGCGATCTCAGCGATGAAGCCAAGGTGAAAACCTGGATTGCTTCGCTGGTGCAGGCGCTGAACGACAAAGAGCAGCACGGCAGCAGCTATGACTTCGTTATCTTCGAGAACCGCGAGCGCCAGATGTTCGAGCCGGCGCTGCGCATCCGCACCCACGGCGTGGATACCGACTATAAGCTGGACTTCGACTTCATCCACGGCGGCGAATACCGCAAGATCTGTCAGCTGGGCGAGAAGCTGCGCGGGCTGGTCGAAGAGGGCGCGTTCATCGAGCGCGGCGAACGCCGTCAGCCGGTAGACAGCTTCGAGCAGGCGTTGGAGTGGCTGGTGAAAGAGTCGCGCCGCGGCCTGTCGGTGCAGCGTTATAAAGGTCTGGGCGAGATGAACCCGGAGCAGCTGTGGGAAACCACCATGGATCCTGAAAGCCGCCGTATGCTGCGCGTGACCGTCAAGGATGCCATCGCTGCCGATCAGCTGTTCACCACGCTGATGGGCGATGCGGTTGAACCGCGCCGCGCCTTTATCGAAGAAAACGCCCTGAAAGCGGCGAACATCGATATCTGATGCGTTAATGGCTGTGAAAATCCGCGCCGGGCGACCCGCGCGGATTTTTTTTGCGCCTTTTTTGGCGCTGACAGCCGAGGCTGAAACGCGTTAGCATGGGAAAAAACCACTGGGAGAAGCGTTGAATGGCTATTGAACTGATTGCGATCGACATGGACGGCACGTTGCTGGATCCGCAGCACCAAATCACGCCGGCGGTAAAGCAGGCTATCGCGGCGGCGCGGCGCAAAGGGGTGCATGTGGTGTTGGCCACCGGGCGGCCTTATGTCGGCGTGCAGGATTATCTGCGCCAGTTGGACATTCAGGGCCCCGGCGATTTCTGTATCACCTATAACGGCGCGCTGGTGCTGCGTGCGGTTGACGGCGCCTGCATTCTGCAAGAAACGCTGGGCTTTGAGGATTATCTGCACTTTGAGCAGATGGCGCGCGAGTTCGGCGTTCACTACCAGGCGTTTGATTTCGATACCCTGTATACCCCGAACAAGGATATCGGCAAGTACACCATACACGAGGCGGAAATGACCGGCATTCCGCTGAAATACCGCAGCGTGGAAGAGATGGATCGCCAGATGCGGTTCCCTAAAGTGATGATGATCGACGAGCCGGAGCTGTTGGACCGCGCTATCGCGCGCATCCCGGCGGAAACGCGCGAGCGTTATACCATCCTGAAAAGCGCGCCTTATTTCCTCGAGATCCTGCACAAGAACGTCGATAAGGGCGCCGGGGTGAGAATGCTGGCCGAGCATTTGGGTGTGGCGCGGGAAAACATCATGACGCTGGGGGATCAGGCCAACGATACGGCGATGATCGAATATGCCGGCGTCGGCGTAGCGATGGGCAACGCCATTCCCGAACTGAAAGCGGTGGCGCAGTTTGTCACCAGCGCCAATACAGAGGACGGCGTGGCGCGCGCTATCGAGAAGTTCGTGCTCAACGCCTGATAACGCGGGGCGCTGCGGCGCCCCTTTATACTTTCGCCAACACCCCTTTGGCGATCTGCAGATCCTGAATCGCCAAGCCGGTGAGATCGGCGATGGTGATGTGCTGCGGCTCGCGTCGTACCCGCCCTCCCTGCGCCAAGACGGCGCCCATTTCGACGATTGGCGTTGAAATCAGCCTGTTTTGCCGATAAGCCGTCGCGATCTCGCCATAGTCCGCGCACTGCGTCAGGGCATCGACCAGCAGCGCGTCTGCGTTGGCCACCAGCTCGGTCGCCAGTTCCTGTTTGCCGGGCGCGTCGGCGCCCACGGCGGTGATGTGCGTGCCGGGCCGAATATCCGCCGCCTGCAATATCGGTTCGCGGCTGGGCGTGGTAGTCACGATCAGCCGACAGTGCGCTGCCAGTTCCGCCGCATTCTGCGTAACCCGCACCCGAAAACCCTCGGCTTCGGCATCGCGCCGATACGCCGCCAGCGCCTGTTCGTCTCGTCCCCACACCCATACGTCTCGGCAATCGGTCACCGGTTTCAGGCATTGCAGCTGCAGCCGCGCCTGCAGACCCGTGCCGACCATGCCGATCGCCTGAATATGCGGCGGCGCGCACAGCTCGGCGGCGATGCGGCCGGCCAGGGCGGTGCGCAACGCGGTCAGCCAACCTTCATCCTGCAGCAGCGCCTGCGGTTCGCCGGTCTGGGCGGAGAACGCCATCACCAGCCCCTGATTGCTCGGCAGGCCGTGTTCGGCGTTGCGATAGAAACCGGCGGAGATCTTGACCACGAACAGTTCGTCCTCTTCCAACCAGGCGGACTTGATGCAGCAGTCGCCGTCGGCCCGCTCGAACAGGAAATGCTGCACCGGCGGTTGTTGCACTCGCTGTTGCGAGTAGGCGATAAAACCCTGCTTCAGCAGCGGCGTTATGGTCTCGGCGTCGAACGCGGCGAGGATTTGCTGCCGATTAAGGATGTGCATCGGCGATGGCCTTGAGGTATTTCTCCAGCACGATGTTCTTGCCGCACAGTACCACCGCCACCTTTTTACCTTGGTATTCCGGCGCCAGTTTGATCGCCGCCGCCAGCGCCACGCCGGCCGCGCCTTCGATAATCCAGCGATCGCTGGCGGCGATCCGGCGCATCGCGTGTTTGATCTCTGCCTCGCTAACCAGCACTTTGCGGTCGATCAGCTGTTGGCACAGCGGAAAGGTCACGGCGCCCGGCTCGACGCCGCCGGCGGTGCCGTCGGACAGGGTTTCTTGCTCTTCCACCGGGAAGATATGGCCCGCTTCCAACGCGCTGTACAGGCTGGTGGCGTTTTCCGGCCAGCAGGCGATAAGCTGCGTGTTCGGCGACAGTTGCCGCAGAACGGTGCCGATGCCGGCGATATAGCCACCGCCGCCCACCGCCACGAACACCGCGTCCAGATCGGTGAGTTGTTCAACCAGCTCCATGCCGCAGGTGCCCTGGCCGGCGATCACCTGCTCGTCGTTATACGGCGAGATATAGGTTTTTTCCTGTTCGCGTGCGGCCTGTTCCCCCGCCAGTTCGGCGTTCAGCGCATCGCCCGGCACCAATTCCACGGTGCCGCCCAGTGCACGAATGGTGTCGAGCTTGATGCTCGCGGCCGTCTTTGGCGCATAAACCGTGACGCCAACCCCCATCAGGTACCCCGCCAGGGCGACCGCTTGGCCGTGGTTGCCGGTTGAGGCGGCGATCACGCCGCGCCGGCGTTGCTCGTTATCCAGCAGCCGCAGCTTGTTGCTGGCGCCGCGAAATTTAAAGGAACCGGTGTGCTGCAGGTGATCGCATTTCAAATACAGCTCGCAGCCCAATTGCTGAGAAAGCAGTACGCTGCGCTCCAATGGCGTGACCCGCACCTGAGGGCGCAGTTGCTGATGGGCAGAAACAATGGCATCGAAGAGGGGATTCATACCGGCTCCAGAATGTATTGGACTTAAAAATCCAGTTTGTACTTTTTTGTATTGATTGTAAACCCCGTCGGGCAACCCGGCCAGAAAGCGGAAATGGCCGGGGTACGGCATCGCGTATGCGGTGAAAATAAACATTACTGGGCGTTTAGCGGCACGATTTTTTATTTATTTGCGTTAAGAAAGGCGCTGCCGCTGAATTATTTTGATCAAGTAAATGAGAATGAAAAAATAGCGCTCGCGGCATCTGCCTATACGGCATGGGCACCGCTGAGTTTCACTGCCTGGAATACGGCCGGCTAGCCGGGCGTTTATTTCCTGCCGGCGTCGTCGATAGGTTTAACGGATAAGTCTCATGGAAATTTCGACGCGGGAAAGCCCCCGGCTCGTCCTCGCCGGCCATATGAAACGCGGCTGTCGATCCGGTAAGATGGCCGTTCAGTGCCAGCATGCGCAGGAGAGCCGCCATGAGCCATCGGGAAAAACAACTGACTTTCGACCCACGCGGGCATCAGTTAACCAATATCAACGTCTGGACGCCGGACAGCCAATGGCTGGCTTATGACGTGCGCCCGCGCGGCGCCTCTTTCACCGGCCTGAGCATCGAGCGGGTTAACGTCGCCAGCGGCGCGGTGGAAGTGGTTTATCGCGCCCAGCACGGCGCACACGTCGGTGTGGTCACGGTCAGCCCCGATGCGCCGGCGCGTTACGTCTTCATCCACGGCCCGGAACACCCGGACAGCGCCTGGCAGTATGATTTTCATCACCGCCGCGGGGTGATCGTCAGCGAACCGGATCGCGAGTTGGCCATTACCCTCGACGCGCTGGATATCACGGCGCCCTACACGCCCGGTGCGCTGCGCGGCGGCAGCCATGTGCACGTTTTCAGCCCGGACGGCAGCCGCCTCAGCTTTACCTACAACGATCACGTGATGCATGAATGCGATCCGGCGCGCGATCTGCGCAACGTCGGCGTGGCTGTGCCGCTGCACGGGGTCAATCCGCCGAAACAGCATCCCCGTGAGTATGACGGC
The DNA here is from genome assembly GCF_052168755.1 of Serratia sp. CY43202. Taxonomy (NCBI): domain Bacteria; kingdom Pseudomonadati; phylum Pseudomonadota; class Gammaproteobacteria; order Enterobacterales; family Yersiniaceae; genus Serratia; species Serratia sp. CY43202. The sequence goes on from NZ_JBJNMB010000008.1 coordinate 58,490, forward strand.
AGCCACTATTGCGTGCTGGTCAGCGAGACCGTGCCGCAGCCGCAGCCGGGCAGCGATCAGATCAATCGCGCCTACGAAGAGGGCTGGATTGGCCGCGAAGGTTACCGTAAGGCCGACGGCAGTCGGCAGCGTTGGGCGCTGGCGTTCATCGGCGATACGCTGTCCGCCGCCGGCGAGAAACTGCCGGAGGTGTTTATCGTCGATCTGCCGGAGAACGACGCCGACTACGCCAGGGCGGGCGCTTTGCCGCTGCAGGGGACGGAAAGCGAGCTGCCGGCGCCGCCGCTTGGCGTCAGGCAGCGGCGGGTGACCTTTACCGGGGATCGTCGTTTTCCGGGCGTCGCCGGCGCGCCGCGCCATTGGCTGCGCAGCTCGCCGGACGGCAGCCAGATAGCTTTTCTGATGAAGGATGACGGCGGCGTGGTGCAACTGTGGACGGTGTCGCCGAACGGCGGTGAGCCGCGCCAGGTCAGCCGCGGCGAGCATGACATCCAGTCGGCGTTCAGCTGGCACCCGCAGGGCGGGACGATAGCCCTGGTGTGTGACAACAGCGTGATGCTGTGTGAGGTCGCCAGCGGCCGCCTGCAGCGTTTAACGCAGCGCAGCGTGCAGCCGCCGTCGGGGGATGCCGTGGTGTTTTCGCCGGATGGCAAGAAAGTGGCATTTATGCGCGAGATTGCCGGATTCAACCAGATCTTTGTGGTTGAGGCGTAAGGCGGGCCTGATGGCCCGCTGCGTGCGTGATTAGTGTGTGGCGGTGCTGTCGTTGCCCTCGCCGGGGTTGCCGGTTGCAGCCAGATTCTGTTGCTCGCTGCGCAGGATGCGCGCTTTTGGCGAGTCTGCGGTGGCGTCATTGCCTGAACGCAGATAGTCGTAAGGCAGCAGCACGGTATCCATCACTGCGGAGAACGGCAGATCCAGCGCCACCAGCGGCATCATCGCCCAACTGGTGTTGTCGTCCTTCAGCATGTCCACGCTGGCGCGGGTGCCGGGATAGTAACCCTGATTCGGGCCGGTATGGCTCATCACGCTGGAGCAACCGCTGGTCGCCAACAACATGCAGCCCGTCGCTATCGCTTTCATCGTCGTCATTAATCCATCCTGCAGGGTTGCTGTGCCCCTAAATTAAGCTGATTTATAACATCCTGTTGCTGCTTTAAAAGAAGCAAAATCCCGCTCTGTGGCGGCTCTCTCACTTTAGTGTAAGTGGTAAAAAAACTTTCACCTAACCGAAAAGCGCTTTTTTTGATCCTCGCCCGTTGAATTGATGAAATCAACCCCCATTTTATCATCAGAGCCGGATTGAGAATTTGCCGTAAGGGAATTCTGGCTTAATTAGCCTGTCCAGAATGGAAGGCGTATTTATTTCAACCTCGCTGAAGTGCCTTAGGAGGCTGTTTTATGCGTAATTTCGATCTTTCTCCGCTATACCGTTCCGCCATTGGTTTCGATCGCCTGTTCAACGCGCTGGAGGCCGGCCAGAGCCAGGGCAACGGCGGTTATCCCCCTTATAATGTCGAGCTGGTGGACGAAAATCATTATCGCATCGCCATTGCGGTAGCCGGGTTTGCCGAGCAGGAGCTGGAGATCACCACGCAAGATAATCTGCTGATCGTGCGCGGTGCGCACAATAACGAACCGGCAGAAAAAACCTATTTATATCAGGGCATCGCTGAGCGTAATTTCGAGCGTAAATTCCAGCTGGCTGAACATATTCAAATTAAAGGCGCCAAACTGGAAAACGGCCTGCTGTATATCGATATGCAGCGCATCGTGCCGGAAACATTAAAACCGCGCCGTATCGAAATTAAATAATTCCCTTTTCGCCGGCAGGAACGCTGTCGGCAAATATGCAGTAACAATCCGCCTGCCGTCAGGGGGCTGAATAAACACATCTCGCTTAATGAAAGGAGTTGTTCCTATGCGTAATTACGATCTATCCCCGCTTCTGCGTCAATGGATTGGTTTTGATAAACTGGCCAGTTCCATGGGGGGCCAGGAACCCCAGGGGTTCCCGCCGTATAACATCGAGAAAAGCGATGACAATCACTACCGCATTTCTCTGGCGCTGGCCGGTTTCCGGCAGAGCGAGCTGAATATCGAAGTGGAAGGGCCGCGGCTGACCGTCAGCGGTAAACCCACGCCGCCGGAAAAACAGGTCGAGTACCTGCATCAGGGGTTGGTGTGCAAAGAGTTCCAGCTGACCTTCACTCTGGCGGAACACCTGCAGGTATCCGAGGCCAAATTTGAAAATGGCCTGTTGCACATCGATCTGGTGCGTCAGGTGCCGGAAGCCTTGCAGCCTCAGCGCATTGCCATCGGCGCGACGCCGGAGCTGGAAGCCAAATAACCGACTGAAAAACGGTCATCATCATGCGGGGGAGATCCAGACGGATCTCCCCCGTTGCGTTATGTGGCGCACGCCACAGTCCCCCCGTCTGCCCGATGCCATAATCCTTGTTAATTGTGTGTCTTTGTCCGCAAATCCCATGTTCAACTTTGGCAAGGATGTGACCTATGAGCGATATCGCCCTGACCGTCAGCATGTTGGCGCTGGCGGCCGTCATTGGGCTGTGGATGGGGAACTGGAAGCTGTACGGCGTCGGGCTGGGCATCGGCGGCGTGCTGTTCGGCGGCATTCTGGTCGGCCACTTTGCCCAGAGCGGGCAAATCAGCCTGAATGGTGACATGCTGCACTTTATCCAGGAGTTTGGCCTGATCCTGTTCGTTTACACCATCGGCATCCAGGTCGGTCCCGGTTTCTTCTCTTCGCTGCGCGTCTCTGGTCTGCGCCTCAACGCCTTCGCGGTGCTGCTGGTACTGACCGGCGGCGTCGTGGCGGCGGCGGTGCACAAGCTGTTCGACGTGCCGCTGCCGATCATCCTCGGCGTGTTCTCCGGCGCGGTCACCAACACCCCGGCGCTGGGCGCCGGTCAACAAATCCTGACCGATCTCGGTTCCGATCCGGCGTTGGTGGACGGCATGGGGATGGGCTACGCCATGGCCTACCCGTTCGGCATTTGCGGCATCTTGCTGGTGATGTGGCTGATCCGATTGGTTTTCCGCATCAACATCGAGCGCGAGGCGCAGGCGTTTGAAAACAGCCTGGGCAATCAGCGTGAGCTGCTGCACGCCATCAACGTGGCGGTGCGCAATCCCAACCTGCAGGGCATGGCGATTAAGCAGGTGCCGTTGCTCAACGGTGAAGCGATCGTCTGTTCGCGCCTCAAGCGCGGAGAGCTGCTGATGGTGCCGGCGCCACACGAGCGGCTGGAACTTGGTGACTACCTGCATCTGGTGGGCAAGCGTGAAGATCTGGAGAACGCCCGGCTGGTGATCGGCGAAGAGGTGGACGCCTCGCTGTCGACGCGCGGCACCGCGCTGCAGGTGGTGAGGGCGGTGGTGACCAACGAGCAGGTGCTGGGCAAGAAAATCCGCGATCTGAACCTGAAGCAGAAGTATGACGTGGTGATTTCACGCCTCAACCGCGCCGGCGTCGAGCTGGTGGCCGGCAGCAACGTGACGCTGCAGTTTGGCGACATTCTCAACCTGGTCGGCCGGCCGGAGGCCATCGACGCGGTGACGGCAATCGTCGGCAACGCCCAACAAAAACTGCAGCAGGTGCAGATGCTGCCGGTCTTTATCGGCATCGGTCTCGGGGTGCTGCTGGGCTCCATTCCGCTGTTCGTGCCCGGCTTCCCGGCGGCATTGCGGCTGGGGCTGGCCGGCGGGCCGTTGGTGGCGGCGCTGATCCTGGGGCGCATCGGCAGTATCGGCAAGCTGTATTGGTTTATGCCGCCGAGCGCCAACCTGGCGCTGCGCGAACTGGGCATCGTGCTGTTTCTGGCGGTGGTCGGTTTGAAATCGGGCGGCAATTTTATCGATACGTTGCTGCACGGCGAGGGGCTGACATGGATTGGTTATGGCGCGTTAATCACCGCCATTCCGCTGCTGAGCGTCGGTATTCTGGCACGCACGGTGGGCAAGATGAACTACCTGACGCTGTCCGGCATGCTGGCGGGATCGATGACCGATCCGCCGGCGCTGGCCTTCGCCAACGGTCTGCATCCCACCAGCGGCGCCGCCGCGCTGTCTTACGCCACCGTGTATCCGTTGGCGATGTTCCTGCGCATCATGTCGCCGCAGCTGCTGGCGGTGCTGTTCTGGACGCTGTAGTGCGGATCGTCTACAGCCGATAAGGCATCAACACGCCATTGTCAGTGCCGAAATCTTTGGGGTTGCGGGAGATGAGCATCCGGAATCCCACCTGCGCTGTGGCCCAGATAATGGCGTCTGGCAGTTTCACATGCTGTGAGTGGCGCAGTTCTACGGCGCGTTCAGCGACTTCATCGGTAATAGGCAGCAGCAGAAATTGCCCTAAAAACTGACGTGTTTTCAGCTCCAGTGCCGGACCCTGTTTTTTAGCACCTACCATCACTTCCATCCAGGTGATGGCGCTGATGGCCGGATTGATGTGATACTCGACCAGAACGTCCCTGGCTTGAGGAATGCCGTTGAGATAATCGATCAGGATATTGGTGTCGAATAACGCCCGTTGAGCCACCATTATTCCCACTCCTCGCGCTGACGATTTTCGTACTCCACGCCATCTCCCATCGCCCCGGACCAGAGCCCGAAAGCGTTGCTGGGATCTTCCACGTGGTTCTCCGTCAGATAGCGGGAGACTGCTTGACGAATGATCTCGGCCCGCGGAACGTGGCGGATATTTTTCAGATTATCGAGCTGCCGCAGGTCTTCTTCAGGTAAATCGATCACGATGCGAGTCATCGTTGGCCCTCCAAAAAAAGATATACGATATATGCATCGTATATCTTTGTCGGTCAATTTTCAATCAGTCGGCGTTAGCCTTTCTGATGTGCGCGCTCGATCTCTTCCGCCAGGATCGCCACGCCGCGCTCGATTTTCTCCGGATCGGGCACGTAGTTCATGCGCATGCACTGGTGGGTGTGCGGCCAGTCGTGCTCCAACCCCGGGAAGAAGTAGTGGCCCGGCACCATCAGCACGCCGCGCTTTTTCAGGCGCTGATACAGCACTTCGGTGGTGATCGGCAGATCCTTGAACCACAGCCAGAGGAAGATAGCCCCTTCCGGTTTGTGGATCAGGCAGCGCTCCGGCGACAGGTAGCGGCGAATAATCTCGATGGTGTGCTCGACGCGCTGTTTGTAGAACGGGCGAATGACCTCGTTCGACAGGCGCAGCAGATCGCCGCGCGCGATCATTTCCGTCGCCATCGCCGGCCCCATGCTGCCTGGCGACAGGCTGATGATGCCGTTCATGTTGGTTAGCGCGGTGATCACCTTCTCGTCGGCGATCACGATGCCGCAGCGCGAGCCCGGCAGGCCGAGCTTGGACAGGCTCATGCACAGGATGGTGTTCGGGTTCCACAGCGGCGTGGCGTCGCTGAAGATGATGCCGGGGAACGGCACGCCGTAGGCGTTGTCGATCACCAGCGGAATATCACGCTGCTGCGCCAGCAGGTCGAGCTTCATCAGCTCTTCGTCGGTGATCACGTTGCCGGTCGGGTTGGTCGGCCGTGAAACGCAGATCATGCCGATGTCATCGCCGATGGTGAGATGTTCGAAATCGACGTGATACTTGAACTGGCCGTTCGGCAGCAGCTCGATGTTCGGTTTGGCGGAGACGAACAGCCCTTCGTCCAGCCCGGCGTCGGCATAGCCGATATATTCCGGCGCCAATGGGAACAGCACGCGGCGGCGCGAACCGTCGGCGTAGCGGCCGGCGAACAGGTTGAACAAGTAGAAAAACGCGCTTTGGCTGCCGTTAGTCAGTGCAATATTCTGTGGCGAAATCTCCCAGCCGAGCTCGTCGCGCAGCAGATTGGCCAGCGCTTTCAGCAGCGCGTCCTTGCCTTGCGGGCCGTCGTAGTTGCACAGCGCCTCGGTCAGTTTGCCCTGGTCGAGCATCTCCTGGCACAGCTGTTTGAAGTAGGCTTCCATCTCTGGGATCTGCGCCGGATTGCCGCCGCCGAGCATGATGGCACCGGGGGTGCGCAGGCCTTCGTTCAGGTCGTCCATCAAACGGGTAATGCCCGCATAACGGGTAAATTTTTCGCCGAAAAGTGAGAAAGTCATAGGTGCAGCAGTACTGTTTCTTAGCAGGTAATCACCCACCATACCGCCAGACAAATCCCGCTGCAATGCGGCCGACAAATCGGCCAATGGGCACAAACTTCGCTCATTGGCCGATTAGCAGCATATTACGCTGGATTATTGTGACCGTTCGCCGGCCCACACCACCATCACCTCATCGTCGCCAAGCCGGCGGCTGAAGGCGTAATAGGCGGCGTGCGCCTGCGGGGTTTGCACGCCGCCGCCGATCGCCGGGTGGCGAGCGCGGAACTGCCCTAACCGTTGCCAGTGGGTCAGCAGCGGGGCTTTTTCTCCCTGCAGCTCACGCCAGTTCATGTCGGAGCGGGTACCCTGCAGCGGATCGGAACCGGTTGGGCCGAGCGGGCGGCCGCTTTCATCGCCGTAGTAAATCTGCACCGCGCCCGGCGCCAGCAACAGCAGGTTCGCCGCCCGCTGTTGGCGAGGCAGCGAGCCTTTGGCGTCGCTGGCGAAGAACAGCCGGGTGTCGTGTGAAGAGAGATAGCTTAGCACGTTGAAATCCTGCAGCCGCTCGGCCATCTGCCGGTAGGTGGCATCGATGTCGGCGAAGCAGCCCAATGCCTGCGACGCCTGGTCCTGGAAATCGAAGTTGATCATCGCGTCGAAGCCGTTTTGGTAATAGTCACTTTTCATCACCCCGTGGCCCCAGGCCTCGCCAGTCATCCAAAACGGCGCATCATCCAACGCCTGCTGCGGATGCTCCGCTTTCCATGCCGCCAATGCCGCCGTGGCGCGCTGTTTCAACAGCGCCAGCGTCGGTTTTTCCACGTGCTTGGCGGTATCGACGCGAAAACCGTCGATGCCGTAATCGCGCACCCACTGGCTGAGCCAGACGGTCAGGTAATCGCGGGTGGTGGCGCCGGGCATGTCGCGCGCGGCGGTGTCGGGTTTGTGGCGATAGAACACCGGCAGGCCGCTGGCGCCGGGCGCTTCGGTTTTGATATCCGGCAGGAAGGCCAGTGACATCGTCAGATCGTCATAGCCCGGCGCGTCATAGTCGCCGATGTCGGTGCGGATCCAATTTTTCCCCCACCATGGGCGCCAGCCCGCCTTGTCGCTGAAGTTGATGTAATCGTTGAAGCTGTGCCAGTTTTGCCCTGGCCCGGGGCGCCAGTCGCTCCAGTTTTTCCCCAGGGTTTTCTCCACCTCTGCGCCTTGCAGATACAGCGAGCCGAAGTGGAACGTCTGCATATCCGCCAGCGTGGCGTAGCCGACGTGGTTCACCACCACGTCGAACAGAATGCGAATGCCGCGGCGATGCGCCTGCTCGACCAGCGTGCGCAGCTCCTGTTCGGTGCCCATGTTGGCGTCGAGGCGAGTCCAGTCCAGCGCGTAATAGCCGTGATAGGCGTAATGCGGGAAATCACCTTGGGTGCCGCCGCCGACCCAGCCGTGGATCTGCTCCAGCGGCGAGCTGATCCACAAGGCGTTGACGCCGAGCTGCTGCAGATAATCCAGCTTCTGCGTCAGGCCGGCCAGATCGCCGCCGTGAAAGGTGCCTATTTCCTGCAGGCCGTCGCTGCGGCGCCCGTAGCTGTGGTCATTGGCCGGATTGCCGTTCTCAAAGCGATCGGTCAGCACGAAGTAGACCGTGGCGTTATGCCAGCTGAACGCCGCCGGTTTCGCCGTGGCGGCGGATTCCAGCAGCAACAGGCCGCCGCTGGCGGGGGCGGGCTGCAGCGTGATTTTTCCCTGGCTCACCTGCGCCGTTTGGCCGGAATAGAAATCGCGCAGCGTTTCGCCTTCGGTGAAGGTGGAGGTGACGTCGACCGTGACCGGCTTACCGTCCCAGCGCGGGCAGCTGCGGACGGCAACGGCGGCGCTTTCCGGCACGCTGCTCAGGCTGAGCTGCAGCGTCGGCGTGCCGCTGCGCGTATCGACGCGCACCTGATAGTCGCCGGCGCGGAACTGCCGCCAGCTGACCGGCGGGTTGGCGCCGCAGGGTTGCAGCGACAGCGTCTGGTTAAGCTTCACCGCCTCGGCCGGTTGCCAGCAGTGGTTATCCTGATACAGCCGCAGCGGCAGCTGGCCTTTGGGCAGCGCGGCCTGGCTGGTGAACAGCCCGGCGGCCGTTTCGTCGAAGGCCGGGAAGCCCGGCAGCGTCCAGCCGGCCAGCGCCGAAGGCGACAGCAGCATCAACAAGGGCAGGGGTAACAGTTTCATGGCTCTCCTTACGCGCGGCAGGAAGCGTTTTTTCGCAGGGTAGCGCCCAGTGTGGCAAACGGTGGAAAAATGGCCTCCTCCCTGCGGGGGTTTTTCGAGGAGGAGAGGAAGGGTGGAGCGTTTTCGGATTGATTCGGCTTGGCTTTGTGCGCGCGCTGCGGCAGATTAAACGATGAACATCAAAGGAGGTTAGCGATGACGGACAAAAACTGGCGAGAAGAGATCGTTCAGGCAATTCAGGATGCCGAATTGCAGCACTTCGCCGAAGAACATCAGCTGCAGGCGCTGTTCGCGCCGCAGCAGGAAGAGCAACACGGCCGGTTATCCTCAGACCACCGGCCGCGCTGAGTTATTTCCGCAACAGCTGCGGATTGACGCAGTTTTCTTTCACCGTGCCGGTCAACGCGGCGATCAAATTATCCACCGCGCAGGCGGCCATGCCGTAGCGCGTTTCATGGGTGGCGGAGCCGATGTGCGGCAACGCCACCACGTTCGGCATGCTGAGCAGCGGCGAGTTGGCCGGCAGCGGCTCTTTCTCGAACACATCCAATCCGGCGGCGTGGATCTCGCCGTTTTGCAGCGCTTCGATCAGCGCCTGCTCATCCACCACCGGCCCGCGGCCGGCGTTGATCAGAATGCCGCTTTTCTTCATTTTCGCCAGCTGTTCGCGGCCGATCAGGTGGAAGGTTTGTTCGGTCAGCGGCAGCGTGATGCAAACGAAATCCGACTCGGCCAGCAGGGTGTCCAGATCGCAGCGGCGCGCGTTGAAGCGCTGTTCCGCCTCTTCATGCGTGCGGCGGGCGTTGTACAGCACCGGCATGCCGAAGCCGAAGTGCGCGCGCTGCGCCAGCGCCAGGCCGATGCGGCCCATGCCGAGGATACCGATGGTTTTGTGGTGCACGTCGACGCCGAACCAGTCCGGCCCGATGCTGCCGCGCCATTCGCCGGCCTTCACCCGCTCCGCCACTTCCACCACCCGGCGCGCGGTCGCCAGCACCAGGCTCATGATGGTGTCGGCGACGGTTTCGGTCAGCACCGTCGGGGTGTGCATCAGCAGCACGTTATGGGCGTTGAGCGCCTCGACGTCGAAGTTGTCGTAGCCGACGGAAACGGTCGAGGCCGCGCGCAGTTTGGGCGCCTGCTGCAGGAAGGCTTCGTCAATTTTACCGCCGGAACCGATGATCCCTTCGGCCTGCTGCAGCGCCTGGCGCAGTTCGTCGCGGTTCTCCGGCTGCAGGCCGTTGAAGGCGTGCACGGTGAAGTGCTGTTCCAGACGTTCACGCAGATCGGCGGGCAGGCTTTTGTACAATACGATAGAAGGCTTCATCACGAACTCCATCTGGGCCAAAGGGGGCATGGCGCCCCCCCGGTTGGGTTAACAGATAAAAAGTATAACCGGATCAAGCCAATTGCGGCTGGATCTCGTTGCGGGCGGGTTTGACGATCAGCGTCAGCACCACCGCCACCACCAGTGCGATGGCCATGAACATGTAAGAGGCCGCCGGGCTGCCGGTGGCGCCATTCAGATAGCCGACGAACCACGAACCGAAGAACGACCCCAGCGCGCCCATGCTGTTGATCAGCGCCATGGCGCCCCCGGCAACGTTTTTCGGCAGCATTTCCGGAATGATGGCGAAGAACGGCCCGTAGGGGGCGTACATCGCGGCGCCGGCGACCACCAGCAGGCCGTAGGAGATCCAGAAGTGGTTGGCGCCGACGGCGTAAGAACCGAAGAACGCCAGCGCGCCGATCAGCAGCAGCGGCCAGACGAACAGCTTGCGGTTTTGCATTTTGTCCGACGCCCAGGAGACCACGATCATAGCGATGGTTGCCGCCAGGTAAGGCACCGCCGACAGCCAGCCGGCTTCCACCATGCCCATCTGCATGCCGCTGCGCAGGATGGAAGGCAGCCACAGCACGAAGCCGTACACGCCGATGCTCCAGGCGAAGTACTGCACGCACAGCAGGATCACGTTGCGTGAGCGGAAAGCTTCGCCGTAGTTGCGCACGGCCTTGATGCCTTTTTGCTCTTCGTCCAGCTGCTGCTGCAGCGCCTGTTTCTCATCGGCGCTCAGCCAGCCGGCCTGCGCCGGTTTGTCTTTCGCCAGCACCCACCAGCAGAACGCCCAGATAACCGCCGGAATGCCCTCGATGATGAACATTTCACGCCAGCCGAAGGCGTGGATCAGGTAGCCGGACACCACCGACATCCACAGCACCGTCACCGGGTTGCCGAGGATCAGGAAGGTATTGGCGCGTGACCGCTCCGATTTTGTGAACCAGTTGCTGATGTAGATCAGCATCGCCGGCATCACCGCCGCTTCCACCACACCCAGGATAAAGCGGATGGCGGCCAACATCGGGATATTGCTGACCACGCCGGTCAGCGAGGCGCAGCCGCCCCATAGGATCAGGCACCAGAAGATCAGTTTTTTGACGCTGCGGCGTTCGGCGTAGATGGCGCCGGGAATTTGGAAGAAGAAATAACCGAGGAAAAACAGCGCGCCCAGCAGCGAGGCCATGCCTTTGGTGATGCCGAGATCTTCATTGATGCCGGCGGCAGAGGCGAAGCTGAAGTTGGCGCGATCGAGATAGGCCAGGCTGTAGGTGATAAACACGATGGGCATGATGTACCACCAGCGTTTGGCCGCGACAGTCGCTTTGTTCATGTTCAGTATCCTTCAGTGGTGTTGCATCCCCTTCGCCCGGCACGCTGGGCGTGAAAGAGGAAGGGGCAGATGCTCTCCCGACGCGTCCCGGTTGTAGGGCCAGAGGCTGACGTCATGCGGAGAAGTCGTTTTTTTTATTGTTATTCGGCCAATGCCGCACGGGTCGGCAGGCCTTCGCTGTCGCCGATGGCCTGGATCGCCAGCGAGCCGATTTTATTGCCGCGCTGCACCGCCTGTATCAGCGTTTTACCTTCCAACAGGGCGCTGAGGGTGCCAACGGCAAAGCCATCACCGGCACCGACGGTATCCACCACGTTGTCGACCTTGACCGCGGCCACTGCCGCTTTATCGCCGGCGGCGGTTTTAAACCAGGCGCCGTCCGGGCCGGTTTTGATGATCACCGCCTGCACGCCGCGCTCCAGATAGAAATCGGCGATGCCTTCCGGTGTCGACTGGCCGGTGAGGATCTGTCCCTCTTTCAACCCCGGCAGCACCCAGTCGGCGGCGAACGCCAGCTGGTTCAGCTGCTCGATCATCACCTCGCGGCTGGGCCACAGCACCGGGCGCAGATTGGGATCGAACGAAATGGTTTTACCCATGGCACGCATCTCGCGCGCCGCATGGTGGCACAGCGCCAGCGACTCGCTGGACAGCGCTGCCGCCACGCCGCTCAGGTGCAGGTGGCGTGCGGAACCGAAATACTCGCGGTTGAAATCGGCAATCGACAGGTGGCTGGCCGCCGAGCCCTTGCGGAAATACTCCACACTGGGATCGGTACCATCGGTGGTTTTGGATTTCACCTGAAAACCGGTGGGGTAGTGGCCGTCGACCGTCACCTGCCGGTAATTGATGCCTTCTTTTTTCAACTGCTGCAGGGTGAAGCGCCCGAACGAATCGTTGCCGACGCGGCTGACCCAGCCGACGTTCATACCCAGACGCGCCAGGCCGATCGCCACGTTCAGTTCGGCGCCGGCGATGCGTTTGGTGAAGGTTTCCACCTCCGCCAGATCGCCGGTTTGTGCCGCCACGAACATCGCCATGGCTTCACCCAGCGTGACCACATCCAGGGGCGCCTGCTGCGCCGTCGTTGCCGTTAACGTTGTCATCATGGGGTTACTCCGCACGCAAGATATTGACGTAATGGCGGGTGACGGCTTCCAGGTCATCGCCCTGCAACGGGAATTCGATACCGCGCGGCGCATCGTGCGGCAGGCGGGCCAACAGGTCGCGCCAGCTGCCGTCGGTCTCGTCCAGCGCGATGGCGCGCCAGCCGCGCGGGCCTTGGGTGGCGGCTTTGACGTGCACGTAACCGACGTGGCGGGCCAGGCGTTCGGCGGCGGCGAAGGCGTCTTGCCCCACCCACAGCCAGTTGGCCATATCGAAGGTCATGCTGACCGGCAGGTGGCTATCTTCCGCGGCGTGGAAAAAGGCGTTCAGCATCGACAAAATGCCGCAGTCCGGCGTTTGGTCGTTCTCGACCACCAGCTTGACCGGGTGTTGCTCCAGAGCCACTTTCAGCTCGGTAAAATCAAAGCCGGGGCGGAAATGGCCGAGGGAGAGCTTCAGCTGGCGCGCGTTCAGCGCCTGCGCTTCCGCCAGCAGCGCCGACAGGTTGGGGTTCAGCGTATGTTGCGGTGTGAACAGCGCCTCAGGGGCGGAATAGACGGCGAACAGCTGCTGGCGATCGATCTCTTGCGCCAGCGCCGGCAGGCTGTCCAGTTCACCGGCGGTGAACAGTTCGCGGCGGATCTCCACCCCGTCGGCGCCCGCGCCGGCGATGATGGGCAACAGCGCGCGCTGGCCGCCGTGTTGTTTGACGGTATCGGTGCCGTAGGCGCCGGTGACCACGATGATTTCTGTTTTCATTTTGACTCCTGAGACGGCATTGTCGCCGCCGCTGCTGTTACCGGTACGTTAAATGGAACCGGTTCCAGCGAAAAGCGACAGAGTGTAAAAATATGATCGCAATCACGAAGCTGAGCAAAAAACAGCCGATTCAGATAGAGGCGGGGCGGTCAACGGCCCCGGAGAAGGTGGATTAGCGGGTGGTGGAGCCGCGGACGATCAGCTCGCCGGAGAACATCTGCTCGCCGCTGGGGGTGGCCAGGCCCTGAATGCGCTGCACCAGCCGCTCCAGCGCCGCGTGTCCCATTTGGTAGGTAGGTTGTTTCAGCGTGGTGATGCCGACGCCCGCCAGCTCCGCCCACTCCAGCTCGTCAAAGCCCAGCAGGCCGATGTCGTTGCCCCACTGGATGCCGAGCCGACGCATGGCGCGCGCCACCTGCAGCGTCAGGGCGCCGTTGGCGGAGATCACCGCTTTGCGCATGCCGCGATGGCGGCCGCTGAAATCGCTCAGCACCTGCTCCAGCTTCTGCCGATCGTTGAGCGGCGTTTCGGCCTGCTCCGCCAACAGCGCGGGGTGCTGCGCCATGGTATGTCTGAAGGCGTGCAGGCGTTCGAGACGGGTATTGACCGTACCGAGCGGCTCGCTGAGGAACAGGATCGCTTCGAAACCTTGTTGCAGCAGGTGTTCGGTGGCGACGGTGGCGGCTTCGCGGTTGTTCAGGCCCACCACGTCGCAGGCGAAGTCGGGGATTTTTCGATCGATCAGCACCATCGGCAGCATCGACTGTTGCAGCGTGGATAATGCTTCCTCGCGCATGCCGACCGCGTTGACCACGATGCCTTCTACCCGGTAACTGCTGAGCAGCTGCAGGTAGTGCTGTTCCTGATTGACTTCGTTGTTGGTGTTACACACCAGCAGGGTAAAACCGTGTTGACGGCAGGCGGCCTCGATGCCGCGCATCACGTCCACCGAATAGGGGTTGGTGATATCGGCGAGGATCAGGCCGATCAGGCGGGTCTGGCCGCCCTTCAGGCTGCGCGCCATCTGGCTTGGCCGGTAGTCGAGCTGCTGGATAGCCTGTTCGATGCGCTGTTTGAGATCGTCGGAAAGCAGGTGCTGTTCACCATTCAGATAGCGCGACACGCTGGTCTTGCCGGTTTTGGCGATGCTGGCCACATCGCTGATGGTAGCGCGTCCTGAGGTGCGCGTTGCCTTGCCTGTGCTCACAGCCGATCCCTCCTGCGGTTAATTGCCAAGGAGACTACCATACCCGATGTGCGAGCGGGAATATTGAAGGATAAGGAGAAAGTCGGGAGGAAGCGGCGGGGCACCGGTGGCGCCCCGCACGGGATTACTGCAGCGGGCTGAGGGTGATCTCGACGCGGCGGTTTTGCGCCTTGCCTTCCGCGGTGCTGTTGGAGGCGATCGGGTTGTCCGGGCCGGCACCGGTGGTGCGGATACGGTTCGCCGCCACGCCCTGGGTGATCAGCGCGCTGGCTACGCCGTCGGCGCGCTGCTGCGACAGGTTCATGTTGAGCGAGCGGGAGCCGGTGCTGTCGGTGTAGCCGACCACGTTGACCGCGGTTTTCGGATACTCTTTCAGCACCATGGCGACGCCGGTCAGGGTGTTGGCGCCCGCCGGTTTGAGCGTGGCGCTGCTGCTGTCGAAGGTCACATTATTCGGCATGTTCAGCACGATGTTGTCGCCCTGGCGGGTGACGCTGACGCCGGTACCTTTCATCTTGTCGCGCAGTTTGGCTTCCTGCACGTCCATGTAATAGCCTGCGCCGCCGCCGAGGGCTGCACCGGCCGCTGCGCCGATCAGCGCGCCCTTGCCGCGATCTTTCTTGGAAGAGGACAGCACGCCGACGCCGGCGCCCAGTGCGGCACCGAGGCCCGCGCCGATGCCGGATTTACCGACTTCGGATTCGCCGGTGTAAGGGTTGGTGGTACAGGCCGACAGCGTGAGCGCGACGCTCACTGCGCCGGCAATAATTGCAATGCGTTTTTTCATGTTCTTGTCCTTAATGGCATCAATTCTGTACGCGCCGGCCCAACACGGGGGCGCAAAAAGTAGGCGACGCAGGTGGGGCCCGCATCACCGCGCTACTATGACGCGTTGGCTCGCCGGCAGTTCCGGAGAAAAACGTGACAAATGATGAGCGCGGGTAAGTGCTGGGGGAGTTATGCGATAAAACGCCGGGCGGCGCCATGCAGCGGATTCCTAATTGCGCGCCGCCAGGGCGCGAATGCGCCTTTTTTCACCGTAACCGGTTGAATTCTCGATTGCCGGCCAGTTCATGATCAGCGTATAGGCTTGGGTTTCGTCGTTAAACAGGCGTTGCGTCACCTGAAAACCGTGCTTGTGGTAGAACGCGCAGGCTCGCAGGTTCTGCTGATACACCTCCAGGCTGAGCCGGCGGTAGCGCTGCTGCACGTGCGTCATCAGCGCCTGGGCGACGCCGCGGCCGTGATACGCCCGATCGACGAACAGCGCGCCGATGAACTGCTCGTCCAGCACGCTGATAAAGCCGACGATCTCGTCGTTATGCCAGCAGGCCCAGCTTTGCGCGCGCGGCAGGTAGTTTTCCCGCACCAGTGCGGCGCTCTCATGCCAGTATTTTTCCGCCACGAACGGATGGGCGGCGATGGTGCTGGGCAGCCACAGCGCCATCAGCCGTTCGATATCCTCCGGGCCACAGGGGCGGATCACCGTGGCTTTGGGTAGCACATGCACCCCGTGAGATGATCGTTCACCAGCCCGCTGGCCTGCATGAAGGCGTAACAGATCGTGGAGCCGATAAACTTGAAGCCGCGCTTTTTCAACGCTTTGGACATGGCGTCGGACTGCTCGGTTTTAGCCGGCACCTGGCTCAGCGCCTGCCAGCGGTTGAGCTGCGGCCGGCCGCCGACGAAGTCCCAGATGAAGGTAACGAAATTCTCGCCGGACGCCTCCATCGCCAGATAGGCTTTGGCGTTGGTGATGATGGCTTCTATCTTGCCGCGGTGGCGGATAATGCCGCTGTCCTGCAGCAGGTTTTCCACGTCCTGCTCGGTCATGGCGGCGACCCGCTGCGGATCGAAACCATGGAAAGCACGCCGGTAATTCTCGCGCTTTTTCAGGACGGTGATCCAGGAAAGGCCGGCCTGCTGCCCCTCCAGGCACAGCATTTCAAACAGCTCGCGCGCGTCGGTGGTGGGCACGCCCCATTCCTTGTCGTGATACTCGAGATACAACGGATCGGCCGTCACCCAACCGCAGCGTTCGTCTGCCATCCTGACTGTCCTTATGCTGTGTTTATGAACAGTAATCATCGCTCGAAGCGCCGAACTTGGCAAGCCTCTGATTGTTTTGTCATCAGCCCGCTTGACGTGGTGAAAAAGCCGACAATAGTTACTACATGGCCGGTGGAAAACCGGCCAACGATAAAAACGACATTGCCTTCATTTGCAGGCTCTCAGGAGTCGATTCATGCCTCTAAAAATAACGTGCATGCCCCGCCCGGCGGCGCTTGCAGTGGCGCTACTTTGCAGTGTGACCCTTCCGGCTCAGGCGTACGATCAACTGTACGTCTTTGGCGATAGCCTGAGCGATACCGGCAACAACGGCCGGTTCACCTATGACGGCAGTCAGCATCTGCTGTACGACGAAGCGTTGGCGCAACGCATCGGCGCGGCGCTGGTGGCCTCGGACAACGGCGGTGAAAACTACGCCGCCGGCGGCGCCGTGGCGGTGCCGGGCCTGAACCCGGTCGACAACACCCAGGATCAGGTGCAGCGCTACCTGAATCGGGTTAACGGCCAGGCCGATGGCGACGGTTTGTATATTCACTGGATCGGCGGTAACGATTTGGCGGCGGCGGCGCTGAATGCCGCTACCGCGCCCGGCGTGGCCTATAACAGTGCCGCGGCCGCCGCCGCGCAGGTGCATTCGCTGCTGAACGCCGGTGCCGGCACGGTGATCGTGCCGACGGTGCCGAACATCGGCTCCACGCCGCAGCTGATGGAACTGATCATTCAGCAGGCGCTGCCGCCGGTACAGGGGGCGGCGATCCAGGCGGCCTATGCCACGCTTAATTCGGTGGCTACCCCGGACAACGCTTCGCGCACGCAGGCGATCCACGCGGCGTTGGCCGCCGCGGCGAAGCAGGGCAGCGCCATTCCTCAGGTGCAGCAGGCGATCGCCGCGCAGCTTATCGCGGCGTATGACAGCCTGAGCGCGCAGGCCGCTCAGCTGACCGATTTCTATAATCAAAGTGAAGACCGTCTGCTGGCGCAGGGGGGCGGCAATATCGTGCGGGTGGACGTCAACAAGCTGTTCGCCGAAGCGATCGCCAATCCGGCGCAGTTCGGCTTCGCCAACACGGCCGGCATGGCTTGCCCGGCGGGCGTTTCCTCGGCGGTTTGCCGTTCCGACATGCCCGGCTTCGACGCTGGCCAGTCCTATCTGTTCTCCGACCATTTCCACCCCAGCCCGCAGGCGCACCTGCTGATTACGGATTATATTCAGGCGGTGTTGGATGGCCCGGCGCAGGTGGTGGCGCTGAATCAGGCGACGGCGGCGATGGCGCGTGACAGCCGCGCCACGCTCGACAGCCGTTTCCAGCAGCTGCGCAACGGCGACAACCCGCAGGGCTCGCTGGGCGTGTTCGGCGGCTACGCCGGCCAGCACTACGACTATGCCGATAATCGGGCGGCGGGGGACGGCAACGCCACCACCCACAACCTGACCGTCGGCGTGGACTATCAACTGACCGACAGCTGGTTGATCGGTGCGTTGATCGCCGGTTCCAACGACGATCAGCATCCTTCCAGCCGTTTTGATTACAAGGCGCGCGGGCTGCTGCTGTCAGCCTTCAGTTCGCTGGCACTATTCGAGCATGGCTGGGTCAACGCCGATCTGCACTATGCGACGATGGACTATGACGACATCCGCCGCAGCATGCGGCTGGGGCCGCTGACGCGTACCGAAACCGGGTCGACCACCGGCAAGCAGTGGGGCGCGCGCGTGACCGCCGGCTATGACTTCCCGATCGCCTCTTACCTGACCACCGGGCCGGTGGCGCAGTTCGCCTGGGACTACAGCCGCGTTTCCGGCTACAGCGAAGATGGCGATGACAGCACCGCCATGCGCTTCAACGATCAAACCTATCACTCGCAGATCGGCGCGTTGGGCTGGCGGCTGGATACGCAATTCGGCGTGTTTAACCCCTATGCGGAAGTGAGTTATCAGCATCAGTTCGGCGATGACGTCTACCGCGCCGGCGGCGGCCTGAAATCGACGCAAACCTCGTTTACCCGCGACAGTGCGGGCCAGGATAAAAACTGGGTGGATGTGACGCTGGGGGCCAACATGCCGTTGACGGACAGGGTATCGGCCTTCGCCACCGTTTCGCAAACCGGCGGGCTGAGCAGCGGCGAGCAGTTTATGTATAACGTCGGCGTCAGCGCGCGTTTTTGAATTGGCCATCGGCGCGCTCAAGGGCGCAGGATAGTCATAAGGTCTGATAAGGGATTTATGAGGAAGGCGGCCTGGGGTGAATTATGCGGGCCGCAATGACGTTGGCGGAAATACAAAAAAAAACTGATCCTATGAAAGGATCAGGTAGCCACTTGGCCAACACCAGGGAAAATTTTATTTATTATTGTATAACCAAAGATTAACTGTCAATTTGTTTCTGTGGCCCGTTAGCGCCGTCTTTCATCCCTGGCCGTTCCTCCCATGCCCCGACCGTCGGCACGCCGCGTGATATCGCCTTATTGTTCACGATAATAAGAAATAATCTGGCACTTGATCACATTATCTCTCGATGAGGGGAGTTTTTTAGTTGATAAAATTAACAAAAATAACATTGTCGCAACTTTATCTCGTGGCAAATATAAAGATACACGCACGGAAATCAGCCTGAATTTGACCGGCGAGGGGAGAAATAGCGTTCAGCTAATTGACTATTTAAACGGCGGTGAGTGATATTTTTGTTTAGATACTCTAATGTTTTTGCCGGGTGTGTTTTTCTGGACGGCGAGGCGACCGGCCGGCGCGTTGTCCTTCCCTCGGTGTCCGCCGCGTGAAAATCCAGCGCTTCTCGCCCCGATTCGCACTTGTTGCCGGATTCTGGCTGTATATCTTACGGTCAAAGGGTATACTGGCGCATTCCATCTAAATCCACTTGTATCGCGTGCGAATTCAACATGCAAAAGTTTGATACCAAGACCTTCCAGGGCCTGATCCTGACACTGCAGGATTATTGGGCGCGCCAGGGCTGCACCATCGTTCAACCATTGGACATGGAAGTCGGCGCGGGAACCTCACACCCGATGACGTGCCTGCGCGCACTGGGGCCGGAGCCGATGGCGACCGCCTATGTGCAGCCATCCCGTCGCCCGACCGACGGCCGCTACGGCGAAAACCCGAACCGTCTGCAGCACTACTACCAGTTCCAGGTGGTGATTAAGCCATCGCCGGACAACATTCAGGAACTCTACCTGGGCTCGCTGAAAGAGCTGGGTCTGGATCCGACCATCCACGACATTCGCTTCGTGGAAGACAACTGGGAAAACCCGACGCTCGGCGCCTGGGGCCTGGGTTGGGAAGTGTGGCTGAACGGCATGGAAGTGACGCAGTTCACCTACTTCCAGCAGGTCGGCGGCCTGGAGTGCAAGCCGGTGACCGGCGAGATCACCTATGGTCTGGAGCGTCTGGCGATGTACATCCAGGGCGTGGACAGCGTATACGATCTGGTGTGGAGCAACGGCCCGCTGGGTGTCACCACCTACGGCGACGTGTTCCACCAGAACGAAGTGGAGCAATCCACCTACAACTTCGAATACGCCGACGTCGACTTCCTGTTCTCCTGCTTCGAGCAGTACGAGAAAGAAGCCCAATCGCTGCTGGCGCTGGAAAAACCGCTGCCGCTGCCGGCCTACGAACGCATCCTGAAGGCGGGCCATACCTTTAACCTGCTGGACGCGCGCAAGGCGATTTCGGTGACCGAGCGTCAACGCTACATTCTGCGCATCCGCACGCTGACCAAAGCCGTTGCCGAAGCCTACTACGCTTCCCGCGAAGCGCTGGGCTTCCCGATGTGCAACAAGAAGAACGAGAACTAAGAGGCAGCCATGACTCAACAGACTTTCCTGGTGGAAATCGGCACGGAAGAGCTGCCGCCGAAGGCGCTTCGTTCCCTGGCGGAATCTTTCGCCGCCAACTTCACCGCCGAGCTGGACAACGCCGGCCTGGAACACGGTGACGTGAGCTGGTTCGCCGCACCGCGCCGCCTGGCGCTGAAAGTGGCCAACCTGAGCGCGGCACAGGCCGATCGCGAAATTGAAAAACGCGGCCCGGCGATCGCCCAGGCGTTCGACGCCGAAGGTAAACCGAGCAAAGCGGCCGAAGGCTGGGCGCGCGGCTGCGGCATCACCGTCGATCAGGCTGAACGCCTGGTGACCGACAAGGGCGAGTGGTTGATGTACCGCGCCCACGTCAAAGGTCAGTCGGCGCAACAACTGCTGGCCGGCATGGTCAGCACCGCGCTCGGCAAGCTGCCGATCCCGAAACTGATGCGCTGGGGCGATTCCGACGTGCAGTTCGTGCGTCCGGTACATACCGTCACGATGCTGCTGGGCGCCGATCTGATCCCAGGCACCGTGCTGGGCATCGAATCCGCGCGCACCGTGCGCGGCCACCGCTTCATGGGCGAAGCCGAGTTCACCCTCGACAATGCCGACCAATACCCGCAGATCCTGCTGGAGCGCGGCAAAGTGGTCGCCGACTACGAAGCGCGTAAAGCCCTCATCAAGCGCGATGCCGAACTGGCGGCGCAGAAGATTGGCGGCAAGGCCGATCTGAGTGAAAGCCTGCTGGAAGAAGTGGCTTCGCTGGTGGAATGGCCGGTGGTGCTGACCGCCAAATTCGAAGAGAAATTCCTGGCGGTGCCGGCGGAAGCGCTGGTGTACACCATGAAGGGCGACCAGAAGTATTTCCCGGTGTACGACGCCGCGGGCAAACTGCTGCCGAACTTTATCTTCGTAGCCAACATCGAGTCGAAAGACCCGCAGCAGATCATCTCCGGTAACGAGAAGGTGGTGCGTCCGCGTCTGGCCGACGCCGAGTTCTTCTTCAACACCGACCGCAAGAAGCGTCTGGAAGACAACCTGCCGCGCCTGGAAACCGTGCTGTTCCAACAGCAGCTGGGCACCCTGCGCGACAAGACCGACCGCATTCAGGCGCTGGCGGGCTGGGTTGCCGGCCAGATCGGCGCTGACGTCAACCACGCCACCCGCGCGGGCCTGCTGTCGAAGTGCGACCTGATGACCAACATGGTGTTCGAATTCACCGACACCCAGGGCGTGATGGGCATGCACTACGCGCGCCACGACGGTGAGGCGGAAGACGTCGCCGTTGCGCTGAACGAGCAGTATCAGCCGCGCTACGCCGGCGATGCGCTGCCGCAGTCGCTGGTGGCCTGTTCCCTGGCGATCGCCGACAAGATGGACACCCTGGCCGGCATCTTCGGCATCGGTCAGCATCCGAAGGGCGATAAAGACCCGTTTGCGCTGCGCCGTGCCGCGCTGGGCGTGTTGCGTATCATCGTCGAGAAAAACCTGCCGCTGGATCTGCAGACACTGACCGAAGAGGCCGTGCGCCTGTACGGCAGCAAGCTGACCAATGCCAAGGTGGTCGACGAGGTGGTGGAATTCATGCTGGGCCGCTTCCGCGCCTGGTATCAGGAAGAAGGCCACGCGGTCGATACCATTCAGGCGGTGTTGGCGCGCCGTCCGACCAAGCCGGCCGACTTCGACGCGCGCGTCAAGGCGGTATCCCACTTCCGCACGCTGGACGAGGCGGCGGCGCTGGCTGCGGCCAACAAACGCGTCTCCAACATTCTGGCGAAGTCTACCGAAACGCTGAACGACAGCGTGCGCGCCTCGGTGCTGAAGGACGCGGCGGAGATCCAGCTGGCGACTCACCTGGTGGTGCTGCGCGACAAGCTGCAGCCGTACTTCGCGGCGGGCAACTACCAGGAAGCGCTGGTGGAACTGGCCGCGCTGCGTGAGCCGGTGGATGCGTTCTTCGACAACGTGATGGTAATGGCGGACGATGCGGAAGTGCGCGTAAACCGCCTGACGCTGCTGAGCAAATTGCGTGAACTGTTCCTGCAGGTGGCGGATATCTCCGTACTGCAGTAAGCGATTCTCTGCTGTGAAAAGGCGCCTGCGGGCGCCTTTTTTATTTCCGTTTCCTGGGTGCGAAGGCAAGGTCGCCTGGCGACTTGGGGGGGCTACTTGGGGAAATTGAAGCGTCCGGTCGCCGACGGCAATGAACCTCAGTGCGTTTTGCGCACGATGTTCAACCGCATTCGGCCGGGGCAATGCTCATCGCAAACGGAATCGCGTATCGGAACGCCGCCAGTTGATCTATTCTTATAGGCGCACGGAGTGCGCAAAAAGGGGCGGAGTCCAATGAAAAAGCAGGTTTATAACAGGAGTTATGTCACATGGCGGTAGGGATCCAGAGCAGAGGTTTCGCGCGTTGGTTGGCACCGGTATTGGCATTGTTGGTGGTCATGCAATTGACCGCCTGCGGCGATAAAGAGCCGGAACAGCGCAAAGCATTTATCGATTACTTACAGAATACCGTGATGCGCAGCGGGGCGAATATCCCCACGTTGAGCGAAGATCAGAAGCAGAAGTTCGGCAACTATGCCGGCGATTACGCGATTTTGGTCGGTTTTTCGCAGCAGTTGTCCAAATCGGTCGGCGCCAGCCTGACCCCGGCGCTGGATCAGATTAACCAGATCCGCACCGCGCAGGACTACCTGAACAAACGCGACGCGCTGCAGCAATCGGTCGGGGCGTTGAACCTGCTGGGCCAGCAGATCCAGTCTGCCAAATCGCAGGCGGATACTGCCCACGCGGCGCTGAAACAGCCTGACGATCTGAAGGCGGTGTACAACCAGGCCTATGACAAAATCGTCACCGCACCGGCCAACGCCTTGATGCCGGCGATCCCGACCACCGCCAGCTTTGTGCAGGATCTGGTGCAGGTCGGCGATTTCCTGCAGAGCCAGGGCAATCAGGTCAGCTTCAACAACAACGGTGTGCAGTTCCGCACCGCGCAGCAGGTGGCGCAGTACAACACCATGATGTCGAATCTGGTGGCCAAACAGCAGAACCTGATGAATGCGCAGAAGACCATTCAAAGCGTGACGCAATAACGCGTCCAGGCGCGAAACAGGCCGGCATTGCCGGCCTGTTTTATTTCCCCTCAGCGTTTCCAATAGCTTGCTGGTTTATTGCGCAGGCTTCTGTACTACACTTCAATTAATCCATTCATTCGGCAATGTAGTTTTCTTTCATTCATCACTTCGCTAGTTCCCGGCGGGATGAGTGCTCACAGGGAAGATCAAACAGAGCGTTGCGATCGGCGCTGCAGCTAAAAATAAATTGTGACTAATGTCACAATTCAAAAACAAAACGTCAATTTAAAAATGTGATCATAGTCACTTTATTGGGAGTTTTGTGGCGACTTTTTTCTCACTGTGCTTTTTTTACACGTCATAAATGTGATCTTTATCACTATAAATGAGGGTTTGTTGGGGTGTTGTATGTGACTTGTATCACAAAAAATTCGTGAAGTTCGCGTGACAAAAACAGCGTGATAGAGTCCGTTTCGCATATAGCGGCAACACGGCTGGATCGTCACAACAATAATCACGCGCTCTATTGTCAGCGCGTAACAATAGGGGTGTGTTTTATGTTTTCACCAGACATCAAGGTTAAAGTGCAAAACTTTGGCCGCTTCCTGAGCAACATGGTGATGCCCAACATCGGCGCCTTTATCGCCTGGGGGATTATCACCGCGCTATTCATTCCAACCGGCTGGCTGCCGAATGAAACCTTAGCCAAGCTGGTCGGCCCGATGATCACCTACCTGCTGCCGCTGCTGATCGGTTATACCGGCGGGCGGCTGGTGGGCGGCGATCGCGGCGGCGTCGTGGGTGCCATCACCACCATGGGCGTCATCGTCGGTGCCGACATGCCGATGTTCCTCGGCTCGATGATCGCCGGCCCGCTGGGTGGCTGGGCTATCAAGCATTTCGACCGCTGGGTGGACGGTAAGATCAAAAGCGGCTTTGAAATGCTGGTGAACAACTTCTCCGCCGGCATCATCGGCATGCTGCTGGCGATCCTGGCCTTCCTGGGCATCGGGCCGCTGGTGGAGGTGCTCTCCAAGCTGCTGGCGGCGGGCGTGCACGTGATGGTGAAGAACAACCTGCTGCCACTGGCGTCCATCTTCGTTGAACCGGCGAAAATCCTGTTCCTGAACAACGCCATCAACCACGGCATCTTCTCGCCGCTGGGTATCCAGCAGGCCACGGAAGCCGGCAAGTCGGTGTTCTTCCTGATTGAAGCCAACCCAGGCCCGGGCATGGGCGTGCTGATGGCCTACATGTTCTTCGGCCGCGGCAGCGCCAAGCAATCCGCCGGCGGTGCGGCGATCATTCACTTCCTGGGCGGCATCCACGAAATCTACTTCCCTTACGTGCTGATGAATCCACGTCTGCTGCTGGCGGTGATCCTGGGCGGCATGACCGGCGTATTCACCCTGACGATGCTGAACGGCGGCCTGGTTTCTCCAGCTTCCCCGGGTTCGATCCTGGCGGTGCTGGCGATGACGCCGAAAGGCGCCTACTTCGCCAACATTGCGGCGGTGTGCGCAGCCTTTGCCGTCTCCTTCGTGGTGTCCGCTTTCCTGCTGAAAACCTCCAAAGTGAAAGAGGATGACGATCTGGAAGCCGCGACCCGCCGCATGCAAGAGATGAAATCGCAGTCCAAAGGCGGCGCAGCGGCGCCAGCGTCGGTCGACGGCGATCTGAGCACCGTGCGCAAAATCATCGTCGCCTGCGATGCGGGCATGGGTTCCAGCGCCATGGGCGCCGGGGTGTTGCGCAAGAAAGTGGCGGACGCCGGGCTGAAGAACATCTCGGTGACTAACAGCGCCATCAACAGCCTGCCGGACGATGTGGATCTGGTCATCACGCACCGCGATCTGACGGAGCGCGCGATGCGCCACGCGCCGCAGGCCCAGCACATCTCGCTGACCAACTTCCTCGACAGCAAGCTGTACAGCGATCTGGTCGACCGTTTGGTAGCGGTCAACAAAACCACCGACAACCAGCAGAAGGTGCTGGGCGCGCTGGACGACAGCTTCGAAGCCGGGGAACCGAACCTGTTCAAGCTGAGCGAAAGCAATGTGTTCCTCAACCTGCAGGCTAGCGACAAAGAGCAGGCGATCCGTTTCGCCGGCGAGCAGCTGGTGAAAGGCGGCTACGTCGAGGCGGAGTACGTGCCGGCGATGCTGGAGCGCGAAAAGCTCACCTCCACCTACCTGGGCGAGTCGATCGCCGTGCCGCACGGCACCATCGAGGCCAAAGACCGGGTGCTGCGCACCGGCGTGGTGTTCTGCCAGTACCCGCAGGGCGTGCGCTTCGGCGATGAAGAGGATGAAGTGGCTCGCCTGGTGATCGGCATCGCTGCGCGCAACAACGAGCATATTCAGGTGATCACCAGCCTGACCAACGCGCTGGATGACGAGAGCGTGATTGAGCGGCTGGCGCATACCACCAGCGTCCAGGAAGTGCTGGACCTGCTCGGCGGCAAAAAAGCTGGATAACAGAATCATTTTAAAGGGTGCAGCTTGCTGCACCCTTCGACATTAAGAAGGTAGAGTTATGAAAGCATTACATTTTGGCGCAGGGAATATCGGCCGCGGTTTTATCGGCAAGCTGCTGGCGGACGCCGGGGTTGAACTGACCTTCGCCGACGTCAATCAAACGGTGCTGGATCTGCTGAACAGCCGTAAAAGCTACGCGGTGCACGTGGTGGGCGAGCAAGAACGCGTGGAGAGCGTCAACAACGTCAGCGCCGTCAACAGCGGCAGCGAGGCGGCGGTGGCGCTGATCGCCGAAGCGGATCTGGTGACCACCGCCGTTGGCCCGCAAATTCTCGCCAAAATCGCCGGCACGATCGCCAAAGGGTTGGTGCTGCGCCATCAGCAGGGCAATGTGCAACCGCTGAACATCATCGCCTGCGAGAACATGGTGCGCGGCACCAGCCAGCTGAAACAGCATGTGTTCGCCGCGCTGCCGCAGGATGAGCAGGCATGGGCTGAGCAGCATGTCGGCTTCGTCGATTCGGCGGTCGATCGCATTGTGCCGCCGGCGGACAGCAACGACCCGTTGGAAGTGACGGTGGAAACCTTCAGCGAATGGATCGTCGATCAGACCCAGTTCAAAGGCCAGCCTCCGGCGATCGCCGGTATGGAGCTGACCGATAACCTGATGGCGTTCGTCGAGCGCAAGCTGTTCACCCTCAACACCGGTCACGCCATCACCGCCTACCTCGGCCAACAGGCCGGGCTGCAAACCATTCGTGACGCCATTCTCGACCCGGCGATCCGCCGCGTGGTGAAAGGGGCGATGGAAGAGAGCGGCGCGGTGCTGATCAAGCGCTACGGCTTCGACGCCGACAAGCACGCCGCCTACATCAACAAAATCCTCGGCCGCTTCGAAAACCCGTATCTGCACGACGACGTCGAGCGCGTGGGCCGTCAGCCGCTGCGCAAACTGAGCGCCGGCGATCGCCTGATCAAACCGCTGCTGGGCACGTTGGAATACGGCCTGCCGCATGCCAACCTGATCCAGGGCATCGCCGCCGCCATGAGCTACCGCAGCGAACAGGATCCGCAGGCGCTGGAGTTGGCGGAACTGCTGAACACGCTCGGGCCGAAAGCCGCGCTGGCGCAAATTTCCGGCCTGCCGGCGGAAAGCGAGGTTGTAGAAGAGGCCGTTGCTGTGTATAACGCCATGCACAAGTAGAATCGTGATGATGAACACCCGAGCGCAGCTTGCTGCGCTCCTGCAACCCGAGTTCGGCATCGACGGCCCTCCCCACGCCTTTCGAAAAGCGACGATGGAAGAAGCACAGGCATTTGAAAACCAGGTTCTGGAAAAGCTGAACGCGGGCAAAACGGTGCGCAGCTTCCTGATCGCAGCGGTAGAGCTGCTGGCGGAAGCGCTCAACGTGCTGGTGGTGCAGGTATTCCGCAAGGATGACTACGCGGTGAAATATGCCGTCGAACCGCTATTGTCCGGCAGCGGCCCGCTGGGGGAGCTGTCGGTGCGCCTGAAGCTGATGTACGGCCTGGGGGTGATTTCCCGCCACGAATATGAAGATGCCGAGCTGCTGATGGCGATGCGCGAAGAGCTGAACCACGACGGGTCGGAATACCGCTTCGTCGATGACGAAATTCTCGGGCCGTTCGGCGAGCTGCACTGCGTGGCCGCGCTGCCGCCGGTGCCGACCTTCCTGCAGCCGGGCGAGGCGGATGAAGCGCTGATCGCCATGCAGCGCCAGCGCTATCAGCAGATGGTGCGCTCCACCATGGTGCTGTCCATTACCGATCTGATCGCCGGCATCGGCGCCAAACAACCTTCCCGACTCTCTCCTCTCGGCCGCGGCTAAGCAAAGGCCGCGCGCCACTCGTCGAACAACAGCCACAGCGCGGTGGCGGCCATCAGTCCGGACATCACGCCGTTGAAGGCGCGCAGTTTCCAGGTCACTCGCAGCGCGTTGCGCAACCGGTCGCCCAGCACCGCCCACAGCAGCACGCACGGCAGGTTCAGCAGCGCGAAACCGGCGATGACCGACAGCGTATGGACGAAGGTGACGCCTTCGCGCGGGGTGAACAGGATCGCCACGTTGATCACCATCAGCCAGGCTTTGGGGTTGACCGCCTGAAACAGTGCACCGTTGAGCAGGCTCATCGGCTGCGCCTGCTCTTTGGCGTCCGGCGAGGCCGCCTGAAACAGCTTCCATGACAGCCACAGCAGATAGGCGCAGCCGATCACCGCCAGCGGGAGGCGGATGACGCCGGCCCAGCTCAACGCCAGCGCCAGCAGCGGGATAATGATCGCCAGCTGTACCGCACAACCGACACAGATGCCAAACAGCATCGGCAGGGTGCGGCGCAGGCCGAAGTTGACGCCCGACGAGGCCAGCAGCAGGTTGTTGGGGCCGGGGGTGATCGACATGACGGTGACGTAGCTGACAAAGGCGGAGTCCAGCATGGCAGGTTCCTTGAAAATGACGGTGATAACGAGAGGATCAGCATAATCGCTGCAATGGGATGGTGACAGAACCACAAATCGGATATTGTCATGGTTACAGTTGTGCAAAATGTAAACTGTACCCATTACTTGGAGAGAAACTGTGACCTTGCTCGATGAAACCCCGGATACCCGTTACCTGCAACTGGCGGATACGTTGGCCGAGGCCATTCGACGCGGCACGCTGCTACCCGGTGACCGCTTGCCTTCGGTGCGGCGCTGTGCGCAAACGCACCGCGTCAGCATCAATACCGTGGTGTCGGCTTACCGCACGCTGGAGGATCGCGGGCTGATCGAAGCGCGACCGCAGTCGGGGTTTTATGTCCGCAGCACGCTGCCGGCGCTGAAGATGGCCTCGGCGCCCAGCGGCCGCATCGAGCCGCCGGCGGACGACGTGCTGGCGCTGATCGATACGGTATTCGCCGCCCAGCAGAATCCGGCCTTCACTAACATTGCGCTGGCCTGCCCGCAGACCAGCGACTTCTATCCCGGCGGCAAGCTGGGGCGTATGTTGTCTTCTCAGCTGCGCCGCCAGCCGGATCTGATCGGGCAGTATCCGTTGCCGCCCGGCAGCCTACGGCTGCGCCAGCAGATCGCCCGCCGCTCGATGACGCTGGGCATGTTGCTGGAGCCGGGCGACGTAGTGCTGACCCATGGCTGCATGGAGGCGCTGCAGCTGGCGCTGCGCGTCACCACCAAACCGGGTGACTGCGTCGGGCTGGAGTCGCCAACCTATTTCTATCTGCTGCCGCTGCTGGCCAGCCTGGGGCTGAAAGCGCTGGAAATCCCCACCGATCCGCAGCTGGGGCTGTCGTTGGACGCGCTCGAGTTGCTATTGAACGAGAAGCGGCTGAACGCGGTGATCGCCATGCCGACGGTGCAAAACCCGTTGGGCTGTACCATGCCGCTGGCGGCGAAAAAGCGGCTGGCGCGGCTGATGAACGATCATCAGGTGCCGTTGATTGAAGACGGGCTGTATGCCGAGATCCAGTTCGGCGGCGCGCTGTCGCCGGCGGTGAAGGCGTTCGATCGCGACGGCTGGGTGCTGTTTTGCTCCAGCTTCACCAAAACGCTGGCGCCGGATTTTCGCGTCGGCTGGATCTGCGGCGGCCGTTTTCACGAGGCGTTGCGCAAGCTGAAGGCGGTATCGTCGATGTCCGAATCGCAACTGCTGTCGGAAACGCTGGCGACCTTCCTCGAGAGCGGCGGCTACGATCACCATTTGCGCAACCTGCGCAAGCGCTATGCGGCCCAGGTCGACGAGGCGCGGGCGCTGATCGCCCGGCATTTCCCGCGCGGCACGCTGGCCACGCAGCCGGCGGGCGGCTTCGTGTTTTGGGTTGAATTTCCCCCCGGCGTGGACAGCGTGGCGCTGTTCCATCAGCTGCTGGAGGAGCAGATCTGTTTGACGCCGGGCACCCTGTATTCGCCCAGCGGGCGTTACCGCAACGCGCTGCGGCTCTCCTGCTGCTACCCATTCAACGCGCGCTACACCCAGGCGTTGGCCCGGCTCGGCGCCAGGGCCTGCGAGATGAGCGGCCTGCCGCCCGGCATTGCGCAGGACGGGTAACGGCGCGCGCCTTTTGCTACAATGCCGGTATCATTGATTAGCGTGCCATTTTGGGCACAACGGGCCAGAGACCATGAAAGAGAAAGAAAAGGCAGAGATCAAGCGCCTGAGCGACCTGCTGGACGCCTTGAACCACAAAGACGCGACCGTGATCCAACAGGGCAACCCCGAGTTGATCGCGCAGCACACCAAAGAAAAAGAGAAACTGGCGACGGAGATCGAGCGCCTGAAAGACGTGCGTGGCGAGAAGCTGAGCGCCGAAGCGCAGAAGCTGAGCAAGCTGCCGTTCAGCCGCGAGATCACCAAGAAAGAGCAGGCCGATATGGGTGCGCTGAAGAAAAGCGCGCGCGGGCTGATCGTGGTGCACCCGATGACCGCGCTGGGCCGCGAAATGGGCCTGAAAGCGGTCACCGGTTACGCCAAGAAAGCCTTCTGAACCCCCGGGCGTCAGACCTTGGTGGTGAAATACGCCTTGGTCTGATAGGGCACGGTTACCGTGTCCTGGCCCTGTAACTCCTCTTCTTCCGCCACCAGTTGGCGCAACCGATCGATAACCTGCTCCTGTTGCGGCTGTGGCAGTGCGGCGATAAAGCTGGTTGAACGCACCCGGTTGTAGATCACGTCCTCCACCGCGCCGCGGTGGCCCAGCATAAAGACCTGCTCCTGCAGCGGTTCAAAGCCTTTGAACGGGAAGAATTTGCGCCATTCGCCGGTATAGAAACGCGGCGCATCGCCTTCGTGGCTATCGACGATCTGATTCAGTTTACGCACCCAACCGACGCGCGCATCGCGCATGTTCCACACCAGACCGAGTTTGCCGCCGGGCTTGAGAATACGCAGGATTTCCGCCAGCGCCTGCGGCGTGGCGAACCAGTGGAAGGACTGGGCGCACACCACGGCATCGACCGACTCGTCCGGTAGCGGGATCGCGTCGGCGGTGCCCGCCAGCGTTTTCACCTGCGGCAGCGCCGCCGACAGTTTTTCCAGCATCTGCGGCACCGGTTCGACGGCGATCACCTGCGCGCCGGTTTCCAGCAGGCGCGGAGTGAACTTGCCGGTACCGGCACCGAGATCGATGATCGTCATGCCGGCGTGCAGGCCGATAGACTCACGCAGCCAGGCGGCGATTTCCGGCGGGTAATCCGGCCGGCCTTTTACATAGCGATCGGCGTTGGCCTGATAGCCCTCGGCGGCGGCATGATGAATCGAATGGGTCGGGGTGGTCATATACCTGGCTCCTGGCTGAAAAAACACGCGGCTACAGTATAGGCGGAAGAAGAGGGTTAACGCGGCATTCGGCGCACGTTTTTCATCTTTTCCGCCTGCGATTTCAACGGCCGAGCAGGCGGCGGTTGAAGTCCTCGAGGCGCCCTTCGGCGAGCCGCGTGAGCATGGTCTTGCTCCAGCTGGCGGAGAGGCCGGCGACCGCCAACAGGCGGCGATATTGTTCCGCGTCGAACGGCATATGCCAGGCGATGGCGATGGCTTCGGCGACCGACACGTCGCTGTTGCGCGCCGCCAGCTCCAGCGGACGATCGCCGCTGACCGCACCCGGCGAGACCACCCGATACAGCCAGCCGCAGCGGCCGCTTTGCTGCATCAGCACCGAAATATCCTCGATGGCGAAGTGGTAGTTGAGCTTGAAGCACGGCGAGCGCGGCTGGGTGACTTGGATCAGCGCTTCGCCCCAGCGGAAGATGTCGCCCATAAACACATTGTGTTCGGTCAGTCCTTCGGTGGAGATATTCTCGCCGAAGGCCGGGGCGCAAAACTGCTCGACCTGCGCCGGAAACTGTTCGCGCCAGTGGGCATAATGTTCGCGCGGGTAGTGGCACAGCGCGCGATCAGGCCCGCCGTGGTAGCTTTTCTCGGCTTGCTCGTCGCCTTCCAGGCCGAGCGGCGTGAGCCGGATGGCGCCATCCACCTGGCGTTTGGCGATGGCGCTGGGGCGCCCGCCTTCATAGGGTTGAATATTGCCGATGTAAACGTCTGGGTGATGCATGTGCGCCTCCGTGTCTCGCGTCGAGGGCTCAGCATAGCCTGAGTTGTGCCGGGGGGACATAACAACCCGCCCGAAAGTCATCGGGCGGGCGGCGGGGCGTCAGAAGGTGGTCCAGTTTTCTTCCGCGGCGGCGTTGGCGGCCGCGGGTTTTACCGCCGGCGCTTTCGGCGCGGCGGCTTTCACGGCGGCGGGTTCGGTCTGCTCCGCCAAACGGAACACCGAGACGCTCTGCAGCAGCATGTCGGCCTGTTCTTCCAGCGAATCGGCGGCGGCGGCGGACTCTTCCACCAGCGCGGCGTTCTGCTGGGTGGTGTGGTCCATTTCGACGATCGCCTGGCCAATCTGGGCGATGCCGCGCGTCTGCTCATCGGAGGCGGCGGCGATCTCGGCCATGATGTCGCGCACGTGGGTGACCGAACGGACGATCTGTTCCATGGTGTTGCCGGTGCTTTCCACCAGTTCGGTGCCGGTTTTCACCCGGCTGACCGACTCGGCGATCAGCCCTTCGATCTCCTTGGCCGCCTGGGCGCTGCGGCTCGCCAGGCTGCGCACTTCGCTGGCGACCACCGAGAAGCCGCGTCCCTGTTCGCCGGCGCGCGCCGCTTCCACCGCGGCGTTGAGCGCCAGGATGTTGGTCTGGAAGGCAATGCCGTTGATTAGGGTAGTAATTTCGGCGATACGCTGCGAACTGCTGGAGATATCGCGCATGGTGCTGACCACGTTTTCCACCAGCTTGCCGCCCTGTTGCGCGGTCTGCGAAGCGTCGGTGGCCAGCTGATTGGCATGATGGGCATTGTCGGCGTTTTGTTTCACCGTGGCGGTCAGCTGTTCCATGCTGGCCGCGGTTTCTTCGACCGCCGCCGCCTGCTGTTCGGTGCGGGAGGAGAGATCGGTGTTGCCGGCGGCGATTTCCGCAGAGGCGGTGGAGACCTGGCTGACTCCCATCTGAATCTTCTCAATCATGGTGCGCAGGTTTTGGCTCATCGCCGCCACCGCGTTCAGCAGTTGCCCCAGCTCGTCGCGGCGGGTGCTGGTCTGTGCCTGGCGCAGGTCGCCGCTGGCGATGCGTTCCGCCATGGCCAGCGTGCTGTGCAGCGGACGGGTGATCTGCAGCGTGATGCGCCAGGCGATAAGCACCCCGGCGATGATGGCGATCAGCGTGGTGATGCCCATTTGCAGCTGCGCCAGATTGATGTTGTTGCGCGTCTGTACCAGCTCGTCCTGCATAAAGGCGTTCACCAGCGTGCCGATCGCTTGCGCGCGTTCGCCGAGCTGCCGGCTGATCTGCTGCTCATGCTCATAGGCCGGCAGGTAGGCCGCGATGCGGTTTTTGTAATCGTCCAGCGCGGCCAGCAGCGGTTGCAGCTGCGGGCGTTGCGCGTCGCTGACCCGGCGGCTCAGGGCATTGGCCGCGTCGCGCGCATCGTCAATGGCCGCCATCAGCGGCGCTTCGGTTTCCTTGTTCAGGCTCAGCAGCAGGCCGCGCGCGCCGTAGCGCACCTGGGTCAGCTTCTGGTTCAGTTGGATGAAGGCCAGCTGCAGATCGCCGTTGGTCAGCTGGCGCTCCACCTGGCTCAGGCTGGCCTGCACTTCCGACATGTTCCAGCTTTGGCGCACCGCGTCTTTCGCCGTGACCGCCTGCTCAAAGACTTTTTGCTGCTGCTGATATTCCCCGATCAGCGTCACCAGACGCTGCAGATCCTTGCGGCTTTGGGCATCCCAGTCCAGCGCTTGCCCCTGGTCTATCAGTTTGACGGCGTTTTCAATATTGGCGCGGTTGTTCTGCAGATACTCCGGCTGGTAGGTCTGGCCGTACATGGCGCGGTTGTATTTGGCCTGGTTGATCTCCTCGTTCAGCCGGTTGCTGAAGTCGATGCGATCGGCGCGGGATTCGATGATATGCAGATATTGCGCCCCGGTGCCGGCGATGACGATCGCCAACAGCAGCAACAGCGCGAAGCCGAGACCGAGCTTTTTACCTACGGTGAGATGAGTGAACTTTCCTGCCAATGCTTGCAATGCCGCCATAGCGTTTTTCCTTCTCCGGGCGAACGTCAATTGAACAAACCATCGGCAAGAAGTGGTCAAACTTTAGCGGATTTCAGGCAAAAAAATACCCGCCGGTGGCGGGCATCTTCATCAACGGGGGCGAATTACTTCTTCGCGGCGAAGCGTGCGGCGGCTTCGTCCCAGTTGACCACGTTCCAGAACGCCTTGATGTAGTCAGGGCGTTTGTTCTGGTATTTCAGGTAGTAAGCGTGTTCCCACACGTCCAGGCCGATGATTGGGAAACCGGAAGCGCCGGCGACGGCTTCGCCCATCAGCGGGCTGTCCTGGTTAGCGGTAGACACTACGGCCAGTTTGCCGTCTTTCAGCACCAGCCAGGCCCAACCGGAACCGAAGCGGGTGGCTGCGGCTTTCTCGAACTCTTCCTGGAATTTCTCAACGCTGCCGAAATCGCGCTCGATGGCCGCTTTCAGATCGCCGCCCAGCGTGGTGCCGGTTTTCAGGTTTTTCCAGAAGAAGCTGTGGTTGGCGTGGCCGCCGGCGTTGTTGCGCATGAAGGTGCGTTTGTCGGCAGGCACTTTATCCAGATCCTGGATCAGCTCTTCAACGCTGTATTTGGCCAGCTCAGGGTAGGCTTCCAGCACGGTGTTGGCGTTGTTGACGTAGGTCTGGTGGTGTTTGGTGTGATGGATTTCCATCGTCTGCTTGTCGAAATGCGGTTCCAGTGCGTCGTAAGCGTACGGCAGGGATGGCAGTGAATAACTCATAATCATCATCTCCAGTGGTGTATGGGCGGCGCAAAGGGCGAGCACCGCGTAAGCAGTCGGATCATTATAGTTAATTAAATGATATTGAAAATGATTATCAATGCCCTGTGAAGTGTGTGGTTAATGTACAAATCGATGCGCTAACATACTGATAGAAGAGGACGGCGGGTGGCCGCGTCAAGCCATCGCCCCGGCACGTTGGTTACTCTCTATACTGTAGGGAGCGCCAAGGTCGAAATGTATCGAAATGTGCCAATGCGTTCACTGAATGAGCACGAGTGTGTAACAACCACAAGCACGCTGTGGTAATATGGCCGGCGTTCGTAGCAAGCATAACAACAGTGACATTCGCGTTTGCCGCGCTAGCGGGGCAGGCGCATTTGAACAATGTGACAATCGAGAGTAAAGGAGACCCCCATGCAGGTCAGCAGAAGGCAGTTCTTTAAGATCTGCGCTGGCGGTATGGCAGGAACGACGGTGGCCGCGCTGGGCTTTGCCCCCGAAGTGGCGTTGGCGGAAACCCGGCAGTACAAACTGCTGCGCGCCCGTGAGACCCGTAATACCTGTACGTATTGTTCCGTCGGCTGTGGGCTGTTGATGTACAGCCTTGGTGATGGCGCCAAGAACGCCAAAGAAAGCATTTTCCATATCGAAGGGGATCCGGATCACCCGGTAAACCGCGGCGCGCTTTGCCCGAAAGGCGCCGGCCTGGTTGACTTCATCCACAGCGAAAGCCGCCTCAAGTACCCGGAATACCGGGCGCCAGGGTCGGACAAATGGCAACGCATCAGCTGGGACGACGCCTTTACCCGCATCGCCAAGCTGGTGAAAGAAGACCGCGATGCCAACTTCATCAAAACCAACGACCAGGGCGTTACCGTCAACCGTTGGCTGACCACCGGCATGCTGTGCGCCTCGGCCGCCAGCAACGAAACCGGTTTTCTGTCGCAAAAATTTAGTCGCGCTCTCGGCATGCTTGCCGTAGACAACCAGGCGCGTGTCTGACACGGACCAACGGTAGCAAGTCTTGCTCCAACATTTGGTCGCGGTGCGATGACCAACCACTGGGTTGATATCAAGAACGCGAATTTGATTATCGTCATGGGCGGTAATGCGGCGGAAGCGCATCCGGTGGGGTTCCGCTGGGCGATGGAAGCCAAAATACACAACAATGCCAAGCTGATCGTGATCGATCCGCGCTTTACCCGAACCGCATCGGTGGCGGACTTCTACACGCCGATCCGCTCCGGGACCGACATCGCTTTCCTGTCGGGCGTGTTGCTGTATCTGATGACCAACAACAAGTTTAACCGCGAGTACGTCGAGGCCTACACCAACGCCAGCCTGCTGGTGCGGGAAGACTTTGCCTTCGAAGACGGCTTGTTCAGCGGCTACGACGCGGAAAACCGCAAGTACGACAAAACCACCTGGAACTACCAGTTCGACGAGAACGGCTTCGCCAAGCGCGACGTCACGCTGCAGGATCCGCGCTGCGTGTGGAACATGCTGAAGCAGCACGTGAGCCGCTACACGCCTGACGTGGTGACCAACATCTGCGGCACGCCGAAGGACGATTTCCTCAAGGTGTGCGAATACATCGCCGAAACCTGCGTCGCGGATAAAACCGCTTCGTTCCTGTACGCCCTGGGCTGGACTCAGCACTCGGTCGGCGCGCAGAACATCCGTACCATGGCGATGATCCAGCTGCTGCTCGGCAACATGGGCATGGCGGGCGGCGGCGTCAACGCGCTGCGCGGCCACTCCAACATCCAGGGTCTGACCGATCTCGGCCTGCTGTCGCAGAGCCTGCCGGGCTACATGACGCTGCCGTCGGAGAAACAGACCGATCTCGACACCTACCTGAAGGCCAACACGCCGAAGGCGCTGCTGCCGGGCCAGGTAAACTACTGGGGCAACTACCCGAAATTCTTCGTCAGCATGATGAAGACCTTCTACGGCGATAAGGCGCAGAAGGACAACAGCTGGGGCTTTGACTGGTTGCCGAAGTGGGACAAAGGCTACGACGTGCTGCAGTACTTCGAGATGATGGCGCAGGGCAAGGTCAACGGCTACTTCTGCCAGGGCTTTAACCCGGTGGCGTCGTTCCCGAACAAAAACAAGGTGGTGGCTTCGCTGTCCAAGCTGAAGTTCCTGGTGACCATCGATCCGTTGAACACCGAGACCTCCAACTTCTGGCAGAACCACGGCGAGTTCAACGAGGTGGATCCTTCGCAGATCCAGACCGAAGTGTTCCGCCTGCCGTCCACCTGCTTCGCCGAAGAGAACGGTTCGATCGTCAACTCCGGCCGCTGGCTGCAGTGGCACTGGAAAGGCGCAGACGCCCCGGGCGAAGCGCTGAACGACGGCGAGATCCTGGCGGGCATCTTCAGTCGCCTGCGCGAGATGTATGCGCGCGACGGCGGTGCGGTGCCTGAACAGGTGCTGAACATGCGCTGGGACTACCTGACGCCGGACAACCCGGCGCCGGAAGAGGTGGCGCAGGAGAACAACGGCAAGGCGCTGGCGGATCTGCTGGATGCCGACGGCAAAGTGGTGGTGAAAAAAGGCGAGCTGCTCAGCTCGTTCGCGCAGCTGCGCGACGACGGCACCACCGCCAGCGGTTGCTGGATCTTCGCCGGCAGCTGGACGCCGGCCGGCAACCAGATGGCGCGGCGCGACAACGCCGATCCGTCCGGCCTCGGCAACACGCTGGGCTGGGCCTGGGCATGGCCGCTCAACCGCCGCATTCTGTACAACCGCGCCTCGGCGGATCCGCAGGGTAAACCGTGGGATCCGAAACGCCAGCTGCTGGAGTGGGACGGCGCCAAGTGGGTCGGGGCCGATATCCCGGACTACAGCACCGCTGCGCCGGGCAGCGACGTCGGGCCGTTCATCATGCAGCCGGAAGGCATGGGCCGCCTGTTCGCCACCGACAAGATGGCGGAAGGGCCGTTCCCTGAACACTACGAGCCGTTCGAAACGCCGCTCGGCACCAACCCGCTGCACCCGAACGTGGTGTCCAACCCGGCGGCGCGCGTGTTCAAGGACGATCTGGCGGCGATGGGCAAATCCGACAAGTTCCCGTACGTCGGCACCACCTATCGTCTGACCGAGCACTTCCACTACTGGACCAAGCACGCGCGGCTGAACGCCATCGCGCAGCCGGAGCAGTTTGTGGAGATCGGCGAAAAGCTGGCGGAGAAGAAGGGCATCAAGCAGGGCGATACCGTGAAGGTCAGTTCTAACCGCGGCTACATCAAGGCCAAGGCGGTGGTGACCAAGCGTATTCGCACGCTGCAGGTGCACGGCCAGGAAGTCGACACCATCGGCATCCCTATTCACTGGGGTTACGAAGGGGTGGCGAAGAAAGGCTTTATCGCCAACACGCTGACGCCGTTCGTCGGCGACGCCAATACGCAAACGCCGGAGTTCAAGGCGTTCCTGGTCAACGTGGAAAAGGTGTAACGGAGACGAATTATGGCCATGCAATCTCAAGACATCATTCGTAAATCCGCCACCAATGGCTTCACGCCGGCGCCGCGCGCCCGTGACCACCAGGAAGAAGTGGCCAAACTGATCGATGTCACCACCTGTATCGGCTGCAAGGCCTGTCAGGTGGCCTGTTCCGAATGGAACGACATCCGCGACGAAGTGGGGCACAACGTCGGGGTGTACGATAACCCCGCCGATCTGACCGCCAAGTCGTGGACGGTGATGCGCTTCTCCGAGGTGGAGGAAAACGGCAAGCTGGAATGGCTGATCCGCAAGGATGGCTGCATGCACTGCGCCGATCCGGGCTGCCTGAAGGCCTGCCCGTCGGAAGGCGCGATCATTCAGTACGCCAACGGCATCGTCGACTTCCAGTCCGAGCACTGCATCGGCTGCGGCTACTGCATCGCCGGCTGCCCGTTCGACGTACCGCGCATGAATAAGGACGACAACCGGGTGTACAAGTGCACCCTGTGCGTCGACCGCGTGGACGTCGGCCAGGAACCGGCCTGCGTGAAAACCTGCCCGACCGGCGCCATTCACTTCGGCACCAAGGAAGCGATGAAGCAGGTGGCGGCGGATCGCGTCAGCGAGCTGAACACCCGCGGCTACCAGAACGCCGGTCTGTACGATCCGGCGGGGGTGGGCGGCACGCACGTGATGTACGTGTTGCACCACGCCGACAAACCGCAGCTGTACCACGGTTTGCCGGACAACCCGAGCATCAGCCCGGCGGTGACCTTCTGGAAGGGCGTGTGGAAACCCCTGGCGGCCATCGGTTTTGCCGCCACCTTCGCGGCCAGCGTGTTCCACTATGTCGGCGTCGGGCCTAACCGCGTCGACGATGAGGATGAGCACGACGAGTCGCATGACGAGGAGACGCGCAAATGAGAAAGGAAAAGCCCATTCAGCGTTACAGCGCACCGGAGCGCATCAACCACTGGATCGTGGCGTTTTGCTTCGTGTTCGCCGCCATCAGCGGGCTGGGGTTCTTCTTCCCCTCCTTCAACTGGCTGATGAACATCTTCGGGACGCCGCAGCTGGCGCGCATTCTGCACCCGTTTGTCGGGGTGATCATGTTTGCCGCGTTCCTGCTGATGTTCCTGCGCTACTGGAAGCATAACCTGATCAACCGGGAAGATATCGTCTGGGCCAAGAACATCCACAAAATCGCCATGAACGAGGAAGTGGGTGACACCGGGCGCTATAATTTCGGCCAGAAGTGCGTGTTCTGGGCGGCGATTATCAGCCTGGTGCTGCTGCTGGCCAGTGGCGTGGTGATCTGGCGGCCGTATTTCGCGCCGTCGTTCTCCATCCCGCTGATCCGCATCGCGCTGCTGGTGCATTCGCTGGCCGCGGTCGGCCTTATCATCGTGATTATGGTGCACATTTACGCCGCATTGTGGGTAAAAGGCACCATTACCGCGATGGTGGAAGGCTGGGTGCCGGCGGCCTGGGCCAAGAAACATCATCCGCGCTGGTACCGTGAGGTCCGCGAGAAACGACAGGAAGATAAACCCTGATGAGTATCCGCATCGTTCCTAAAGAGCAGTTAGGGGCACAGCGTGAGAAGTCCACAACGGCGGAGAACATCCCGCCGTTACTTTTCGCCAACCTGAAAAGCCTGTACAGCCGCCGCGCCGAACGTCTGCGTCAGCTGGCGGTCGACAACCCGCTGGGCGACTATCTGAACTTCGCCGCTGAACTGGCGCAGGCGCAGCAACATGCGCTGCACGATAATCCGCTGGCGCTCGATCTGAGCGAAGCGTTGGCGCAGGGCGCCGCCAGCGGCAAACCGCCGCTCGATCTGAGCGTGTTCCCGCGCAGCGAGCACTGGCGCAAGCTGC
Source organism: Serratia sp. CY43202 (assembly GCF_052168755.1). NCBI lineage: Bacteria > Pseudomonadati > Pseudomonadota > Gammaproteobacteria > Enterobacterales > Yersiniaceae > Serratia > Serratia sp. CY43202. The sequence goes on from NZ_JBJNMB010000008.1 coordinate 98,169, forward strand.
TGACGTCGCTGATCGCCGAGCTGCGCCCGCAGGCGCCGGAGCATATCCTGGCGGTGCTGGACAACCTGGAGAAAGCCTCGGCGCACGAGCTGGAGCTGATGGCCGACGCCTTGCTCAACCGCGAGTTTGGCAAGGTGGGCAGCGAGAAGGCGCCGTTCCTCTGGGCCGCGCTGTCGCTCTATTGGGCGCAGATGGCCAGCCTGATCCCCGGCAAGGCGCGCGCCGAATACGGCGAGCAGCGTCAGTTCTGCCCGGTGTGCGGCAGCATTCCGGTCTCCAGCATGGTGCATATCGGCACCGTCAACGGCCTGCGCTACCTGCACTGCAACCTGTGCGAAAGCGAATGGCACGTGGTGCGGGTGAAGTGCAGCAACTGTGAGCAGACCCGCGATCTCAACTACTGGTCGCTGGACAGCGAACAGGCGGCGGTGAAGGCGGAAAGCTGCGGCGACTGCGGCACTTACCTGAAGATCCTCTATCAGGAAAAAGACCCGCAGGTCGAAGCGGTGGCTGACGATCTGGCTTCGCTGGTGCTGGACGCCCGCATGGAAGAGGAAGGCTTCGGCCGCAGCAGCATCAATCCGTTCCTGTTCCCGGCGGAGTAACCGCCCGGCCCCGTTCGCGCGGGGCCGGACCCGCAATTTAAGAACGGGCTTCTGGCATTCGCCCGGGCGAGTTGCTACGTTTAGGCCATGACGCGCCAAGCGAAAGGAACCACGATGTTAAACACCCTGGCAAAACTGACCGCGGTCGCCGTGCTGGCGATCGGACTGGCGGCCTGCGACAACAAGGACGACACCAAACCGGCGGTGCCGCCACCGGACACCAAGCCGACCGTGACGCAGCCCGCGCCACCGCCGCCTGCGCCGGTAGAAACCCCGCCCGCGCCGCCGGGGCTGAACGTGTCGCTGCAGAAGGGCAAGATCACCTTCGAGTTGCCGCCGGGCTTTAGCGATCAAACGCTGAACAGCGGCATCGTTAATGACAGCACCTCCACCATCCAGCGCTTCCTCGACGGCAAGTCGCGCCAGAGCGCGGTTTCGTCCGAAGTGATCCCGCCGGACGGCATGAAGATCAATACCAGCGACAAAATGCTGAAAGAGCTGACGCAGAGCGCCATTACGGTGCTGGCCGAGCGCTATCAGAATATCCAGACCACCAAAGAAGAGAACTTCACCGTCGGCAAACAGAAGTTTCGCCGGGTGGATACCGAGCAGACCGTCAACGGGCAAAAGGTGGTTTCCACCCTGGTGTTGACGGTGTTCAACAAGCGAGTAGTGACGCTGCAAATGCTGTCGCCGGCCAAAACGCCGGAAGTGCATCAGGCGCTGGTGCAGCGGATTATCGATACTCTGGCGGTGAAGTAAGGGCATTGCGCTGCGGCCAGGACGAAGCGGAGGAGACCGGATGAAGCTTATCGGCAGTTACACCAGCCCCTTTGTGCGCAAGATTTCCGTGATGCTGCTGGAGAAGGGGATCGCGTTTGAATTCGTCAACGATCCGCCGTATGAGCCCGGCAGCCGGGTGAAGGAGCAGAACCCGCTCGGCAAAGTGCCGGTGCTGATCGCCGATGATGGCGAGGTGTTTTACGACTCGCCGATCGTGGCCGAATACCTCGAACTGCTGACGGTGGAGCCGGCGTTTTTGCCGGCCGATCGCGCCACCGCGCTGCGCGTCCGCCGGGTGGCGGCACTGGCGGACGGCGTGACTGAAGCGGCGGCGACGCTGTTCCGCGAAAGCCGGCGCGCGCCGGAAAAGCAGGACGAAAACTGGATGCTACGCCAGCGTGACAAGCTGACGCAGGGCCTGGACGCATTGGAGGCGCTGGCGCAGGAAAAAACGTGGCTCAATGCCGAGCGGCTGACGCTGGCGGATATCGCCACCGGCTGCGCGTTGGGCTACCTCAATTTCCGCCACATTCTGCCCAACTGGTGCGTCCAACGTCCGGCGCTGGTCAAGCTGGCCGAACGCCTGTTCGCCCGCGAAAGTTTCGCCCGCACGGCACCGCCCTGAACGTTCTTTTCTCCCCGCCGCGGCGGGGTTTTGCTATGCCGATACGTCTAAATTGAAAACCGAGCGACCATGAGCACTGAATCCCACCTTCTTTACAGTCAACTGCCCGCCATCGACCGCCTGCTGCGTGAACCCGCGATTGAACCGCTGGTGGCTCAGCATGGCCAGACGCTGATCGGCGAACTGTTGCGCCGGCTGCAGGCCCAGGCGCGCGACGCTATCAAGCAACAGCAACGTTTACCGGCCTGGTGCGGCGACTGGCCGCAGGCGCTGCGGGCGGAGCTGGCCCGGCAGCAACGCCCGGCGTTATTGCCGGTGTTCAACCTCAGCGGCACCGTGCTGCACACCAACCTCGGGCGCGCCCTGCTGGCGCAGCCGGTGAAGGACGCGGTCAGCGCGGTGATGGGAGAGGCGGTGACGCTGGAGTACGATCTGGACGGCGCCGGGCGCGGTCATCGCGATCGGGCTGTGGCGGATCTGCTGTGCCGGCTGACGGGCGCGGAAGACGCCTGCATCGTCAATAACAACGCGGCGGCGGTATTGCTGATGTTGGCGGCGATCGCCCCCGGCAAAGAGGTGGTGGTGTCGCGCGGCGAGCTGGTGGAGATCGGCGGCGCGTTCCGCATTCCCGACGTGATGCGCCAGGCCGGCTGTCAATTGGTTGAGGTCGGCACCACCAACCGCACCCATCTGAAGGATTACCGCCAGGCCATCAACGAGCAGACCGGCCTGTTGATGAAAGTGCACACCAGCAACTACAGCATTCAGGGCTTTACCGCGGCGGTCGATGAGGCCGAACTGGCGCTGCTCGGGGCCGAACAGGGCGTGCCGACCGCCACCGATCTGGGCAGCGGCTCGCTGATCGATATGGCGCAGTACGGCCTGCCCGCCGAACCGATGCCGCAGCGGTTGCTGGCCGCCGGCGTCGATCTGGTGACGTTCTCCGGCGATAAGCTGCTGGGCGGCCCGCAGGCCGGCATCATCGTCGGCAAAAAGGCGCTGATCGCGCGCCTGCAGCAGCATCCGCTCAAGCGCGCGCTGCGCGTCGGCAAGCTGACGCTGGCGGCCCTGGAGGCCACGCTGCGGCTCTATCTGCAACCGGAAAAACTGGCTGAGCAGCTGCCGACGCTGCGGCTGCTGACCCGCCCGCAGCAGGAGATGCAACAGATGGCCGAGCGGCTGCTGACGGCGCTGACTCCACGGTTCACCGCCGATTTCGAGCTGCGCGCCGAACCGTGCTGGTCGCAGATTGGCAGCGGTTCGCTGCCGGTGGATCGCCTGCCCAGCTATGCGCTGACCTTCACGCCGCGCGACGGCCGCGGTGCCACGCTGGAAGCGTTGGCTGAGCGCTGGCGCCGCCTGCCGCAGCCGGTGATCGGCCGTCTCGGCGACGGCCGGCTGTGGCTGGATCTGCGCTGTCTGGCACAGGAAGGGGCGCTGATCGACGCGTTGAGCGCATCATGATCATCGCCACCGCCGGCCATGTCGATCATGGCAAAACCACCCTGCTGCAGGCGATCTCGGGGATCAATGCGGATCGCCTGCCGGAAGAGAAGCGCCGCGGCATGACCATCGATCTGGGCTACGCCTACTGGCCGCAGCCGGACGGCCGGGTACTGGGCTTTATCGACGTGCCCGGCCACGAAAAATTCCTCGCCAATATGCTGGCGGGTGTCGGCGGCATTGACCATGCGCTGCTGGTGGTGGCCTGCGATGATGGCGTGATGGCGCAGACCCGCGAGCATCTGGCGATCCTGCGCCTGAGCGGGCGTCCGGCGCTGACGGTGGCGCTGACCAAGGCCGACCGGGTGGAGGCGGCGCGTGTCGACGAGGTGCGCAGTCAGGTGCGCGACGAGCTGGCGCGCCAGGGCTGGCCCGATGCGCCGCTGTTTGTCACCGCGGCGGCGGCGGGAGAGGGCATCGAGGCGCTGCGCGCGCATTTGCTGGCGTTGTCGCCCGGCGAGCACGCGCTGACGCGCCGTTTTCGCCTGGCGGTAGACCGTGCGTTCAGCGTCAAAGGGGCGGGGCTGGTGGTGACCGGCACCGCGCTCGGCGGCCGGGTGAAGGTGGGGGATACGCTGTGGCTGACTGGCGCCGACGCGCCGGTGCGGGTGCGCGGCCTGCATGCCCAGAATCAAACCGTGGAACAGGCGCAGGCCGGGCAACGCATCGCGCTTAACATCAGCGGCGATGTCGATAAAGAGCGGATCGCGCGCGGTGATTGGCTGCTGGCGCAGCGTCCGCCCGAAGCGGCGGAACGCATTCTGGTGGCGCTGGAGACGGATCGGCCGATCCGCCATTGGCAGCCGCTGCATCTGCACCATGCCGCCAGCCACATCACCGGGCGCATTTCGCTGCTGAACGACGGACTGGCGGAACTGATCCTCGATCGCCCGCTGTGGCTGGCGGAAAACGATCGGCTGGTGCTGCGCGATATCGGCGCGCGGCAAACGCTGGGCGCGGCCCGGGTGCTCAGGCTGAATGCGCCCAAGCGCGGCAAGCGTCAGCCGGACTATCTGGCATGGCTGCAGGCCTTGGCGCAGGCGCAGGACGACGTGCGGGCGCTGGCGCTTGAGCTGCCGCACGGCGCGTTGTCGCTGGTGGCGTTCGCCTGGGCGCGTCAGTTGACCGACGACGGCCTGGCGGCACTGCTGGCGAACCGCGATCTGCTGATCGTCGGTGACCGAGCGCTGGCGCAGGAGCAGGTGCAACAGGCGGAGAGCCGCCTGCTACAGGTGCTGGCGGAGTATCACCAACAGCACGCCGACCAGCTGGGGTTAGGACGCGCCCGCCTGCGGCGCATGGCGCTGCCTCAGCAGCCGGAAGCGCTGGTGTTTATGATGATCGATCGGCTGCTGAAGGCCGGCGCGCTGCGCAATACGCGCGGCTGGCTGCACTTGCCGGAACACGGCCTGGCGTTCAGCGCCGACGAGGCGCCGCTGTGGGCGCGCATCGAACCGCTGTTCGGCGACGAGCCGTGGTGGGTGCGCGATCTGGCGAGCGAACTGGGCGAGGAAGAGAGCCGGGTACGGGCGCTGCTGCGCAAGGCGGCTCAGCTGGGCCATGTGACGGCGGTGGTGGTGGATCGCTACTACCTCAGCCGACGCATCGATCAATTCGCGGCGCTGATCCGCGAGCTGGATGCGGAGCGCGGGGGCGCCAACGCCGCCGATTTCCGCGATCGGCTCGGCGTCGGGCGCAAGCTGGCGATCCAGGTGCTGGAGTTCTTCGATCGCAGCGGCTTTACCCGCCGCAAGGGCAACGAGCATCTGCTGCGCGACGGCGGGCTGTTCGGTAGCGAGTCCCCTACCCGATAAACCTGACGGCGGCCCGGCTGACGTCGGGCGTTTGGGCGGTGAGAAACGCCTGTAAACGTTCGATCAGCGGCCGTTTTGCCGATTCTTCCGGCCAAACCAGATAGTAACCGTCGCCGGTGCGCACGGCGGCGTCACAAGGCAGCGCCAATAACCCCTCCTCAATCGTCCGCAGGCTCAGCGCCAGATCGCCGATCGAAACGCCGTGCCCGGCGATGGCCGCCGCGTTGCCCTGTTCCAGCGAATCAAATACCTGGCCGCGTGTGAGATCGATCGGGGCTGCGATGCCGCTTTTTTGCAGCCAGCGCCGCCAGTCGCGCCGATCGGGCGAAGGATGGATCAGCGGGCAGGTGGCGAGATCGCGCTGCGCGTCGGCGAGCAGCGCGGGGGCGCAAATTGGGATCAGCCATTCGTCGAACAGCTTGGCGGCGGCGGTATTGGCGCCGAAATGGCCGTTGCCGAGCAGGATGGCGCAGTCGTAGGGTTCGCTGAAAAAATCCACGCTGTCGATGTCCATCCACACGCTGGCTGCCTGCACCTCGAACGCCTGCGCCGTTTGCCGGAATCGGCTCAGGCAGTCCAGCAGCCAGCGTAGGGTCAGGGTGGAGGGCGCCTTCATCCGCAGCAGATCGCGGTGGCTTCTGAACAGCTCGCAGGCTTGTTCGATGCGGCCAAACCCTTGCTGCAGCTCGGCGGCGAAGATTTTTCCCTGCGGGGTGACCTCGATGCGTGGGCCGTTGCGCTGGAACAGCCGATAGCCGAAGTGCTGCTCCAACGTTTTGATGTGCTTGCTGACGGCGCTGGGGGTGAGATGCAGCTCGTCGGCGGCCAGCGTGAACGAGCCGGTGCGGGCGGCGCTCTCGAAAGCGCGCAGGGCGTAAAGCGGCGGAAGGGAACTGGCCATCGCGGCGTCTCTAAGAATGAGTCTGGCTCACAGTAAACGACAGGATTACTCCTTTTTCAAGGCGGGGGCTACGGCACCATAATGATCCGACGCCAACCGCCTGAATGTGAGTGAAATAAAGATGAACCTGTCGTTGCTGGCGGCGTATTTCGCCGCCATTTTCTTGCTGATCGCCACGCCAGGGCCGGTGGTGATGATGGTCGCCAACACCGCGGCGCGCTTTGGCGCCCGGCGCGCGCTGTTGACCGCGCTGGGCAGCAATGGGGCCTCTTTGTTGCTGATCGGTATTGCCGCGCTGGTTGTCACCGGGCTGTTCGCGGTGGATATGCGCTTGCTGCAGTGGATAGGCCTGCTGGGCTGCCTGTTTATCGGCCGCATGGCGATCGCCTCGCTGTATGAGGATTTATCCGCACGAACCCCCGATGCGCAGCCCGTTGCACCATCGCAAAAACGCTCGGCGATGGCAAACGGTTTTCTGGTAGGCATCGCTAACCCCAAGGACATCATCTTCTTCGTCGCCTTTTTCCCGCAGTTCATCGCCGTCACTCCCTCGATCGGCGCCAGCCTGACGCTGCTGACCGCGCTGTGGGTGCTGGCGGATTTCGCCATCTTGCTGGCCTATATCACCCTGCTGTCGGGAAAGGCGCTGCAGCGCGCGCGGCGGGCGATCTCTGTCCTGTCGGCGTTGCTGCTGTTGGGGGTGGCGGTAGTGGGAGCGGGGTATGCGCTGTGGGGGCTGCTCGGCTGAGGCCGCATAAAAAAACGCCGGTCGGGAAACCGGACCGGCGTTTTATCGTCGCGTTTACACCGCGCCGGTCGGCTGCGGTGTGGGGTCGCCGTTGCGGCGTTTGCCGAGGAACAGCGCCACCAGCGTCAGCCAGCACAGGCCGCTGATGAGGTTGAACAGGTTGAACAGCCCGCTGCCGCCCCAGACGTAGGCGACCTTGGCCAGCTCGATGCCGACGGTGAATACCATCATGCTCAGCATGCCCATAGTGGCCGACACCGTGCCTTTGCTGACATTGCTGGAGAACAGCGTCAGGCGGTACAGCCCGGCGTTGGCGAGGCCGATGCCGAAAGCGTACAGGCTCAGGCCGGCGGTCATCCACAGGTAGGCGTGGCTGGAGAACTGGGTTGCCAGCGCGGCGATCAGCAGCCCCAGCAGCATCGGGCCCGCGCCCAGCTTGATCAGGCGCTCCACGCTGTTTTTGCCGGTCAGGCGCGCCAGCGTCAGGTTGCCGAGGATCAGCGCGCCGAACACCGGGATTTGCAGCAGGCCGTAGTCCAGCGTCGACAGCGACTCACCGCTGATCAGGATCACCGGTGACTGGGCGATCCAGGCCAGCAGCGGCAGGCTGGCGAAACCGATCGCCAGCGCGCCGCACAGGAAGCGGCGGTTGCCCAGCACCTGGCGGTAGTCGCGCCACAGGTTGGCGGCGGAAAACGCCTCGCCCTGCAGCGTGGCGGTTTCCGGCATGGCTTTCCACAGGCCGTAGAAGGCGATGGCCGCCAGCGCCGCAAACAGCACGAACATGCTCTGCCACGGCGCGACGTGGATCAGCGCCGCGCCGGCCAGCGGCCCGAGCAGCGGGGCGATCAGCGCCACGTTGGCCATCAGGGCGGTGATTTTGATGCACACCGATTCTTCAAACGACTCCTGGATGGTGGCGTAGCCGACCGCGCCGATAAAGCATAGGCCGATGCCCTGCAGGAAACGCATGGCGATGAACTGCTCGATGGTGGTGACCAGCAGGATCGCCAGGCAGGAGACGATAAAGAACGCCACCCCGGCCAGCATCACTGGGCGACGGCCGCGGCGATCCGACAGCGGCCCGAGCAGCCACTGCAGGAAGATGCCGCCGGCCAGATAGGCGGTCATCGAGGTCGGTACCCACTCTTCGCCGGCGTTGAAATCCGCCACGACGGCCAGCATGCCCGGCTGAATCATATCGTTGCCGATATAGGTGGCGAACTCGAACAGCACCAGACAAAGAGGGAATAAAAGCGCCTGTCGGCCCAAACGTGCCGCAGGTGGTAATGTCGTTTTCATATTATTGTACTGATAGTAAAAGAGAAAAAGGAACTGCCAGGGCGGGAAGCGCAAACTGAGCGAGTTATGGCGGCTATTTTGCCGCCAATTGTTCACCTTCGCAATCATAAGGTGTTGTTTAAGTGCATTCTGATATTTCGCTTTTGGGTTGTCGCCGAACGCCGTGCCCGATAACCTCTTCTTAACATATCAATATGACACAAGATCGGGCGAGCGTTTGAGCGAGAAAATCGGCTGGATAGACAACCTGCGGGCGATGGCGTGCATGATGGTGGTGATGATCCACGCCACCACCTATTACGTCACCAACGGCGTGGCAATAGGGTTGCACAACTGGGACATCGCCAACGTGCTGAACTCGCTGTCGCGCGTATCGGTGCCACTGTTCTTTATGATTTCCGGCTACCTGTTCTTCGGCGAAAAGAGCGCCGGCCGCCGGCATTTCACCCGCATCGTCAGCTGCATTCTGTTCTACAGCGCCATTGCGCTGATCTACATCGCGGCTTTCACTAAGATCGGTTTCTGGCCGTCGCTGCGCGGCATGTTGCAAAAGCCGGTGTTCTATCATCTGTGGTTTTTCTACGCTATCGCGGTGATTTACCTGCTGTCGCCGCTGATCAGCGTCAAACCGGTGTCGCGCCGCTACCTGGCCGCCGCGCTGGTGGTGTTGGCGGCGATCGCCAACCCGAATACCGATAAGCTGACCTTCGGCAACGCGCATCTGCTGCCGGTTAACCTGTATATCTACGGCGATACCTTCTACTACCTGCTGTATGCGTTGGCCGGACGGGCGATTGGCATGATGGAGGCGCGCGGGCGCGCCGTGGGCTGGTTGGCGGCGTTGGGATTTGCGCTGTGCGTGGCGCTGATCGCACGCGGCACCAAACATCAGCTGTTCATCAACGGCAACTTCGCCGATACCTACTACATCTACAGCGGCCCGCTGGTGTTTATGGCGGCGGTGGCGCTGCTGGTGTGGGTGAAACACTGTCTGCCGCAGCCGATCGGTTGGTTGAGCGCGTTTTCCCGCCATTCGCTGGCGATTTACGGTTTTCACGCCCTTATCGTCAACGTGATGCGCAGCCGGCACCTGGACTTCACCGGCCACCCGCTGCTGGATATCTTCTGGGTGTTCGGCGTGGCGCTGGGGCTCAGCCTGCTGCTGTCTGTCGGCCTGCAGCGGCTGGATACCCGCCGGCTGGTGTCATAGCGGCGAGTGCTGGCGTTGCTGGGCGCGGCGCAGCTGCCGCCCGGAAGAAAAACCGGCCGCCAGCGCGGCCTTCTCCAAGCCATACCCTTGCTGCAGGCGCTGTTGCGCCACCGCCAGCCGCAGCTGCTCATGATATTCCCGCACGCTGATGCCGACGTGGCTGCGAAACAGCCGCGCCAGGTGGCGGCTGCTGACGTGCGCCTTCTCCGCTATCTGCGGCACCGACCAGTCGGCCTCCGGCTCGGCGGCCATCACGTCCTGCGCGCGGTGCACCGCCGGGTGCAGGTGGTTGCGGTAGCGCAGCCAGGGCGACAGCTGCGGATCGTCCCCGGCGCGGCGGAAATAGACCACCATATCGCGGGCGACGTCGCGCGCCCGGCCGGAACCGCAGTGGCGGTGGACCAGGTGCAGCGCCAAATCGATGCCGGTGGTGATGCCCGCGCTGGTGTAGACGCCGCGATCTTCGACGAAGATACGGTTCTCTTTCACCTGCGCTGCCGGCGCCTGCCGGCGGATACGTTCGATGACGTCGTGGTGGGTAGTGCACTGATAGCCGTCGAGCAGCCCGGCCTGCGCCGCCAGCAGCGCGCCGGAACAGATGCACACCAGGGTGATGCGCTGCCGCTGCAGGTCGGGCCGCAGCGTCGCCAGCCAGCGGCGCGCCTGCTCGGCCTCTTCCCCGGCGAAATAGCGCTGCGAATCGCCGACGCCCGGCAGCACCAGGATGGCACCGTCTTCCAGGCGCTCGGGCAACGGCTGCAGGCCGCTCAGCGTCATGCCGATGGAGCAGACGATCTGCGGCGCCGGGCTGAGATAACGCAGGGTGAACTGCCCGGCGAGGCGCAGGGTTTCCGCCGGGCCGCTGACGTCCAGCGACAACACGTTGGGCAACAGCAGAAAATAGACGGCCTGCGACATGGTTACTCCTGTGCGAGTTGCGCCAGCGCCTCATCCACGCTGGCGATGCGGGCAAAACGATCGACCAGTACGGTTTCAGTATGCCGTTTCAACTGCGCGGGGGTAAAGACTTCGCCGTCGGGATGGCGCATCGGGAAGGTCAGCGTCGCCTCGGTGACGAAAGTCACCCGATAACCGAGATCGGACGCCACCCGGGTGGTGGTTTCGCAGCACTGCTCGGTGCGGATGCCGGAGACGATCAGGTGGTTGATATTCCGTTCGCGCAGCCAGGCGTCGAGGCCGGATTCGGTCAGCGCATTGTGCACATGCTTATGCACGGTGATATCCGCCTGGTGGGTGAGGAACGGCAGGCGCTGCACATGGCCTGAAGCCAGTGAGAATGGCCCCTGCGGCGAAACGTGCAGCACGTCGACCAGCGCCGCGCCGTGCCGTTGGCAGCCCGCGATCAGGCGGGCCAGCGCCTGCTGAAACGCCGGCAGATCGTCCTCTTGCCAGAATGGACGGTGCTGGAATGATTGCTGGACATCGATGATCAATAACGCGCTCTGTGACATTTTCGGCCCTCCGCCAGTGTGTGTAGCGACCATCTTGCGCCGCTACTGACTCTGGCAGAAGGCCAAAAACGGCCATCATGATGACAACAGCGGACCGACCTTAGGCTTTGCTCACCTGGCCGGCGACCAGGCGCCCCTGATGGAAGGTGGCGTTGCGCGCCGGCAGACGGGCGACCGCCTCGGCGGAGCAGCTGGCGTTGACCAGCACGAACTCGGCGGCATCGCCGGCTTTCGGCCAGGCGCGCTGCCCCTTATCGTCCAGCGGCAGCACGCCGCCGGTGGAGATGGCCATGGCGCGCGACAGGTGATACTCGTCGGAACCGCGGTACAGCTGAGCATACAGGTTGGCCTTCTCCAGGATGTCGCCGGTGCCGAACGGCGACCAGTGGTCGATCACGCTGTCGGTGCCGGTCATCACGAACACCCCTTTCTCACTGAGCTGTGGCAGCGGCATCATCAGGCCGCCGATTGGCACCGTGGAGGCGATGGTGATCTGCTGCGCCGCCAGCCGGGTGGCGGTTTCCGCCAGTTCGCCCGGCGTCAGCGTGGTCAGGGCGAAAGCGTGGCTGATGGTGACCTTACCGCGCAGCGCCGGGTTTTTCTCCACGGTGGCGATCATGTAGTTGATGGCGGCGACCCCGGCCGGGCTGGTTTCATGCAGGTGGATATCCACGCCTTTGCCGGTATCGAGGGCGATCTGGAACATGGCGTCCAGCGATTTCTCCATCGCGCCGTCGACGTTGGTCGGATCGAGCCCGCCGACGTACTGCACGCCCATCTGCATCGCTTCGCGCATCAGCGCATCGACCCTGGAGTGCAGCAGGCCGTGCTGCGGGAAAGCGACGATTTCACAGCTGAAGTCCGCCCGGTGGTTTTCCAGCGCGCGCTGCAGGTGCTCCAGGCTTTTCAGGCCGCTGACCGGATCGATATTGCAGTGGCTGCGCGCCACGGTGCTGCCTTTGGACTGCAGCAGGGCGATCAGATTTTCCGCCCGCTGCTGTGAGGTGGGCAGCAGTGTCGGGATCAGCGTCTGCTCCAGCGCGATCATGTCCATGATGGTTTTGCCCTGGCGCGGGCGCGGCGCCTGCCACGGGCCGCTGTAGAAGGTTTTGTCCAGGTGGATGTGCATATCGCGAAACGCCGGCAGCAGCAGCTGGCCCTGCGCCTGATAGCGGGGCACGCCGGCGGGCAGCGCGGCGTTGGCGGCATGAATGGCGGCGATCTTGCCGTCTTTGATCTCAAGCGTATACAGCGCGGTGCGGGTGCCGATCACCGTTTCGCCGTCGTATTCAAAGCCGTCTTCGAGCCGCACCTCACTCAGGCAGTAGTGGCGATCGGTCAGGGTCATCGGCGTTGGCGCACATTGCCCGTCGCCCGGTGACGCGGCCTGCGCCATGCCGCCGGTCAGGCCGATCACCGCGCAGGCGGTGGTGAGTTTGCCGGTTTGGCTGAGGAAGGCTCTGCGGCCCGGTTGCTGAGGGTTTTCCACGTTCGGTTCCTTAATCCAGAGGTGAGGGAGTGAAAACATCCCCCAATTTAGGAGAGGAACCGACCGGTTGGCAGCGACATTTGCCACTGGTGACTATTCGATTTGGTAATGATCGGCGTCTGCCGGCGGAAGGGTGCTCTTGGCTTGCTCTTTCGCAGCTTTAATGGCTACATTTGTAGTCATTAAAGCTACATTGAGGTCAGCGTGATGCACGATCCGATGCTCGAATTACTGTTCAGCGAATACCGTAGAAAAGTGCTAAGCCTGCTGTTTATTGAAGCCGGGCAGGCGTTTCATGTGCGAGAAATTGCGCGGCGCACCGCAACTCAGGCCGGGACTTTACATAAAGAGTTGAGCCGGCTGGCTGAAGGCGGCATCTTGCTCCGGCAGCGGCAGGGCAACCAAATTTGCTATCAGGCTAACGCCGATTGCCTGATTTTTCCCGAGCTGGCGGCGATTTTCCGCAAGACCTGCGGCCCGGCTGCGCGCTTACGGCAGGTGCTGACTGGATTTGGGGAGGACATCGAACGGGCTTTCATCTTTGGTTCCGTCGCCAGTGGCAAAGCGACGGCGGCCAGTGATATCGATGTTCTGATCGTCGGTAAACTGTCTTTTACGGATGTAATTCAGGCGGTTTATCCGCTGCAGGCAACGCTGGGTCGGGAAATTAACCCCAAACTGTACTCGCCGGAAGAGTGGCGAGCGGCTTTGGCCGAGAACTCCGCGTTTATTCAGGACATTATGCAGAAACCCCAACTCTGGATTGCGGGAGACAAGGATGACGCTGGACAATCTGGTCGGGCTGGGACTGGAGGTGATAACGCCTGACGCGGGGGCGATTAAAAAATTGCTGGCCGCCGCCGCTCGCAACCGACGCGATGCGGGTATCACTCAGCTCAGCAATGAGAGCCGTTTCGACATGGTATATAAGGCGGTCATGCAAATGGCCAATGCCGCTTTGCAAGCCAAAGGATACCGCACGCTGACCAGCAGGCCTGGCCATCACCAGACCATGATCCAAACGTTGCCGCTCACTGTAGGGTTGCCGCGCGAGGCAATGATCTGCCTGGATGCATTGCGAAAACAGCGCAACGTGGCGGATTATTCCGGCGACTTGGTGACGGACGCGGCGGTACAAGCTTGCCTTGAGCAGACAGAAGCGCTGTGGGTACGGATTATCGACTGGCTGCAGCGCGAACATACGCAGATAGTGGCGTAAGCGGTCTCATTTCAACCCGCAAAACACCGTTAGCCGCTGGGCCAGCGCCAGCGTGGCGGCGGGGGCGCCGTCGCGGTAGTAGAGCGCCAGTTCGAAGCTGTCTATCGGCGGTAATCCTTCGGCCTCGCCCAGCACCCGGTGCGCGGGCAGACGGCAGCCGGCCGGCAGCAGGGTGACGCCCAGCCCGGCGGCGGAAGCGGCGGTCAGCGCCGCCAGGCTGGCGCTGCTGTAACCGATGCGCCAGCGTTTGCCGAGGGTGTCCAGCGCCTGGCACAGCTCTTCGCGGTACAGGCCGTTGAGCGGAAACACCGCCAGCGGCACCGGCGATTGCTCGATGGCCGGGAAGGCCAGGCTGTCCAGCCACAGCAGCGGTTCCGGCCGCGCGGCGCGCGGCGGTTGCCGGCGGCGCTGTTTCACCAGGATCAGATCCAGCTCTTCACGCGCGTAGGCGCTGTGCAGATCGGCGCTCAGGCCGCTGGCGACGTCCAGCCGCAGGTGCGGGTGCTCACGGCTGAAGTCGGCCAGCAGCTCGGTGGTGGGCACGGCGAAATCTTCCGGCATGCCGATCCGCAGCACGCCGTCGCGCCAGATGCCGGTCAGCGCGTCGTGGGCTTCTTCATTTAGCGCGATAATGCGGCGCGCGTAGCTCAACAGCTTGACGCCTTCTTCGGTCAGCAGCACCTGATGCGAGGAGCGCTCAAACAGCGGCTTGCCCAGCATCTCTTCCAGCCGGCGTACCTGCTGGCTAACGGTGGACTGCGACAAAAACACCCGCTCTGCGGCGCGGGTGAAGCTGTTGCTGTCGCATACGGCGACGAAGCTGAGCAGCAGCTGCGGATTGAACATCGGGTAGCGATTCATTTTCCCACTGTTGGCTATTTTATTATTTAATTTCCCAATACTAGCGGCGTTGCCTACAGTAACGCAATGCTGCGGCGATCGCGCTGTGACGCCGCACTCTTCATTTCGCAGTACCAGGAATATACCTTGTTAAATCATTCTGTTAATTCATCCTCCTCGCGCCGCTGGTTCAACCCCCTGTTGCTGGCGCTGGTGTTGATCGGCCTGAACATGCGGCCGCTGTTGACCTCGATCGGCCCGTTGCTGCCGACGCTGCGCCAGGCTACCGGGCTGAGCTTTGGCGGCGCGGCGCTGCTGACCACGCTGCCGGTGCTGATGATGGGGCTGATGGCGCTGGCGGGCGGCGCCATCAACCGGCTGTTCAGCGAACGCAGCGCCGTGACGCTGAGCCTGCTGGCGATCGGGCTGGGAGCGCTTTGGCGCGAACTGGCCCCCGGTAGCGTGCAACTGCTGATGAGCGCGGTGCTGGGCGGGCTCGGCATCGGGGTGATCCAGGCGGTGATGCCCGGCATCATCAAGCATCATTTCCTCAAAAGCATGGCGCTGGTGGCCGGGCTGTGGTCGGCGGCGCTGATGGGCGGCGGTGGGTTGGGGGCGGCGATCACCCCGTGGCTGATGAGCGTAGGGCACGACTGGCACAGCGCGCTGGCCTGGTGGGCGTTGCCGGCGCTGGTGGCGCTGCTGGCCTGGTGGCCGGTCAGCCGCGGGCTGTCTCGCCTGGGCGCGGCGGGCGAAAACCGCGGGCCAGGACTGCTGCGCAACCGGCGCGCCTGGCTGCTCGGCGCCTATTTCGGCCTGATCAACGGCGGCTATACCAGCCTGATCGCCTGGCTGCCGCCGTATTACATGCAGCTCGGCTGGCAGCCGCAGGCCAGCGGTTCGCTGCTGGCGTTGATGACCTTTGGCCAGGTCGTGGGCGCGCTGCTGCTGCCGGCGCTGGCGCGCAATCATGACCGGCGGCCGCTGCTGTTGCTGGCGCTGATGATGCAACTGATCGGCTTTATCGGCCTGATTTACCTGCCGCAGACGCTGCCGTGGCTGTGGGTGTTGGTTTCCGGGCTGGGGCTGGGCGGCGCGTTCCCGCTGTGCCTGGTGCTGGCGCTCGATCACCTGCACCAGCCGGCGGCGGCCGGGCGACTGGTGGCCTTTATGCAGGGCGTCGGCTTCCTGCTGGCGGGTGTGACGCCCTACCTTTCCGGCCTGCTGCGCGACTACAGCGGCGGCTTCGTGCTGGACTGGCAGATCCACGCGCTGCTGGTGGTGGTGTTGATCGCCATCACCTGGCGCTTCCATCCGCACAGCTACCGACGGGCGTTCGCCGAATAATATTTCTGTCATTGCCGCTCCCTATAGTGACGTTGCTTTTACTTCTGGGCGATAACAACGAAAAGGGACAATGACATGCACAACACCAAAACCCGGCTGGCGCTGCTGGTCGGCTGCATGGCGCTGAGCGCCAACCTGTGGGCCGACGCGCAGCCGGTGCAAGCGACGCTGGCCGGGCATGCGCTGCTGCCGGTGAAATCCGCCGTTTCCACGCCGAAGGACGCGCCGAGCGATCTGCAGCAGAGCGGCAAATACACCAGCGGCAAACGCGTCACCGAGCTGGGCAGCGTGGCGGGCAAATCCGCCGATCGCCTGACCGGCCTCGGCCTGCCGATCGACGGCCAGCCGCTGCAGGGCCACTCCGGCATCAAACACATGCCCGACGGCACCTACTGGGTGCTGACCGACAACGGCTTCGGCAGCAAGGCCAACTCCCCGGACGCCATGCTGTACCTCAACCACTACAAGATCGATTTCAAAGACGGCACGGTCGCGCCGCTGAAGACGGTGTTCCTGCACGATCCGGATAAAAAGGTGCCGTTCCACATCATCAACGAGAGCACCGAGAAGCGTTATCTGACCGGCAGCGATTTCGATCCGGAAAGCTTCCAGTTTGCCGACGATGCCTTATGGATCGGTGAAGAGTTCGGGCCTTACCTGATCAAGGCCGACCTGAACGGCAAAGTGCTGGCGGTGTTCGACACCCAGGTAGACGGCAAGGTGGTGAAATCGCCGGACAACCCGACGCTGACCCTGCCGGGCGCGCCGGACGGCAAGCAGAACTTCCAGGTGGCGCGTTCCAAAGGCTTTGAAGGCATGGCCGCCTCGCCGGACGGCAGCAAGCTGTACCCGCTGCTGGAAGGGGCGCTGTGGGACGGCGAGCAGTTCGAGAACGTCGGCGGCAAACGCTACCTGCGGGTGCTGGAGTTTGACGTGAAACAGCAGGCCTGGACCGGCCGCAGCTGGCAGTACGTGCTGGAAGACAACCAGAACGCCATCGGCGACTTCAACATGATCGACGCCACCCACGGGCTGGTGATCGAGCGCGACAACGGCGAAGGCACGCCGGATAAAGCCTGCGCCGCCGGCGCGCCGACCGACAACTGCTTCAGCCAGGTGGCCAAGTTCAAGCGGGTGTATAAAATCGCCTTCTCGGACGCCAACGTCGGCAAACCGGTCGAAAAACTGGGCTATATCGACCTGATGAACATTCAGGATCCGAACAAGCTGGCGCGCAAGCCGCTGAACGACGGCGTGCTGACCTTCCCGTTCTTCACCATCGAGAACGTGGACGTGGTGGACGCCAACCACATCATCGTCGGTAACGACAACAACTTCCCGTTCTCCTCCAGCCGCCAGCCCAATATGGCGGATGACAACGAGTTCATCCTGCTGGACGTGAAGGATTTCCTGAAGTAGCGCTCCCCGGCCGCCGAATCGCCGGCGGCCGCCATTTCCCGCTTAGCGCAGTGAACAAACTGCGCTATAATCAGCGCCTTGCTTCTCCCTTCTCCAAGGAAGATCCTCGTCCCCGGTGGGGCGGCCGGACTTCAAATCCGGTTGGGGCCGCCAGCGGTCCTGGGCAGGTTCGACTCCTGTGATCTTCCGCCAAAGCTTGTCCGGGTAGTTCCTGAAAAGTCCATTAAAATGTATAAAATCAATTGATTATGTGATTTTATTGTCCGCTAGTGTCCGTGCGTTACCGCCTGAATCCGAGAAAAATGTGTATAATGATGCGTATAATGTTTTTATACACAGAATCCACTTATACACATGCTCCTAACTGATATACAAATTCGACGTTCCAAGCCGCAGGAAAAGCCCTACACCCTCAACGATGGCCAAGGCCTGTCTCTCCTTATCAACACTGACGGGAGTAAAGGTTGGCGTTTTCGCTATCGCTATGCCGGAAAAGCCAAGCTAATGTCCTTTGGTACCTACCCTTTGGTAACGCTGGCCGACGCGCGAGAAAAGCGCGGAGAGGCCCGTAAGCAAGTTGCTAATGGCATTGACCCTGTAGCCGAGAAAAAGGCGCAAAAGCTCGCTCAGAAGCTTTCTGTTGAGAATTCCTTTGAAGCTATTAGCCGCGAGTGGCACACGAACAAGGCTGACCGGTGGACTCTGGCCTACAGGGAAGAAATCATGCGTACCTTTGAGCAGGATGTGTTTCCGTACATTGGTCAACGTCCGATTGCAGAAATTAAGCCCTTAGAGTTGCTAGAAGTGCTGCGACGCATTGAGAAGCGTGGGGCATTGGAAAAGACACGTAAGGTACGCCAGCGCTGCGGAGAGGTATTCCGCTACGCAATTATTACCGGTAGGGCGGAATATAACCCAGCCCCAGATCTCGCCAGCGCGCTAGCCGTTCCCAAACAAAAGCACCATCCGTTCCTTTCGGCCGAGGAACTACCTTACTTTGTTAAGGATTTGGAAGGATATACCGGTAGCATCATCACTAAGAATGCAGCGAAGATCGTTATGCTGACCGGCGTCCGCACGCAAGAAATGCGCTTTGCCACGTGGGAAGAGATCGATCTTGAGCGTGCCATCTGGGAGATCCCCGCCGAACGTATGAAAATGCGACGCCCGCACATTGTGCCGCTCTCTAATCAGGTGGTTGAACTGTTTAAACAGCTGCAACCGATCACTGGTCACTATCCTTACATTTTCATTGGACGAAACAACCGCAGAAAGCCTATAAGTAAGGAGAGTGTGAACCAGGTGATCGAGCTGCTGGGGTATAAGGGGCGAGCCACTGGTCACGGCTTCAGGCATACAATGTCTACCATCCTGCATGAACAGGGGTTTGAGTCTGCATGGATTGAGATGCAACTAGCGCATGTGGATAAGAATGGTATTCGGGGTACTTATAATCATGCGCAGTATCTTGAAAAACGTAGGGACATGTTACAGTGGTATAGTGATTTTTTAATAAAGTGATAGAGATAAAAACTATCACTTTATTAAATTTTTGATTAAATTATATTTATAATGCTTTTCATTTGTTGATTGTAGAAAATAAGATCATCAATAGAAAAATCTTTGTTGGAATTGTGAACAATAATATTCCTTACCTGTCTTAGTTGAGAAATACTCTTTAGTATGTCCTCACTAATAATATTCGCGCTGCATAACTCCCTCTCTGGTCTTGTGAAAAGTGACGGCCTACTTAGGGATATTCCATTTTTATATGCTGCTTCAGAAATTTTCGACTCTAATTTTTTCCACAACACAATGAAATCACCGTAGTGTTCACTGTTATTGATGACTACATTCTCTGCTAATTCTTCACGTTCATCTTCTGGGACAGTTATTTTATCAAGAGATGCAATGGCATCTTCTAATATAGGTCTTATCTCATTTGTTATTTCAATGGTGGAGTCATAATCGGTTTTTTCGAAGTTGTTATTATGAGCAACTTTACATCGTAATAAATAGAGCTTTTCCCATTTTGATTTTAAATAGCTACCTTCACATTCAACATGTTTTTGAAAATATCGCTGCCAGTTAGATTGTGGGATGAAATCTTTTAATTCGTCAGAGTTAATTGATTTTTCTTTATGGCTTTTAATCTTGGAAATAAGACTTTCAATATCCTGGGTTCTGTATGTATCAAATAAAAAATTAGAAAGCTGTATAAAGTCAGTGTCATATAGATAGTTATTTTCGTTTCCCGATGATTTAGTTCTCTTGGATTTTTTTAATTCCTCTGGAATAGCTGTTTCAACCCAACCTACGCCGACATTTGTTAGCATGAATTTTGTGATGAGTTTTCTCATCATATTTTCTATTTCATGAATGATTGGGTAACACTTTAACGAATAGTTAAACCCTATATCATCCCACAAGGTCTGTATATTATTTTTTGATGCCATGTGGAGTAGGTTTCTCAAAACTTTCAATAAATTGGTGAATTCATTTACTCTCTCATCATTTTCGTTTGACAGTTTGATATGAAATATCTTATTTTTTTCTGATGGAGAGTTTGCTTCAGTTATTTCAATCCCAAAAATATCACCTCTGTAATTTATTTTTTTTCCTACTATATTAATCTCAGAGTCTGATTGAATGAAATTTAAAAATGATTTTTTAGTTTTGCAAAAAGAATTCGTAATCTCAATGGTAACTAGATATTCAACTCTCATGACACACCACCTTTATTTTTAAGATGTTTTATTTTGCGTTTTAATCGCGTGGTGAATTGATAATTACCACTAAATAAACATGAACTGTGATAAAAATCAATCATTATTATCAATGATGTATTTTAACCATTGATTGTATCGCTTGTCACCTACTTTAATAATATGCTTTTTTATGTGTAGGTTACTATAGCTCTCATTATCGGTAAAGTTAAATACTAGCTCACCAATGCTCCACTCACATGTTATTTTTCTTAAATACCCTTCCTCAAACAAAACCGGGGGTTGGAAATCAAGGTCAGCAGGAAATCTTGAGTTAAGATATTTGGTTGCTTCAATGAATAATAGAACAATATCTATGAAATCCTCGGCTTCTTCAAGAGTTGCATCTCTATATTCATGTTCAATGCTATTCCTTAATTTATTTATTTTGTCTATTATTCTTGGCCTAACAATGCCAATGCTTTCTAAAAAATCCAATTTCTGTGGGAAATTTTTTAAAGATAATTTAAAATACTCGTCCCCACAAAAGGAACGACAAAGGATATCAACTTTCATGTGAAGAGCTGATTTTGCATTTCTTATTGCATTATTAAAGTTTCTTCTTTCTTGTCCGGACTTTAAGTCATCAATAGCATCTTGTAAATATCTATTTGGGCCTAGATAATCCTTGAATTTAATAAACATCCAAGAATAAGATGGATAGGTATCAACGTCTAATTCATTAGGCACCAGCATCCCAAACTCCTCATGTTAAAATCATTTTATAATTTCTTTATGCAATTATGTAAAGCCCATAATATATAAAAGGTCACTTTCATGTAAAACCTCTGCGCGCGCAATACTCCCCCGCCTACGCGCTCTGACTTTATCATGCACATTTCATGCATGACACAAAGGCTCTGTAAGCCCTTGTGGTGCGGGGTTTCGGCTCTTTGGGATAGGCTGGGGATTCATGCAAAATCATGCACCCTATGCATGCACGCGTGGTTTGAGGCAGGCTAGCCAGAAAAAAGGCTGTTTTCGGGCTTAGGGGAACGGTAAAGCCCCCGCAGCAAAATCAGCATTGCAGCGGGGCCTGCTCAATCAATGAAGGGTTTGGTTTCGGCTATAACGGCGGTAACGATTTAATGTCCTTTTTTCCGGCGGTGGTAAATCATCAACGGTCACCGTTTCCGCTTGAATGGGCTGACATAAAATCTTATCGACGCTCTCCACCGTTTTAAATGTGCAGGAACACACGATGTTCTGGCACTGGTAATAGGCTTCTTTTGTCCGCTCCGTGATATAGCGACTGGTGCGGGTATAGGATGCATGGGTGCACAGCGGGCAGCGCATCATGATTTGGCCCCCTTCTGCAGCAAGCGTTGACGTTTTTCCTTCAGTTCTGAGACAGCCTGCATGCTTTTGGCTGGACTGTTTTGCAGTTCCGGCAATGCGCCCGTTTCTTCCGGTATCGTCAGGCCAATCTCATTAAGCACCGGGTGGTCGATATTTTGCTGTGCCATGGCAACGTGAATACGGCCTTGTAGCGTTCCCAGTACCTGTTGCTCAATCATTTTCATCGGATTGTCCGCATAGACGCCGTAAGCCCGTGAAGCCAGTGCACAAGCCTTGATAACGTCAGAGCTGATAAGCGCCTTGCTCAGCGCATCCACGGCCTGATGCATCGCGTGAGCTGCAAAGGTCGTGAGGGCGTCTTTGTGCGCGTTCACCACCTTCGGGGCTGTGCCGCCGCAGTTGAGGTGAAGCTGCATTTTGTCCAGCTCCATCTCCTCAATCAGTCCGTCGAACTCTTTCGCCAGCTCCCGCTTGGAAATCCGACTGTGGTGCTGCGCTTGCAGTTCCGGCGTCATTTCTCCGCGCAGTTTGCGAAACAGAGTGCGCCACTGGCTTTCTGCCTCCTGGCTCTGCACTTCGGTGTCTTTCTTCTGTTGGTGGCAGCGAGCAATGCCGGTTACGACATCGGTCAACGCCTGATAGTTTTTGTCGTGGGCGGCGCGAGCGTCACGCAGGGCTTGCAGTTTATCGGTAATGTATTTCGGTAAGGCGGTGGTGCTCATGGTCATGTCTCCGGTGTCAGTCAATGTGAAGCTATTCTGCTGACCGCCGTACAACATCGCCATTCATCCCGGTTGGACTGTCCCCAGGACAACAGTCTCGAAAAATGACGATAAAACCATCAAAGCGTTTTTAGTTTTATATAAAACTATTCACAACTGTTCACTCTAATAAAAACATAGATAAATCAGTTAATAAAGTAGTGAATAGTTTCACTAAAACTCGTCACCCAGTGTTCACCACTGTTCACTTTTCTAAAAAAGACCTTTTCTCTGGCTAGCCGTGGTTATATTTATTTTTGATGTTCCTGCCTATTTATAAATCGATTATTAATTGCTGAAAGCTATGATTTGAAAGTGAGGAAGGGTGAGGAGCGGTGGGCTAATGCAACTTAGTGCAATTCGTTGTTTTTACGTGCAATTCCTTAGCCCATCACACAACATCCCCTTGTTGCCACCCCGCAAAATATTCTCATAATAGGGCGCTACCAGACGAACCCACACAGCGCCGGTGAAATCCCACCGGGTATAAACGAGGTAGCATTCCATGTTTGCAGTTGCCACACAGACCCCTTCCACATCCCCGACCGTCCCGGTCGATTACATGCCCCGTGAGCGTTTCATTCGCCTGCCCGAAGTGCTTTACACCACCGGGCTGTCACGCTCTACCGTCTACGAAATGATGACCCGCAAGCAGTTCCCGGCCCAAGTTTCCCTTGGCGGTAAAACCGTCGCGTGGCTCGAATCAGAAGTCGAAAGCTGGATGGCTGAACGTATCGCCAACCGTCATCAGGGGGCCGCAGCATGATGCGGTTAACCTTTGGTCGCCAACACTTTACCCTGAGCGACAACGACGCACTGTTTGTGGCAGAAGCCATCCTGTTGCAACGCAAACAGCCGGATATTGTCTTACCGGAGCACCGCAGCGAAAAACACGGCGTTATTCGTCTGACGAGTCGCCAGGCTGAGTCGCGTCTGTTCAGTGCCGGGCCAGTACCGCTGAGCTGCGCCGCCGCTGAGACCCGCAACGACCAGCTTACAGACTGTTGATCACTATGCGATCGATTGAACGTCCGGGGGCGTCTTACGGCTTGCCCCCGCGTCCGGCACTGCGCTATAGTCCCTCCGCTGTCGCACAATCGGCAGCCGGGCGTGGAAACCCGTGTAACTCAATGGCGACACCACACGCGCCTAGCGTGTTTTTTTATGTCGCGGCCTTAGTGCGCTCATTTTTTGCACAGTGGTTTTTATGCTACTGTGGCTGTCAAACAATGGTGGCTCAGGCGGGGCTGACTTCGGTCAGGCCGGTATCCATTGAGGCCGGTATTTCCACCCCCGTCTGGGCTACCACCCATAAGCGTGGAAACTTCGGTGGTAGCAATAACCATTACTCAATGGAGGCTGCCACCATGGCTACGACCCTCACCCCGACTCACCCTACATTCTGCTTTCTGTTTGCGGCCGTGCGCCGTTCTGCGCTGACGGCTTCACCGCGTATCGTGCGCACCGTGGCGGATTCTGAACACAGCGCCCGCCGTCTGCTGGCGCGTGACTACATTCTGTCGTTTGCGGGCCGTCTGCCTGTTCAGGGGGTGGCATGAATACGCTGGCCGCCCGTTTCCACAGTGAAACCTTCTATCCTATTCCGCATGCTGATTTCCTGCGTCTTCAGCACGCGCATTCTACCGGCGTGCTGTTCCTCGACATGCTGGATACCCTTGAATCGACCGGTCAGCGCCCGGACGCCGCTCAAAAAGCCGCCTTTGCGTCTGTCATAGCGGTACTCACTGACCAGCTTGGACAGGTCGTCAAAACCTGTGACTCCCACATCATCGCCAGCATGGAGGCTTCCGCCGCATGAACACCCCACAGTCTTGTTTACCCGTTGAAGTCCGTACCGCCGTTTACCGTCGCGCATTGGCCCATGCCTATCTCGATACCTGCGCCTTTTACCGGGTGAACCCCGGCTACACGCTGGATGAACTGCAAATGGCGATTGCGATGGACATTGAAGGCTACTTTGTCCGCCAGCACGGCGCAGAGGTGGGCATGGACATGGCCTGTACCATGCTCAGTGACATGGTGCAGCCGGATATTCTGGTGGCGCCGCCGCGTCTGACCACGCTCGGGCAGAAGATGATGGATGAGCTGTGCTGTGGCCGGATGGCCGTCACCTGCAACACCACCGTGCACTGAGGGAGCAAAACAATGACCGCAACAAGCGTTTCTCACACCTCACGTGCAGCGACCGGCCACTGGCCGGTCTTACTCACCGCGCTGGGCATTCACATTACTGCAGGGGGCCGGGCGCAGCCCTGCCCGGTCTGCGGCGGCAAAGACCGTTTTCGCTTTGATAATCTGCAAGGCCGTGGCACATGGTTCTGTAACCAGTGCGGCGGTGGCGACGGCCTGAATTTGGTCGAAAAAGCACTGGCCGTGACCACCAAAGAGGCCGCCGCGAAGGTAGCCGGGATATTAGGTGAACCGTCATGCAGCGCCATGCCGGAGCACAATCCCCAGCAGGTACAGCAGGACAAAGCGCAGGCGCGGTATCATGCAGCGCAACAGGCCAAAAAACTGCTCGCCAGTGCCCAGCAACTGGCCGGGAATAGATATCTGACTGCGAAAGGCTGGCCGGACACTGACGCCCTGACATTACAGGGGGCGTCACTGCGTGTCGGCGGTATCACTTACCAGCCCGGCGACCTGCTGTTGCCACTGACCGACAGCACCGGGGACGTGGTCAACGTCCAGTTAATTAATGCCGCGGGCGACAAGCGCACGCTGGCCGGAGGACAGGTGAAAAACGCCTGCCATTTCCTGCCGGGGCAGGATGACGCCGTTATCTGGCTGACCGAGGGTTACGCCACCGGCCTGACCGTGCACCACCTGACCGGGGAAAGCGTCTGCGTTGCGCTCAGCGCCAATAACCTGCCCGCGATGGCGCAGCAGTTGCGCGCTCACTATCCAGATGCGCTGTTGTTGCTGGCGGCCGACAATGACGAGAACGGCACCGGGCAGGCCCGCGCTGCCGAAGCCGCGCAACTGAGTGGCGGTAAACCGGCGTTACCGTCAGAAACAGGCGACTGGAACGACGTATACCAGCAACAGGGCAAGCTGGCCGCGCTTGCACAATTGACTGCCTTTAGCCAGCCCAAGCAACCCAGTCCGTTTGATACGCTCAGCGATGCCGACCTGAAAGCCATGAGCGCGAGTGAAAAGGCCGAACTGCTGGCGGAGCACTACCAGCACCTGCTGGCCGTGCCACAGGTCGGTGAAGACCTGTGCCGCTATGAAAACGGTGCATGGCAGGTGTTGCCGTACCGGGTGCTTAGCCGGGAAATTGCCGCCCTGTTTCAGAAAATCCGCGCGCCGTTCTCGGCGGCGGGTATCAACAGCATTCTGGACACACTCAGGCTGATGGTGCCGCAAATGGGCACGCCGGCACGACACCTGATTGGCTTTCGTAACGGGGTGTTTGATACCACCACAGGGCAATTCGGTGCGCACCAGAAAACGCACTGGCTGCGCACCGTCAACAGCGTGGATTACACGCCGCCCAAGACCGGGGAAAATCTGGCCGACCACGCCCCGCATTTCTGGCGCTGGCTGACCCGCGCTGCCGGGCAGCAACCCGACAAGCAGGCGCGTATTCTTGCTGCGCTGTTTATGGTGCTGGCGAACCGTTATGACTGGCAACTGTTCCTTGAGGTCACCGGTCCCGGCGGCAGCGGCAAAAGCGTGATGGCCGCGATAGCCAGTCTGCTGGCGGGGAAAGACAACACCACATCAGCCACCATCGATAACCTCGAGTCGGCACGCGAGCGTGCATTGGTTGTTGGCTTTTCGTTGATTATTCTGCCTGACCAAGAAAGGTGGAGCGGTGACGGGGCAGGCATCAAGGCGATCACCGGTGGCGATGCGGTGGCTATCGATCCGAAACACCGTGCCCCTTACGCGGCGCACATTCCGGCGGTGATTCTGGCGGTGAATAACAACCCGATGCAGTTCAGTGACCGCAGCGGCGGCGTGTCTCGTCGCCGGGTGATCCTGCCGTTCCCGGAGGTGATACCGGCCAGCGAGCGTGACCCGCAGTTGCTGGCAAAAATCACCGGCGAGCTGGCGGTGATCGTGCGCCACCTGATGCAGCGTTTTGCCGTGCCCGATGACGCCCGCACATTGCTCGAAGCGCAACAGAACTCCGATGAAGCGCTGGAGATTAAACGCAGTGCCGATCCGCTGGTCGATTTTTGCGGCTACCTGCTGGCAGTCAATGCGCCTGACGGTCTGTATATCGGCAATGCCAACATTACCCCGGCGAACCCGCGTAAATACCTGTATCACGCGTACCTCTCTTACATGGAGGCCCGGGGACACAAGTACCCATTGAATCTGACCGCGTTCGGGCGCGCCGTGCCACAAACCTTGCGAGAGTATGAAATAGCGCTGTTGAAGCGCAAGACCAATCAGGGGATGCAGACTAACCTGATATTAAACGAAGACTGTGAAGCCGACTGGCTCCCAAAGTGTGAAATGCGCTGAGCGAATGGCGTCACGATCGTTTCTGCCGATCAATAGCCGGTTATTGATCTACCGAACCCATTGGACGCTGTTGCGCGGGGCCACTTATAGTCGAACGGTACAAACCGCATACACCCAACACCGGGGAACCCCGTAGCGGTGACTACTCAGGCCTGCATTGCAGGCCTTTTCTCTGCCTGAAATCTCTCCCTGCCCTTCACCCACAGCGCAATAAATCACCGGTTCAGGCCGGTATTTTGCATTTTTTGGTCTGACTGTTCACTGTGAGTGACCAGTCAGGGCAAACTGATCACCAACTAATCACGGGTTAATCATTTGTTTTTAAACAACTAAAACCAAAAGTGAACAGTGTGACCAGTTTTTCTATAAATCTTTTTTCTGGCGTTCAGAGTGTCACCGCTAGAGACTCTTCCAGTCAGGCCGCTTGTTGGCCCGCTTGCGTCAAGAGTGGATTAACGCCATGAATAAACCAAACAGCAAACCGGCAAAGAGGGCCAAACCAGACGGCGAAGAACAACGTATTCAGCCAGAAGGGGGCGAACGGTGGAGGTGGCATTTTACCTCCCATCTTCCAAAACAGGGCAAGATCGGCGGCCCATAATTGCTCCGCCACATCTTTTTATCTTCCATCAGGGCTATTGCCTTTTTCTTCTTATCTTCAAATGCCATCATCCGAATCCTTTCATTGGGTATCTATAAAGACCGTCTAATAATATGCCTTATCCAGAATCAGCCATAGAGGGGACGTTTGGAAAATGGAAAAAATCCCGCTCTAAGAATTTTTTAGGCAAACAGGTTCTGACAGGCAGCTTTGAGCGAGAAGCGGACTATTTTGCCAATTTGTTGTAATATCAGTCAGGGTTGTAGTAAGTGATTGTTCATAAATGCTTATGATCAGTGAATGTAAATGCAACGGCACTAAGTGTGATCTGCAGTGAATATAGCAGGCAAATTATATTCATTGCCAAGTAATGGTCATATACTGAAACTTGGCTTAATGAAATAATATATTTCATCAGAGGTAACTATCATGGATAATTCTCAAAAAAATTTCTGCTACGAACAATATGAATCAGTAAAAAAAATACTACGCGAACAGATAAGAAATGATTTTCGTGAAATCATCATTCAAGTTGAAAAGTGCGATTATATAATAGCATCTTCTATACATGGTATGAGAACACATGAATCATTAACGGCCGCAGCAAACGCCCATTCACTGTTCTTAGTTGCTTTCGACTTAGCTCAATCCGGTCACTTTACAGCAATGTTCCCTCTTTTTAGAACGGCCCTTGAAAGTGCCATCTATGGTTATTTATTTAATTGCGAAGAAGGTCTCAGTGAAAAATGGAAGAAACGTCAATTATCCGAAGAAGATTTTAAATCTAATAAACAAGCATTCACTGCAGCAGTCAAACGGTTTCGAGGATACTTGCAGCGTCATGATGAAAAATCAGGTGACACACCGTACGAACAATACATCATGAGTTTGTATGATGCAGCAATTGATTTTGGTGCTCACCCAAATCCTATTGGATTACTGAATAATATATCATTAGAAAATGAAGGTGAAGCAACAAAATTCAGTTACGATTATTTAATTACGGACTCTAAGGACATTCTTAAGGCTCTCTCCGCATGCCTTGATTATGGAATTGCAATAGCTGCAATTAATCATCTTTCACATGTTTATAGCAATCCAACCCATCCAGGACTGGATTCTATTCTCCTTGACTTCATTAATGAAAACAATGCAATAGTAGATATATTAAATGGAAGTCCATTAGGTTTTGAACACAGGTACTATAATCGCATCAATAGCTTTGTACCTCCTAATTTATAGTTTTTAGTTTAGGTGCCATTTATTTTTTTCTATCAGTCATAAACTGGAAAAATATCGAATAATCAGATGTCACCCACGTTATATATGTGGGTGACAATTTCATGAGTAGTATGTTGATGACAGTTTGCTCTCTCCTATACAAACTAACACCCGAACGTGTGAGCAACCTCCGCTCTTGGCGCAGAACGGACCTGCATTTAGCATTATATGTCTGCTTCAAGCGTGAGGCGGACATAATGACGATTTTAATATATACGTCCCTGTTTGTTGTCTTGCATATGTCTCCAAATCTCTTCGAAAACATCTTCATTTACATAGCCCATATAACACGTTGAGAACTTTATAAATTGTTCTCTAAGGGCCTCTTTGCTTTGTAAAAAAACATTCAGAACCTTTCTGGCGTTAAAAAGATATTCTTTCTTATCTTTTGGAGTCATTTCATTCCATTTATGACCCAATTCTTTTATGGCTAGAGTAATTAGCTCTTCTCTTCTATTTTTTAAAGCTTTCCCTCTATTATGCCTTTGCATCGCTTCATGAAATGCACGATGAAACATATAATCAGAATTATACGTGTGAAACTTAGACAAATCCAAAAGGTTTGCAGAAGATGTCAAATCTCCTGTTGAGAATAAACTGTTATAGAATGTATGAGTTGCATTTTCAATATCACCTGCAGGTATTGCATCAAAGGGAGCGATGCAAAAGTATACCGGTGTAAATTTTTTAATTGTATGGTTTTTGTGAATGAAGTTATATCCATGACAAGTCCCAATAAATGCTATAAGCTCATTATTCATTAGCCTGTTTATTATTCCAAGTTCATCTGCGAGTTCATTCCAATGAATTATGCTTTTATCTGGAAGAACCATCGAAATTGGATTCCCATGAGCTTCAATGTGAATAATAGGCCGAAGTCCAATTTTTAATTCCGGGATGAAAAAATCCTTTATATTTTTAAGTATATTTCGAAATGATTGCGCATCTTGTACTTTTAAAAGTGAAATCCCACTGCCAAATCCTTTGTCGCTTAGGTTTTCATGTAGACGTCGGGCCGTTTGATATTCATTCTCAGGCAGACAATCAAGAATAATAAGCTTGTTGAAATTTATTTTTTTCTGAAATGTAATATGATTCATTTTCTTCCTTGCCCTATTTGTATTTGTGCAAACCTTATGTTGAATATTTATTAGATGATTCACAAACATATTATTAGGTTTTCATTATCGTAGTTTTAACAATTTTTGACAAATATTTTTGAAGCTTACAATGTTCGCTTCTGGCACATAGCAAACTGTCAACCCGGAGTATTGTTTACCGAGGGATATTAAATTCCTATGAAATGGTGCTGAGACTGATCCCGGCGCTTATACGTGTAATCACAGCAAGTTGTTGTTCTTCATTCAGTGCTGAAGGACGACCAAATCGCTTTCCAGCTTTTTTGCCCTCGCAATACCTGAGTGCGTGCGCTCAAGCAACAGATCCGCCCAAATTTCACCACAGCAGAAATCACCGACATCATTATGAGAAGCAACTCAATAATCGGCTCAGGCCGGTATATTGCATTTTTGGGTTGACTGTTCACGGGAAGTGACCAGTTGGGGCAAACTCATCACCAACTGCTCACTGATTAATCCATTTTTTCTAAACAACTAAATGCAAAAGTGAACACTATGAACAGTTTCTCTATAACTCTTTTTTCTGGCGTATTAGATCGATCTGGGAACAACATGCGGGAATATTGTATCTGGATCATCACGATGTCCTGCACTGTCTGTAATGTGTGCAGTTGTGAGGTGACAAAAAAATTGTGTATATGTTGGTGTATAATGGATTGTTGCATTTAATAAAAAATAATTCAAATTCATTATGTTATGGTGTTTTCATCACTCCTGTGATCTTCCGCCAATCAATATCTCCCAATCTCCTCTGTGATTGTCGGCTCCGGTAGAGTAAGTTTGCTTCTTTCGCTTTGTGATAGCGCAGCTTGCGTGGGTAGAAGAAACGTTCATGAAGAAGGACTATGAGGCAGTAAGCCGTTGACGTAAAAACCGCTTACGCGGCCTTTTTATTTCTGAGAAACAGGGCAAGCAGATACAGGGCGCCCAGCGGCAGGGCCATGACATAACAGAATGCATAATACAGGATCAGCACGCCATTTTTGCCTATGGTATCGGCGAACAGTCCGCGGTGCCAAAATTCTTCACTCGTGAACTGCAGGGCGGCCATTTCAGTGCCTTTTTTAGCACAGGGATACAGTAAAAAGCTCAGGATGGAGAGGATCAACGAAAGTGCGATATTCACCATGTCCTGGAAAGAATAGATGTAATAAAGCGCGATAAAAAAGTAAGTCACGCCCCACACCTGACTTTTCCAATAATACGCTTTGGTCATTTGCGCCTCCCTGGGCATGAGTTCCTTTCTGTTTCGTGCTTGGCGAAATGGAATACCGATGCCATTGCCCGCGTCGCGCGGTTTACCCAAGGCGTCTGAGTATGCGCAGGGCTTCGGCAAAATGCCATATTACCGGCTTATCTGGCAGGCGTATTTGGGTTCTGCAGCGAGCGTCCCTCTCCCCAACACATAGCCCCCTCACTCCCGCTGCAAAAAGAACTGCTTGATGGTCTGCCGCAGCCAGCGGTGCGCCGGATCGCGATCCAGGCGCGGGTGCCAGGCCTGGACGATAAACACCGATTCCAGCTCAAGCGGCAGCTCGATCTCCGCCAACGGCAGGTGGATGTTGCTCACCCCCTGCAGCACGTGGCGCGGCAGCGGCAGGATAAAGTCCGATTTCATGGTCAGCATCATCGCCGAATGAAAGCCCGGCAGGGTCAGGGCGACGTTGCGCTGCAGGCCGAGATCGCGCAGCGCGTCGTCGATCGGCCCCTGCGTGCGTCCGCGGCGAGAAACGCTGATATGCGGGTAATGGGTCAGGGTTTCGGGCGTTACCCGGCCTATGATCGGGTGCCCAGGGCGCACCAGCGCCTGAAAGGTGCTGGTGAACAGGCTCTGCGTCTTGATTTCCGGGTGCCAGTCGCGTGAGGAACCGATCACCAGATCCACTTTGCCGCTGCGCAGCGCGTCATCCTCGCCGTCGCTTTCGGCGATGAATTTCAGGCCGCTCAGCGGCGCCGATTCCCGCAGCGTCTCCAGCAATCCGCCCGCCAGCGCGCCGATAAAGATATCGTTGGCGCGAATGGTGAAGGTTCTGGTCAGCTTGCCGGGTTCGAACGCATCACTCGGTGCGATCAGCGCAGTGGCCTGCTCGATGATGTCGCCGAGCTGGCGTTTCAACTCCAGCGCACGCGGCGTCGGCACCAGATGCTTACCGGCTCTGACCATGATCGGGTCGTCGAACTGCCGGCGGATGCGCCCGAGAATGCGGCTCATTGCCGGCGCGCTCAGATTCATCTTCTCGGCGGCGCCGCTCACGCTCCCTTCTTCCAGCAGCAGATTCAGCGCATAGATCAGGTTGAAATCAATTTTTTGCGGCATGGCCTCTCCGGGGGTGGTGCGCTCAATGGGTTGCGTTTTGTGCAACTAGTTAATTACATCATTTCATTTTAAACAATCGAAATAACTCCGGATACTGCCTACGAAAACAAAGATTGAGGCTGAAACAGCAGGAGTGGGGAATGGTTGAGGTGTCTGTTACGCCGCACCACACAAATCGATGGCTCGCCAGCGCCGGTGAAATCAACGGCCGTACCTGGCTGGGGTTGTTCGGCGTGTTTTTGGCGGTGATGGCCAGCGGCGTGGGGGAAAACGCCAGCAAGTTTGCGCTGGCGGATATACAGGGTGGCATGCTGCTGAGCTTCGATGCCGGCAGCTGGCTGACCACATGCTACGTCACCGGCTTTGTGATCGGTTCCGGGTTCACGCCCTGTTTTTGGCCGACCTTTTCGCTGCGCCGGGTGGCGTTGACGATGTGCGGCATTTACCTGGCCGGTGGACTGTTGACGCCCTGGTTGGGAGATCAGTATGGCGTGCTGCTGGCGGTGCGCAGCCTGCAGGGCTTCGCCGGCGGCGCGTTGCCGCCGATGCTGATGACGGTGGTGCTGCGTTTTATGCCGCCGCTGATCAAGGTGCTGGGGCTGGGTGCCTACGGCTGGGTCTCGGCCTGGAGCGCCACGCTGGGCGCTACCGCCGCCGCCTTCGCCTTTCACTGGGGCTGGAGCGGGTATTTCTACTGGAACCTGCCGCTGATGGCGATCGCCGCCGTGTGCATCGGTTACGGCCTGCCGCAGGATCCGCTGCGGCTGGAGCGCCTGCGGCAGTTCAATTGGCGCGGCCTGTTGCTCGGCGGCATGGCGCTCGGCATGTTGACGGTGGGCATTTCACAGGGGGAGCGCCTCGACTGGCTGAACTCGCCGCTGATCTACGTTTTATTATTGGGCGGCGGCGGATTATTGGCGTTATTTCTGATTAACGAATGGTATCACCCGCTGCCTTTTTTTAATTTGCAGCTATTAAGCAAAAGGAATTTGTCTTTCTCCTTAATTACGCTGGGTGGCGTGCTGTTAATTATGGTGTCGCTGGTTAATATCACGTCGGGATATTTAGCCGCGATTCAGGGTTATCGTCAGGAACAAACCTCCGACTTAATGCTGTGGGTCGCATTGCCGCAATTAATTACGCTGCCGATCGTCGCCATAATTTGCAATACGCCGCGGGTGGATTGCCGCTGGGTGCTGGCGATCAGCCTGCTGTTGATGGCCACCGCCTGCGTGCTGGCGGCTCAGCTGACGCCGGAATGGAACGGCGACACGTTCCGCGTCATCGCGCTGTTGCAGGCGGTCGCTCAACCGATGGCGATCATCCCGTTGCTGATGCAGGCGACCGGCGGGCTGTTGCCGACCGACGGGCCGTTTGCGGCGGCCTGGTTCAACGCGGTGAAAGGTTTCGCCGCCACCGCTGCCGGCGGCGCCATCGCGCTGCTCAGCCGGCAGCGCGGGGATTATCACGCCGGTACGATCGCCGACGGCTTCGGCTCGGCCTACAGCCGCGCATCGGGGTCGGCGGAGCAGCTGGCGCAGCTTGCCGCCCGGCAGGGCCACGTGCTGGCCAGCGCCGATCTTTATCTGTTGGTTGCCGGCCTGGCGTTATTACTGACCGCGCTGATTTTAGTTATGCCGACCCGTATTTATCCGCCGCGTTCGGTCGCTGCCTGACATTTTATCATCAGAAATAAATATTAATTGGAGTCACTTTTATGGCTAACAAGAAAGTCGCCGTCGCCGTATTGGCGGTTGCCGTCATTACGCTGGGGTTATTAATCAATAAGTTCTTTATTAAAGAGACACAGCAGAATACCAACGACGCCTATATTCGCGCCGATATCTCGCGTATTTCTCCGCAGATTGCCGGTGAAATTGCGCAGGTGTTGGTCAGGGACAACCAGTGGGTCAAACAGGGGGAATTGCTGGCGGTGATCGATCCGCGTGAATTCAACGTCGCATTGGCGCAGGCGACGGCGCAGGAGCAATCCGCCCGCGCCCGCCAGGACGACGCCAGGGCCAACCTGACCCGACAGAGCGCGCTGATCGCCGCCGCGCAGGCGGAGCGGCAGGCGGCGCAGGCGGAGCTGGCGTTTGCGCGCCAGGAGCAGAACCGCTACCAGAGAATGGCCAGCAGCGGCGCGGGTTCACAGCAGGCGGCGCAGCAGGCGACAACGCGAGTGCACACGCTTTCCGCCAATGTGGCGCAGGCGGAGGCGACGCTTAAAGCGGCGCGAAACATGGAGCAGGTGCTGCAAGCCAAGCTGGCGGACAGCGATGCCGAGCTGATGCTGGCGCAGGCGAAGAAAGCGATGGCCGAGCTGAACCTGTCTTACACCCGCATCACCGCGCCGATCGGCGGCGTGATCGGCAAGAACAGCCTGCGGGTCGGGGAGTTCGTCAAACCGGGCGATGCGCTGCTGGCCATCGTGCCGCAGGACAAGCTGTACATCATCGCCAACTACCAGGAAACCCAGCTGGAAAACATTGCGCACGGGCAGTCGGTAGACATCCATATCGATACCTTTCCCGGCCAAACGCTGAAAGGGCAGGTGGACAGCATCGCGCCGGCTTCCGGCGTCAGTTTCGCGGCCGTGGCGCCGGAGAACGCCACCGGCAACTTCACCAAGATCGTTCAGCGCATCCCGGTGAAAATTGTATTTGATATCAACAAAGAGCACGCCGCTTTGTTGAGCGCCCTGCGCGTCGGCATGTCTGCGGACGTCAGCATCAATACGCTGGACGGGGGCCTGCAATGAACAGAGCCGTGATCCCGCTGCTGTTGATTGCGCTGAGCGGCTGCCGGGCGGTGGGGCCGGACTACGCTCGGCCGCAGAACGCGCTGCCCGAGAGCTGGGGTGAGCAGGCCGGCGGCGGGGCGCTGCCGGTGGCCTGGTGGTCGATATTCAACGATGCGTCGCTGTCGCAACTGGTGCAGCGCGCGGCGGCCGGCAACCTGGATCTGCAGCTCGCCACGGCGCGCATGCAGCAAAGCCGCGCCTTGCTGGGCGTGACAGAGGCGGCGCTGATGCCGGATCTGAGCCTGGACGGCGCCTATCAGCGCCAGCGCGCCACCTCGGTGGGCAGCATGGATCCGTCCGGCAACGGCGGAGAGGCGGATTATAACCTCTGGCGCGGCGGATCCAGCGCCACCTGGGAGCTGGACATGTGGGGCAAGCTGCGTCGCGCGTCGGAAAGTGCGCGCGCCGGCTTTGCCGCTTCGCAGGAGAACCGGCGCGCACTGCTGACGTCGGTGACGGCGGAGGTGGCGAGCGACTATCTACGCCTGCGCGCCACGCAGCAACAGCTGGCGGTGGCGCAGGAAAACCGCGCCACGGCGCTGCGCACGCTGCAGCTGACGCAAAGTCGTTATCAGAGCGGCGCGGGCAACGAACTGGATGTCGATCAGGCGCAGGTGCAGTTGGCGCAGGTGGATGCCCTGCTGCCGACGCTGTTCGATAGGCAGGAACGCTTGATCAACGCCATCAGCCTGCTGTTGGGCGAGCGGCCGGGCGCGCTGAAAGCGATGTTGGCGCCGACGAAGCCCCTGCCGACGCTGGCGCGCGCGGTGCCGATGGGCGTGCCGTCGGATCTGGCGCTGCGCAGGCCGGATATTCGCGAAGCGGCGGAGCGTTTGCATCAGGCAACCGCCGAGATCGGCATCGCCACCGCCGACTACTATCCGCGCATCACGCTGACCGGCAATGCGGGCTATCAGGCACTGGCACTGGCGGATATGGGCAGTTGGTCCACGCATACCTTCGCCATCGGCCCCGCCCTGTATTTGCCGCTGTTCGACGGGGGGAAAATCACCCAACGGGTGCGCCTGAGCGAATACCGGCAGCAGGAAATGGCCATCGCCTACCAGCAAACGGTGTTGCGCGCCTGGCACGAGATCGACGACGCGCTTTCCGGCTATCGCGCCCAGCAGCGCCGCCAGACGCACCTGACCGAGGCGCTGGCCGCCAACCGACACGCGTTTGCGCTGGCGCGCGACAGCTATCTGAACGGTGCGAGCGATTTTATCCACGTTCTGAGCACGCAGCGTGCGCTGCTGGATCTGCAGTCCGCGCAAATTGTTTCAGAGGAGGAGACGGCGATCGCCGTGGTGAATATCTATCGAGCGCTGGGCGGCGGCTGGGAACACACCTACCCGTCGGCGGCGCCACAGGAGAAGGCTGATGCACAACACGCTGAATAAGATTGTCGACGAGATGCTGGAAAGAGACACCCGCCGCAAACGGGAGGCCCGGGTGAGCGCCGTGCGGCAAGTCACCGCCCGGATCCGCCGCATCACGTTGAGCGGCGACGATGTGGATAAGTTTATCGCCGATCCGCGCGCGCAGGAGCCGGCCAGTTGGGTCAAAGTGTTCTTCCCGTGGCGCGACACGCTGGCCGGACGGGCTTACACCCTGAGCGGCATCGACAAACTCGCCCGCACTTTCGATATCGATATGGTGCTGCACGGCGAAGGCCCGGCGTCGAACTGGGCGCGCGACGCGATGCCGGGCGACAAGCTGGGGTTCGCCGGCCCTTGCTCCGGCGGCTTCCGATTGTTGCCGCAAACTCGCTGGCTGCTGTTGCTGGGCGATGAGACCGCGTTGCCCGCCATGCGCACCATTCTCGCCTCGCTGTCCGACCCGTTGCCGGTGCTGTGGTTCGCCGAAGTGGGCGATGCGCAGGAGATTCAGGATGTCGATTATTCCTTTTTGCAGGTGAACAGCTGGCAAATTCGCACCCGACATTTTGACAGCGTGATGAACAGCCCGCTGGTGCAGGCCGTCAGCCATTGCGAACTGCCGTCCGGCGAAGGGCAGGTATGGCTGGCCTGCGAACACCAGATTGCCGCGTACCTGAAGGCGCGCTTTATCAACGAAATGGGTATCTCCCGCGCTGCGCTGTTTGCCAAGGGGTATTGGAAAAAGGGCGAAGCCAACTTCAAGGGCGCGATTTAACTCAGGCGAGTGAGGATGGTTATGATTGAGAGAGTGTTATTGGCGGTGGACTGCTTTGAACACAGCGGCAATGCCCTGGATTTTATGGCGCGCCTGCAAGGCTGCATCGGCGACGTGATCGTGCTGACGGTGGTAGACAATGCCTTTACGCTCAGCCGCAGCGGCCTGCGTTTTGACAGCGATGAGCGCGAGGAGTACCCCGCCGCTCAACGGGAAGAAGCGCTGGCGGAAAAGCAGGTCGGTCAGGTGACGCGGGCGCTGAAGCAGCAGGGTTTCAATGCCCAGGGCTTGCTGGCAGCGGGGACGCCCATCGAGGTGATCCCGGAACAGATGGCGCTGTTCAACTGCGATTTGCTGATCATCTCGCACCGCCACCTGTCTTCGTTGGGGCGCTGGCTGAACGCCTCTGTCACGCGCGGCCTGCTGGATGAGATTGGCCAACCGGTATTGGTGATCCCGCGCTAAGCCGGAGGGGGATCTCACTGGCGCTGATAGAGATAAATGTCGGCGCGCCGATCGTTGGGGTTGGCGATCGGCCTCTGGCCGCTGCGCGCTGGCCTGGCGCCGAGCGCAATCAGGTGAATGGGGCTGGCCTGAGGTAAGCGCTCGGCGATACGGTAGCCGCGTTGATATGACAGTGCTCGGTTGTGGCTCGCGTTGCCTATTGAGTCTGTGCGGCTGACAATAAATATGCCGTCGTAGTCGGACGTCTGGCTGATGTGCGAGCAGCAACGCGCCAGCGTCGCCTCATCAACCAGGGCGCTACCGCTTGCGAAATGCACCGTGCCGACATGGCTCATGACGATGTTTTCCTTGGTCAGTAGCAAGGCGCCGAGGCTGTTGGCGTCGTAAGCGTTTTCCTGGTGGCACAGTGTGCCCAGGTACTCGTGCAACACGGTGACGAATCGATACTGCACCAGCTGGCTACGGCTCAGCCGTGCGTTGGTGCGGCCGTCGAACCGGAGCAGGCCGGCCTGGCGTTTTGCGTCGCCGAAGCGTTCATATATCGGGCCGGTTTGGCAGCTGGACTGATTGAGCTCGTCGCTGCTTTTAGCATAGGAAAAAGGGGCGCAGAGCAGCATCAGCGCGATCGTTATAACTTTATTCATGTGCGTTAATGTTCCTGGTGGTGGATTCTTGCGAGAAGATAAAGTTGAATTGCTCTTCCAGCGTTGGCGTGGATTCGTTGTTTATATCTTCAAGGTTGATATAGCCCGGATCGGTGAACCACTGGGTAGCGCAGCTCAGCTCTTCGAACTTATTTCGGCCATCCTGATTCTGGGTAACGACGATCAGCTTGGCCGACTTATTATTGATAAAGCCGGTCTTAATGGCTGCGCAGCTCTGTCGGATGCCGGTGACCTCGTCGGGATCGATAACTTCTTTTGTGTCCGACGCAAACAGAATAATGACGTTGCGTGCCATGCCGCGAGAGGCAGAAAACGCGGTGCGCCCCGCCCACAGTAGCCCTTCCAGCGTTTTAATCTTATTGGTGCTAAAGTCGATGCCGGAAAGCGCGCTATTCACATTTTGGGATGAGGTCAGGCCATACTTTACGGTGCTGGCGGGGCAGGTGCCGGCATCGCCAAAATAAACGCCGCGTTTGACCGCGAGGGAGGATAGATATTCCGCACTTTGGTAAGTCGTCTTTGCGGCGCGTTCAAAATCACTCTGCGTAATTGAAAATATTCCAGAGTTAGCAAAATTATCGGTATAATCATCCAGAAGATAATAGTTATCGTACCTTTTTGCGTAATGCTTGGCCAGAGGAAAGTAATCAATATACTGTTGTTGTTGCTTAAGGTTGTCTATAACTTCTTTCTGTGCATCGACATTTTCTTTGGCAATCTTTATGTTTTCATTAGCCATTGGCAGCATCGCCTCAGCAAGTCTTATCTCTTGTTGATAATAACTTATTTGTTCTGTCAGCTCTTTATATTCCTGAGTGCCGGGATCATGTTGACTAAGCTCATTATTCAAATATATTATCATCTGATTACTGTAATCAATCTCTGCGTTTAATCTTCCGAGATATTCCTCGGCCATTCTTAATGTATTTGCAAGTTCAGCCAGGTAATCTTCTTGCGCAAAGAAGTTTTCCCACCAGACAAATGAAAAGGCATCGCTCCGGGCGATCCCGGTATAGCATTTGCCCCCGGAGTTGACGCGAAAAGAGTATGGGATCACCGTCGTTCGGGTAGCCGGCGCTTCGGCATACAGGCGGGATAGTGAGCTCATTAGCGCCGCCCGCGCCTGCATCACGTTTGCACGGTTAAGACTGCTGGCCTCGACGGCGATAATCACGTGTAACGGTCTGAAAACTTTGACGGCGTTATCCGCCGTGGAGATCCTGACCTCTGGGTCGAGGCCAATGGTTTTGTTTATTTCATCGAAGGGAACGTTAGTGTTTTGACTGACGTTGGAAGTGGTCGCGAGCAGTTCGCTGATCCGCTTATTTTCTTTTAGCTCCTGAAGCTTTTCCAGCGTGGTTTCTTGCAGCTCCGCTGAGAAGGCATGGGTTGCCTGATTCATATTGGCGCCTGTCGCTTCGGCTAGCCGCCCGGCATTGGCGGTCACCGTTCCTCTTTCTACCATCGAGGTACGGGTCACGACGGAGGTCAGCCGCATTTCTCGCGTTTTTTCCATGATGGTGGAGGAGTAGTTTTCGACCCAAAAAATAGAGATCACCACCATCATGCCGCCAATCGCCCACAGCGGCATTAATCCACCCTGTTCATCACCTAAAAAACGCTCGAATTTATTCTTCATGATTATTATCTTCTAATGATGATGGCCAATTTGGATGGCACTTTCTGCCAGCAGCGTTTTATTTTTAGAGAATAATCCCGGTTCTGTTTTTTTACAGATGGAAACCCGATACACCGAGTTAGATTTGCCGAATGAGGTTTTGATATCGATGCCATAGTCAGTCAGCCGCTTGGTGAGCTGGCAGCCTTCTTTGCTCCCGGGTAGCTTATACATGCTGTATTGCCCCGTTGCGTAGGCGATTTCCTCAACGAAAACGTCGAAAAACGGCGCTTCTCCGCCGTTCTTGAACTGGCTAAACATTTTAGCGACGTTAACGACGTCGCCTTGGCTTAAATTGGCATTGCCAAACAGGCTGTCACGATGGGAAATAATATTCACCATTTGATCGGCCAGTTTATTAATACTAAACTGTACTGACATGACCAAAGCCTGCTGCATGGTATAAATCAGCAGCACGGACAAGAATAGGGTAACAAAGGTGCCTTCAACGGCGACGCTACCATCCTCATTATCAACAAGCCTGTTAATGGAAGTAATCATTGACGATAAATACCTCGCGATCAAATTGTTGTGGGAAAGACAGTAGGTCGCTTATCCAATCGCTGCTGTATTCACGTTGGATCTGATAGGCGATGTTAATCAGCTTGGTTTTCTTTCCGCACTTTTTGCTGACTTTGATATTGATATCCTCATAGCAGGTTATCTTTGGCTCCGAATAGAGTAGCGCGCTGAAATAAAACTCACTGCCGCTCTTGTTTAAATCGGCCAGGAAGTTTTCATTTATCTTTTCGACATCGTTGTCTAAAAACGAGAGATCGACGCGCTGTGACGCAAACTCTTCGTTGAAATAAATGATTGAGATATCGTTCTGAAACCTCAGCACCTCATAAATCATCATCAATATGATAAAGAGGATCGGCAGCAGCACGCTGGCCTCGATGGTTGAGATACCTCGCTCCTCACTCCCTACTCTAGTGAATAGACTTATCATTTTGCGATTTTCATACCGTTAAGATCGTTGATGATCGTCATGGAATCCTCGCGGGAATAGCGCATGCTGAGCAGCTCAAAGGCGCGGGTCTCTTGGTCACCGCGAATCAGCGCCATGATCAGGTTGGCATACATCTCTTTAGATTCCGTATTGCTATAGCCGGCATACAGCAGAGAAGGGTCTATATCCCCTGTGCTGGCCTTGGCCATGTATTGTGCAATCTTCAGGTTGTCGGCCAGCGCCGGGTCTCCCGGCAGGTAGGTTCTGGCGCGCTTCAGTTCGGCGATGCAGGTTTCATACTTATTCTGCTTACAGTAGGCAATGGCGGCATACATCAGCGATTTGCCGCGCATAGTAGCGCTTTGGGCAAGCGCCATTTTCCCTTCGGCAAAATTCTGTTTATACAGAGAGATAGTTTCCTGATATTGATGTCGCATCAGACTGTTCTTCATTAGTTCGATAATCACCCTTGGGTAATTCTCATCTGCGCGGCTAATTTTTCCCTGAATAATCTCCAGTTCCTGGCCCTCCATATCATATTTATTCATCTTGGAATAGATATCGGCCAGGTAGAAGCGTGTCTCGATATTGTCCGGTTGCGCTTGCAGACTATCTACCGCGATCTCCCTGGCCTTTTCAAAGGCGCCGACGCGGACCGCCAGCTGAGCCGTTTCCCGATCGTTTCTCAACATATCGGGCGTGCCGTTGACGCAGGCAGCAAGAAAGACTATCGAAGTGAGGACTAACTTTTTCATTACGAGATCATCTCCAATGACAGGCTGCCCATGGCGCGTAGCAGGCCAGGAGCAATGATTTCAACAATAACCGGGAACATGATAAAGAGAATGAGCGGTATCCCCATCTTGGCGTTGACGGAGCCAATTTTTTCTTCGGTTTCTATAAAGTGAAACTGGCGGATCTCTTTAGATAACTCTTGCAGACCGGACTGCATGCCAGCGCCGAACTGGGCGGAGTTACGCACGGTTGCGATAAACTCCTTGACCTCGCTTAGGGGAACCTCTTCATAGAGCTTTTCGCAGGCGATGTTTATATCGCTGTATTTCAGCGTGCGTGAAAAGTTCTGCATGCTGTTGCCTAACAGACCGGAGAAGCGATAGAGCACCGGGGAAACGGTTTCTAAAGCGGCCGTCAGCGTCATGCCAGTTTTGATACAGGTGGCGCACAGATCGAGAAAGTAGACGAAGTTGATCCTGAACTTTTTGATCTCGTTCTTATGTTTTCTCTCGAGATAAATCTTTGAGCCAATGTAGTACACGATCATGAAAACAGGAATGACATAGAATGACAGATTACCCAGGCAGGCTAACAGCGTTAGGGACAGAGTTGAAAAGAGAAATATGCTAGAGATATAAATATAAAATAGGGTGCTTTCTTGCAGCGAGTAATATCCTGCCTTATTAATGAGAGCATGGTATTCCGTATGGGACAGGTTGTTTTCAACGTAGAATGATAGCTTTCTCATTAATAAAGAGAACAGGTCTTTAATCCTGTTTTTCAGGCTGAGGTAGTCATCGAGGTTCTCGTGTGAGGAAACGATAAAGTAAAATTTATCATAATACTCTTCTTCTTTCTTGTGGCTCTTTAATCCCCAGATAAACACAATAACGCCGACGATAAAGAGCGAGGTTGAGATAAAGAAAATCACAGTTCAACTCCCTTAATCATGCGTGAAATAATGAAAAACCCGATGCTGACGCTAATGACCACGTAAATCACCACGTAGCGGCCATAAAGTTCATCGAAGAGGTAAACGAAGTTCCAAAAGGCGAACTTATAGAGTACGACCAGCATCAGCAGCGGTAAAAGCGCCAGGATCTTTGCCGCCCCGCGTGCCTCTGAGGTTAACGCCTTGGTTTTTTTCTTAATGACTTGAGCGGCGACCAGGTCATTGGCCAGGGACAGCAGGGTATCTTTCAGACTGCTGCCTTTTTGTATGGAGATACGAATATACGAACTAAAAACAAAGTAGCCTTTATAGGGGTAGATTTTCTCACCCCGGCTGAGTATGTCATCAAAGGACACGCCGTTTTTCAGTTGGAATGAGATGCGGGTAAATTCTCGCTTCATGATATCGCTCAGGTTCTCCGCCGCTGCATCAATGGCCGCATATATCGTCTGGCCCACGGCCAGGTTGCGGCTGATAAGCCGCAGCGCATAGGGGAACTGTGCTTCGAAATAGTCGCTGAAACGGCTCTGGTAGATGCCGTACAACGCGGCAAACGAAATAGCTACCAGGATCACGGTGCCAAATACATAGGCAAACGACGAGGCGCTGAAGGTCAGGCAGCAGAACCACCAAAACAGGATGTAGCCGCCGCTGACCACCAGAGACATCACCAGGCTTTTGGTGCCAAAAATAAACACGAAGTCGGGTAGGTAAGACTTGCCGATGAGCTTTTTTATTTCCTTGGTTTTCTCTTTCTCAGCCGGCTTCGCTTTACCGAAAAAGTTCTCCCACTTTTTCTTCTTCGCGGCCTTTTGCCTGACGTATGAGAACATCAGCAGCAGAAGCAGCAGGGTGATGAGGAAGCCCGTCAGGTTAGTCATGCAGGATGCCTTTGAGCTCTGGGAGCAGCCCGGCGAACGCGGCCTTTGATTCCAGAATGGAGTAGGCGATATTCTGCTTATGCGCATACTTCGTGACCGTATCCGACTCTTTTCGCCTTTCGAGCAGGAACACGTCCTGGCTTTGAAT
Organism: Serratia sp. CY43202; assembly: GCF_052168755.1. Taxonomy (NCBI): domain Bacteria; kingdom Pseudomonadati; phylum Pseudomonadota; class Gammaproteobacteria; order Enterobacterales; family Yersiniaceae; genus Serratia; species Serratia sp. CY43202. The sequence continues at coordinate 141,542 of NZ_JBJNMB010000008.1, forward strand.
GACCTCACCCTCCAGCGTGCCGATTTCCGTAATGTTGGTAATCTTCCTCGAGCCGCAGGGCAACCTTGCGCATTGAATAATAATATCAACGGCCTGCGATATTTGGCCGCGAATGGTTTTGGCCGAGATATTGGAGTTCGCCATGGAGAGCATGCTTTCCAGGCGCACCAGCGCGTCTTTTGGCGTATTGGCGTGAATGGTTGAGAGCGAACCTTCGTGGCCGGTGTTCATGGCCTGAAGCATTTCAAAGGTTTCATCGCCACGACACTCGCCCACGATGATCCGGTCTGGGCGCATACGCAACGCGTTGATCACCAGGTCACGAATCGAGACTTCACCGCCGCCGTCAACACCCTTAGGGCGCGACTCCAGGCGCACGACGTGATCTTTTTGCAGCTGCAGCTCGGCGGCATCTTCGATGGTGACGATGCGGTCGCCATCATCGATTTCGTTCGAAATTGCATTGAGCAGGGTGGTTTTCCCTGAACCCGTCCCCCCCGAGATGATGATGTTCGCCTTGGCCCTGACCATCAGGCTCAGGTAGTGCCCCATCGCCTCACTCATCGAGCCAAAGTTGATCAGGTCGATCAGGTCTAATTTATCCTCTTTAAACTTTCGGATGGAGATGGTGCAGCCATCTAGGGCCACGGGCGGAATGATGATGTTGACGCGGCTACCGTCGGCCAGGCGGGCATCGACCATCGGCGAGCTTTCATCTACCCGACGCCCAATCGGCGCAACAATACGCTGCGCGATACGCAGGATCTGCTCATTAGATTTAAACTGAGAATCTTGCTTGATGAGTTTGCCCGCCCGTTCGATGTAGATGGATTTACACCCGTTAACCATGATGTCGTTAACGCTGGGATCGGCCAGCAGATCTTCGATGGGCCCCAGCCCGAAGATGTCGTCATAATAGCTTTTGATCAGCTCATCAAACTTTCTTCTGGTTAATATAATATTTTCCAGATCGAGCGCCGGTATGAGCAGTTCTTCAATTTTCATCAGCGCTTCATGAGTGGCAGAGCTGTCATAGTTTTCTATTTTTATTTGCTCTAACAGCGCGTTTCTGATTTTTTCATAGGTTTTTATATCCATGTCATCACCTAAATATGCTGTCTATAATGTTTTTGCTTTCTTTCTTACGGTTGAAAGCGGTTAACAACCCCCCCAGCAGGTTGGCGTTATTGTTGAAGTCCACCTTGATGCCCAGCTTGGTGTGGATTTCTTTATCCGTGATTTCAGTTGCCAGCTTACCGGCCTGTTTTCGGATGGAGATCAGCTTGTCCCTTCTTTTCTCCCCTTTATCCTGCTTAAAGCCAATTCGGTTCTTGAGATAGTTAAGGTTATAGATAGACTCGATCTGCCCATTGGTCATCAGCACACGGATGTCGCTCTCATTGAGCAAATTAATTCCGCCGTGCAGCGTGAGAAAATAGTAGGGGATATTAATAAAAATAAATCCATAGGAGTTTGCCAGCGATTCGATGAATTTCTCAACGCCGTTGAGGAAGGCGTCAACGTTGTCAACGTGCGCCTCGTCGTTGGCAATGTTGAAGGAAACGTAGTCGAAGTGATCTTTTATTTTCATCACCAGTTTCAGGGACGAGGTGGTATCCAGTTCATTCTCATAGCCCAGCACGTGCTCAACGGTGTTTTTATTGGCCTTTACCCCCAATGCGGCATCAAAGAAAATGTTTGCGATGTCGCAGTTAACAAACAGCATTGAATAGCCTTTCATCATTTCGCTGTTACAGAGATCGTGAAAAACGCGATAATTAATATCGATATCAGGCGAGGTATTGCACAACCCGATCACCAGAGAAGTTCTGGAGCGCACATAGCCGAAGTGTTCCACTATCCCCAGCAGCAGCAGGCGGATCTCACTGGTGCGGGTAAAATAGCTGCTGAACCCCAGCTCGCGAGCCTGCCACGTTGCCTGGATCGAATCCTCGTTGCCGATCAGCATGGAGGGATAGCGACCACGCAGCATCATGGCGATGTCCGCGATTTCAGTCTCGCTGTAGCTCTGGGCATCCAGCACAAAATAATTTTTCCCCGTCAGGGCGTTATTAATAAACTCCAGCAGGTCGCCAGCGGGGATGTGCTTGATCATCGTATCGACGTCGTACAATGAGAGTGGTTCTGAGAGTGATAAAAAATCAGTCTCAGTTTTGGTTAAAACAATCACGCTGGCCTTTTTCTTTTTGGCCTCGTTTTTTCTCTTTAGTTTTTCTATGAACATTAACGTGCTCTCTCAGCGAAATCATTACCATTGGTCGAGCAAACTTCTCGCTCCGAATAGTTATCCAGAGCCTGCTCGTCGGAGCTGTACCAGTTAAAATCAGAGAGCCGGAACCGATAGCAACCTCGCTCGGTTTTATGCCGGTTACCGATGGCAATATAGTTTGCGTCAAGCTGGTTCACGCTCTCTTGCAATACAGCATTAATGCCATACTGTTTCTGTATTTCTTCTTGCAGCCTGATCGCACGGTCATAGTGGTTATCGCTATAAATAATCGCCAAGCTGCTGATGGAGCCGATTTTCTTGCTTAAAACAAAGTTTTCAAGCTTTGCCATCTTGGTGCGGTCGGGGTTGCCGACAAACTTAACGTAATACGCCTTTCTTTCGTCGGGCTGCCTTTCGAACGCGCAGCCGTTTAAGCCCAGGCAGATAAAAATAAGGAGCAGCGAATTAGTTAATGACATAGTCGGCTCCTTTGACAAAGACATCGGTAATGCTGTTATCACTGTGCCCGAGATCGAAAAAGACCTCCCACGGGCTGGAGAATTTGGCGTAGGGGAGCTTGATGTAGTTTCTCTCTACGGGTTTGACATACTCAACGGTGGCGAAGATGACTAATTCACTGCGCCCAGATGTGAACCCGGTTGACTTGAACAAGGCGCCCAGCACTGGAATGTCGGCAAATCCTGGAACTTTATTAACATATTGCGTTTGGCTGTTGTCGATCAGTCCGCCGAGGACGAAGCTCTCTCCATCCCGCATTCGTACTGAGGTCTTCACGTTACGCACGTTAATCGTCGGCAGCTCGGTGTTCTCATATTTATAGTACCCGCCGATCTGAGATGATTCGACGCTCACGTCCATGCTAATCGAGGAGTCCGAATTGATCACCGGTGCAAAGTTCAGCATGACGCCATAGTTTTTCCATTCAACCGTTGAGCCATTTTCACTGCGCTGAAAAATAGGTATCTGCCCGCCGCCGTGAAATGATGCGGTCTTCCCGTTGGTGACCGTGATACTTGGCGTGGTCAGCACGTTAGCCAGGCTGTTTTTCGCCAGGGCGTTGATGGCTACGCCCAGAGAGTCGAAGTTAAACCCCTTAACCAGGCTGCTGTAGATGCCGTTGTTGATAGTCAGATCGTTACTCACGCCGGTGCTGATCTTGCCCCGCCCCCAGTCAATGCCCAGGGTTTCCGTCACGTCCTTCGAGACTTCCGCGACCGTAACCCTGATCTTAATTTGCTGATTTTTTTGGGTTACTAAGGAGTACCTGACCTGATCGCTATCCACGTACTCTTCGATCAGCGACTTGATCCGTGCGCCATCTTCAGTGGAAAATACCGGGCCGCTGACCAGCAGCGAGTCGCTCATGTCGATGACCTTCACGTCTTTAAACCCCTCGCTGATCAGCAAGGTATTCAACATGACGGATTTCTTTTGCAGATCGTTCACGGTGATCAGCAGCGTTTGACTCTCACCGTTGGTACCATTAACGGAGAGATTGGTTTGCCCGCTTTTTTTACCGAAGACATAGATGTGGTTCTCATCGACCACCCGGAAGTCGGCAATTTCCGGTGAGCCAACGACGATTGACTTCACGCTGAAGTCAATCTCAAGATCGGTCGTTTTATTGATGTCCACGTCGAGCGCCGCAGCGTTAAAGCTGGCGGTTAACATCACAATAAGAAAAACCGCCAGCCTGTTAATATTTACGAATTTCACTTTGCGCTCCCCTGATTTCAACCACGCGGCTTTGCCTTTCCGAAATGGGCGCCCCAGAGACAATGTCTGACGGGGTAATCTCTCTTGTGCTGTTATTTATTTTGGCGATGCCCTCATTGATATTGTGAACCTTGGTGGGCGTGATGAAGAACATCCCCATAATTTGCGCCTGAATGACTTTATCCACGTCCTCGGGCTTGAAGTAGGCATAGACGATGGTCGTTGAGGACTTGTCATCGCTGACGGCCCGGTTGCTGTGCACCTCATTCGCCAGCGAATTCTCCCCGCTGGTTGTTTTCATCAGGCTGGAAACCAGCCCCGACTGATCGAACTTTTGCAGCTTATTGAGGTTGCCGTTGCCCATAAAGAACCACACCTTGCTGGCGAACTGTTTGACCCGCGTGTCCTTGTAGTCTTTCCCCGTGGTACCGTTATCGCTGCGCGATTTTTGATAAAGATCGTCCCGGTAGGCTTTGTTATCATTGGAGACCAGGAACAGATCGATAAAACCAAAGTCCGCGATGTTAGGGTTCTTCAGGCTGGCGGTGGTGACAGAAATAGGCAATATCGAATAGCTCGAATCGATTTTCTGCAACAGGTTGCCAAGGTTATCTTTCGAGGCCCGTTCGCCGGAGGCAATATTTTGATATGCCACGCCGCCGGACGCCATTAGTCCGCGAAAGTCCTTTTCGCCAAAAATCGTGTCTAGCCAGGCGGGGGGCGAGCCTGGTGGATATTTTATCTCTTTCTCGGTGAAGTCATCCGTGGTGACGATAGCACCCACATCAATATTATGCTTTGCGGTATAATAGATAAGGCTTTTATTCACTATGAGGTTCTTAGTCTTTTCCTCGTCCTCGTTGCCTTTATCGCTGTATATACCTACTACGCCGGCTAACATGGTTAGCAGTGCGACTATTGCAATAAATTTAAAGCGCACAGATGCTCCTTATCAAACTGCACCGATAAACGTATAGGTACATAAACTGATTAAAATAGGGATGGCGTAGGGTACGCCGCTCCTTACTTTATCATAGCGCTTGATCAGCGAAATTTTTGACAGGGCATATGTCCATAAGATTGCCCATACGCCACCCATAAAAACAGTCAGGTAAATAACGTTAACGTATTGTTCCGGCGGCACCACCAGCATGGTGATGAACAGCAGTTTGGTATCGCCAAACCCCAGTATGTTGCAAGACGAAAGAATGATACCAACCAAGAGCATGGCAAACGGCCATATCAGCACCTGGCCCGCACCAATAATGCCTGGGTGGGAAAAAATATAGCAGTATGCCACCGTAAGTATCATAAAATGCGCTACGTTAGGTATTCTTCTTTCTGTGATATCTTTAAGTGATATGTATAAAGATATGATTATTATCGCTATGAACATATAGGTTTTAAATATAGCCCTCGAAGAGTCGAAGGCTATATGACGAAAGTTTACTATTACTTCAGGATGTTGCCTGAAGCAGTGATCTTCGTGGCCATGGTGTTCCATGCCGCGCTCAGGGATTCAATGAATCCGCCTTTGTCAAAGATGAAGAACAGGGCAGAGGCCATCGCTACACCGATGATGGCGTATTCGATAGCGGTGATGCCACGCTCGTTTTGTTCTGCGTTTTTGACGTTGCGGCAAGCCATAGAGACATACGCTTTCAGAGCTACATTTTTCAACATTTTTTATTCCTTTAAATATATTAGTAGGATGGTTATGACGCTAAAAACTCGCTTTTAATTGAAGCGTGTTGTTTAGGCCGGGGGTATCCTACTCAGTGATAAAAAAAACGTCATATCATATTTAATAATGAAATATAAAATTGCATCATTTATCAGGAAAAATTAGGAAAATCAGTTCGTTAATATCATTGTTACCTGTTGGAATATAGAAGTCATCCTTGTTTATAACCAAAAAATATTGTTTGCTGTTCTTGTGTAACAAAACCGATACCAGACGATTGCGACTGTCGGAGCTGAATGCGCTCTCTGTCATATTTCGCTCATGCCAATCCACTTTTGCTGTGGCTATTGAATGCGTTAACAATGCATTGAGTTCCATTTCGGCAGTGATATAACGTAAGTGATTGCCATCACTTTGAATCAATCTGATGTAGGCGGTTTCTCTATCTTTGTTTAAGTATAGGTTTAGCTTTATTTTTTCTTCGCCGTCCAGAAATAATAACCCATGGTAACTATTGCTCATTGATTCTAAAATATATTGTTTATAACTTAGAGTTCCACAGATGAAAAGTAATATGCAAGCAATTAAAAATAATCCCTTAACCTTCATTTTTACAAGTCGTGATTTCTGTAAGGTAGTCTCTTTTTTTATTGTCATTTATATTGCTCTTCATTCGATAACAAACGGTTTTTTTTTCACCGTGAACGTATTCTATGCGATCGCCAGTAGAGTGAATCCTGTATCCATCAAGGTATAAGGTTTCTTCATTTTTATCTTCATTTATTTTTACGGAAAACCAAACGCCTATAATATAGCTGCATATCAATACGGCTATCATCAGCATGCTTCTTTTCACTTTATCACGTTTGGATGTCGCTTTTTCTGATGCAGTTTCGTGAACCTCACGAGTCTTCTTAAATCGGTGAGGAGATATCTCTTCTTTATGTTTTGAATCATTATCCGAATTGCTCCCCAGTTCCGCTGTGCCAGTGCTCGTATTGGGTATTAACTCGGTTTCATCATCAACTTTAATGATGACCTTCTCTGCATTAATCGTATACCCTTTTTTAGGAACGGTAATGATAATTTCACGTGATGCATCACCAATCTTTCTTCTCAATGAATTTATCGTTTGGTTGATGGCGAAATCTGTCACATAACGCCCTTCCCATATATGTATACCGAGATCTTTTCTTGATGATACATTAGGGCTTTGTTCAATAAGAAAATGCCATAGCTTCAATTCTTTATTCCTTAAAATAATCTGCTGATTGTTTTCTGGTATTAAAATAGCCATTCTTTCCCGGTAATAAACGATCATCATGACACCTTCCTTGACTGTGACTTCTTATAATACAATCCTGTTTTTTATTGTAAATACTAATTTAAGTTTTTTATTTATATTTTATTTTATATTAATCGGTATGTTTGATATGTTTTTCATTTTAATTTTATTATTATTATAAATAATATTTTTTTTAAGATAAAACAAGGCGGGCGGTGTGTTTTATCTTGGAGGATATTTTTTCTTGTTAGTGTTTTTGGATGTTTTATTTTATATTTTATATTATCCATCTACCTCTATTGCTTTCTATAATTTTGGCAGATAGGCGCGGCCTGCTGGGTGAGATTGGCCAACCGGTATTGGTGATCCCGCGCTAAGCTATGGGTAAGGGCAGCCGCATGCGGCTGCGCGCGTTCGGCGACGAAGGCCGTACATACCGGAGGTCAACATGCGAAGTCTGGAAGATCAACTTGCCGCTTACGCCGCCTATCATCGTGATGCGCGCAATATCGTCACGCACTTTATCGGCATCCCCCTGATCGTCGTCAGCCTGCTGACGCTGCTCTCCCGGCCGGCATGGGGTGCGGGGTGGCTGCCGTTCTCGCCGGCCTGCGCGGTGGTTATCGTTTCGGCTCTCTATTACCTGCGGCTGAGCCTGCGCCTTGGCGTCATGATGTTGGCGTTGCTGCTGCTGTGCCTCGGGGTCGGCGCCTGGGTGGCGTCGCTGTCGACGGCGGCGTGGCTGAGCGTCGGCATCGGCGGCTTCGTCATCGGCTGGCTGTTTCAGTTTGTCGGGCATTTCTGGGAGGGACGAAAACCGGCGTTTATGGACGACGTGACGGGCCTGATCATCGGCCCGCTGTTCGTGCTGGCGGAAGCTTGCTTCCTGGCCGGCGGGCTGCGCGAACTGCAGCGGAACATCGAAATGCGCTCGGGCAAAGTGCGCAACGGGAGGGCATGAGGTGGCGCTGATTCCCACGGTGGCGGCATTTCCGCTGCAGCGGGCTTTTATCCCTCTGCTGGAAGCGCTGACGGCGGGGCTGCCACGCCAATTCCCGGCACTCATCCACAGCATTTACCTCTACGGCAGCGTCGCGCGTGGCGAAGCCCTTCCCGGCGTGTCCGATCTGGACATCACGCTGTTGCTCAACAAGCCAGCCGATAGTGAGGCGTTACAGCGCCTTGAGGCATGGCGGCAAGCCTTTCAGCTGGAGCAGCGGATCGTGAGCAAGGTCGACTTTGATATCGGCAGCGTTGATGAGGCGTTGGCGCCGGAGCATCACGATTCCTGGGGATTTTGGCTGAAGCATCACTGCCGCTGCCTGTGGGGCGAAGACCTGTCCGCCGCTTTTCCGCTGTTTCAGCCCGATCGGCGCATCGCGTTGGCGGTCAATGCCGATTTGCCCCGCGTATTGGCGCGTTATCGGGAGCAACTGCTGCAGGCCAGGACGGTATCGGATGAGAGGCGCTTAAAGCGCGAAGCGGCCAGAAAACTGATCCGAGCCACCAATATGCTGCGCGCCGAGGGAAGCCCGTTCTGGCCGATAACGTTAACCGACTATGCCGAACAGCTGTTGGCGCTTTATGCAGAGCAGCGAGATGAAATGGACTATTGGTTAGCGCACGCGGTGGGAGAGGCGAATGACGCGGATTTTAGCGACAGAATGATGCGATTTCTCGACTGGATCGAAGCACAGAAAAAATAACGCCGGCTTGAGCCGGCGTTGTCGGCAATCGTTATCCGATCGTCGGGTAATCGGTGTAGCCTTCCCGGCTGCCGCCGAAGAATTTCTCTTTGATTGGCGCATTCAGCGCCAGCCCGTGTTGCAGGCGGTGGGGCAGATCCGGGTTGGCGATGAACGGGCGACCGAAGCCGATCAGATCCGCCCAGCCTTTGGCCAGCGCTTCTTCAGCGCGTTCACGCGTGTATTTGCCCGAGTAAATCAGCGTGCCGCGGAAAATCAGGCGCAGCGATTCTTTGAACGCTGCCGGCATCACCGGGGCATCATCCCAGTCCGCTTCGGCGATGTGAATGTAAGCGGCGCCGATATCGTTCAGCACGCTGGCCGCTGCCAGATAGGTGGCTTCCGGGGTATCGTCCTGCGAGCCCATCAGGGTGGTCAGCGGCGCCAGGCGCACGCCCAGTTTCTCTTTGCCGATGGCATCCGCTACCGCCTGCGCGACTTCCCGCAGGAAACGCAGGCGATTTTGCAGTGAACCGCCGTATTCGTCGTCGCGCTGGTTTTCCCGCGAGTCGATAAACTGATTGATCAGATAACCATTCGCACCGTGCAGCTCTACGCCGTCGAAACCGGCGGCGATAGCGTTGCGTGCCGCCTGAGCGTAGTCGTTAACGATCGCCGGAATTTCTTCCCGCGTTAAGGCGCGCGGTGCGGAGTGCTGCACCATTTCACCCACGCCATGTTCCGGCCCGCGACCTTCGACATCCACGAACACCTTGACCCCGTCGGCCTGGATGGCGGAGGAGGAGACCGGCGCGGCGTGGCCAGGCTGTAAAATGGTATGCGACACGCGGCCGACGTGCCAAAGCTGCGCGAAGATCTTGCCGCCGGCCTGATGTACGGCGTCGGTCACTTTTTTCCAACCGGCGATGTGTTCCGGGGAGTAAATGCCGGGTGTCCAGGCATAACCCTGGCCCTGCTGGCTGATCTGCGTGCCTTCACTGACGATCAGCCCGGCGCTGGCGCGCTGGGCATAATATTCAGCCATCATGTCGGTGGCGACGTCGCCGGCGCCGGCCCGAGAGCGGGTCATTGGCGGCATGACGATGCGATTGTTCAGCGATAAACCGTTTAAAGAATACGAGTCAAAAAGCATGGCGCTTCCCTCTATGTGAATTAGGTCGTAGGGCATTGATGTTTTACTGAGGCCATTATATTTCGTCGTTTAATTCTAAAAACGCGCACAATAACAAAACACTTTTGCTCTGTGTTCAATAGTTGCGGCAGCCGCCGATGGGTCGGTATGGCGGCTTGCACCGGTGGTGAGAATGAACCCGATGTGCGCTCGGGCGACGGCGGCTATTGCTTGTCGGCGCATTGCTGAGATAGAGTCGGCGGCTGTTTTTCCCCACGATTTTTAACAAAATCGCAAAAGTCTTTTAGCCTCCTGCCTGCTTATCTTTGGTGTGATCAATGTCATACTTTTGGCATCTTAACTTTCCCGCGCTTCGGCAGCGGTTAACCGGAGTTGTTGAATGAAAATTAACTTTCCCTTATTAGCCCTGGCGGTGGGGGCGTTCGGCATCGGCACGACCGAGTTTTCCCCGATGGGGTTGCTGCCGACGATCGCCAAAGGGGTGGATGTCTCCATCCCGATGGCCGGCATGTTGATCAGCGCCTACGCCGTTGGCGTGATGGTCGGTGCACCGCTGATGACGCTGCTGCTCTCGCACCGGGCGCGCAGAAGCGCGCTGATCTTCCTGATGGCGATCTTTACCCTGGGTAACGTGCTGTCGGCCATTGCGCCTGACTACACCACCCTGATGCTGTCGCGCATCATCACCAGCCTGAACCACGGCGCGTTCTTTGGCCTCGGTTCCGTGGTGGCCGCCAGCGTGGTGCCGAAGGAGAAACAGGCCAGCGCCGTGGCGACCATGTTTATGGGGTTGACCATCGCCAATATCGGCGGGGTGCCTGCCGCGACCTGGCTGGGTGAAACCATCGGCTGGCGTATGTCGTTCCTGGCCACCGCAGGGTTAGGGGTGATCGCCATGTTGGGGCTGTGGTTCTCGTTGCCGAAAGGCAGCGCCGGCGCGCGCCCGGATGTGAAGCGCGAACTGTCGGTATTGGTACGCCCGCAGGTGCTGTCCGCCTTGCTGACGACCGTGCTGGGCGCGGGCGCGATGTTCACGCTCTATACCTATATCTCGCCGGTATTGCAGCACATCACCGATGCGACGCCGCTGTTCGTGACGTCCATGCTGGTGTTGATCGGCGTCGGTTTCTCCATCGGCAACTACCTGGGCGGCAAATTCGCCGACCGTTCCGAGAGCGCGACGCTGAAGGGCTTCTTGCTGCTGTTGGTGGTCATTATGCTGGTGATCCCGTTCCTGGCGCGCAGTGAAATCGGCGCGGCAGTCAGCATGGTGATTTGGGGCGCGGCGACCTTTGCCGTGGTGCCGCCGCTGCAGATGCGCGTGATGCGTGTCGCCAGCGAAGCGCCGGGCCTGTCGTCCTCGGTCAACATCGGTGCCTTTAACCTGGGCAATGCGCTGGGCGCCGCCGCCGGTGGCGCGGTCGTCTCCGCCGGGCTGGGATACAGCTTCGTGCCGGTGATGGGCGCAATTATTGCCGGATTGGCGTTGCTGCTGGTGCTGTTCACCCACCGTCAGGCCGAAAAAGTGGCCTACGCCAGCAACTAAGTTGTACCTGCACGGCGGAACTCTCCGCCGTGCTCACTCAAAGCCCAGCAGGCTGAACGCATCGTCCTGCGGGGCGTAGCCGAGCAGGCGTCGGGTCTCTTCCAGCGATAAACGTTTGTAGCGGTTGTTGGAAACCCCGTGCACCACCGCATATTGCACCCCTTCGACACGAATGCAGCGCTCCAGCAGATCGGCGGCGTCGCGATGGCTGAGAAAAGCGCTCATGTCGCGGGCGCTAAGCTGTTCGCCCCGGCTCAGGGTGGTGAAGTTGGCGATGCGCACCGACAGGGCGGAAAGCCCTTCCTGATGGGCGAAGTAGGCGGCGATGCCTTCGCCGAAGGCCTTGCTGGCGCCGTACAGGTTTTTCGGCTTTGGTGCGTCATCCGGGCGGATTTGATAGTCGAGCGGATAGCCTTCCACCGCCTGCGCGCTGCTGGCGAACACCACCCGGCGGCAGCCGGCGTCTTTCGCCGCGCGGAAGATATTGAAGGTGCCCAGAATGTTGTTGTCCATCAACGAACCGCAGAAGTCGGCATCGGGGGAGGGATCGGCCGCCAGATGCAACACGGTGTCGATATTGGCGCAGGCCGCGCGGCAGGCGTCGAGATCGGCGATGTTGAAGCTGATGACTTCGTCGCCGGGCTGCCGATCGCGCAGCAGGCTGACATCCCGTTCCGCCAACCGTAGCGGGTAGCGATCGCCCATCGCCTGACGAAACGCCGTGGCTACCCGGCCGCCGGCGCCGGTGATCAGAATCCGTCCTACATCAGTACGCAACACCATGGTGACTGCCATCCCTACTCTCGATTAAGCGTTGACCAGTAATAATCCCCTGCGTGACTTTTGTCCAGTATTTATATTAGTCATTCTGATGCTTTATGCCGGTAATGGGCACGTTGTGCCGAGCGTTTCGACCAGGAAATTCATCACCGCACGCACGGCTGCGGTGCGCGCTAAATCGGGATACGTCACCAGCCAAAGCTCACGCGTTGGCGCGGCGTTGGCCGTTGGCAATGCGACCAGATCCGGATCGCCATCGGCGACGAACGTCGGCAAAACGGCGGCGCCTAGCCCTGAACGCGCCGCCTGTTGCAGTGAAAACAGATCGCTGGCCTGAAAGACCACCGGACGCCCCTGCAACAGCTGCACCAACCATTGCTGATGCGGCTGCTGCCGATAGTGATGGTCATAGGCGAGAAAGCGGCGCGCCGCGTCGGGCAGAGCCGCGTGCTCCGGTGCGGCATACAGCGCGTAGCGCATCATGCCGATGCGCTGCGTCAACAGCTCCGGTTGCTGTGGGCGCACCATGCGCACGGCGATGTCGGCTTCGCCGCGATCCAGCTCGGCGAGCGCCGATTCACCCGACAGCGTGACGACGATCTGTGGAAAAGCCTGGTTAAATGCGGCAATGCGCGGCGCGAGAATATGCGCGGCGATCGACGGCGGCGCACTGATGCGCACCCCGGCCTGTGGCGTTGCGCCGGCGCTGCGCGCATGGCGGGCAATTGCCTGGCTTTGCGCCTCGATCTCCGCTGCCAGCCCGGCAATCGCCTGCCCGTCCTGGGTCAAGGGCGTGCTGCGTGGCAGACGCACGATCAAACGCAGGCCGAGCGCCTGTTCCAGCGCCGCTACGCGTCGCCCGACGGTGGCGTGATCGCAACCCAGCTCCCGCGCTGCCGCCGACAAGGAACCGGTACGCGCCAGCGCCACGAAGTGTTTTAAATCCTGCCAGTCAAACATCAGTGAATTCCTGCACGGTATCGACGTAATTTTCAGGAATATTCACACAGAGCGCGCCGTGATTCAATGTGTGAACGTTCCCTTTAAAATCGAAAAAATTAGGTTAGGTTTTCTTATGAATCTACAGTTGCAACACCGTACGGCATTGGTCACGGGCGCCAGCGAAGGGATCGGTGCCGGCATGGTCAGGGTATTGGCTGCTCAAGGGGTCAAGGTGGTGGCTACCGCACGACGCGGTGATCGGCTGCAGGCGCTGGCGGATGAGGTTGAACGGCAAGGGGCGGTGCGCCCGTGGGTAGCCGTTGCAGACGTGACCGACCCCGACGCGATAACCCAGCTGGCGGCGCAGGCGCTGCGCCAGGCGGGGACAGTCGATATTCTGATCAACGCGGTCGGTGCGTTTCACCCCACGACGCTGAACGACAGCGATCGCAGCTGGGATGACGCCTTTGCTTTGAACTTCACACCGGCCCGGCGGTTGACTCAGGCGCTGTTGCCGGCCATGCAGGCGCAAGGCTGGGGCCGGGTGATCAATATCAGCGGATCGATGGAGCCGCGCAGCCTGAGCGCCGCCAGCGCCGCCAAGGGCGCGCTGCATCTGTGGGCCAAAGGATTGGCCAGCGACGTGGCTGCGCAGGGGATTACCGTCAATACGTTACAGCCGGGGCGCATCAACAGTGAACAGATCCGCGAGCGCTTATACGCTTGCGATGAAGCGCGCCGGGCGTTCATTGCGCAACATATCCCGATTGGCTACTTCGGCGAACCGGAAGATATGGCCTATCTGGCGGCGTTTCTTTGTTCCCCGCTCGCGCGATATATCACCGGCGCGGTGATCCCGGTAGATGGCGGCATGCATTATTTCGCGCATTGAGGCCGTTTTGCCCTCGCGATCACAGTTCGGCAATTTGCCGGCGCAAAGCCTTGCCCCGGCAAAATCCACGGTGTTAACGTCATAGCTCAACCGATTTAGGGTTGTTACTGCTGCGGCAGGCAAAACCTAAACCTCGCGTTTCTGGTCCCCGATGGGACAGAGGCCGCGAGGTTTAGGTTTTTTTTTGCGCCGCATTTCGCCCCGGCGCCAGGCCAGTGCGGGGAGGGGAGCGGCAGAACGCGAAGTCTAAGGATAACCGTATGAAATATGACACATTAGCCAGTGAGATTTTGGCCGGCGTCGGTGGCCGCGACAATGTGAAAAGCTTGGTGCACTGCGCCACCCGCCTGCGGTTCAAGCTGCGCGACGACAATCGTGCCAACGCGGCAGCGCTGAAGAAAAACCCGGGCGTCATCATGGTGGTGGAGAGCGGCGGCCAGTTCCAGGTCGTGGTGGGCAACCACGTGGCGGAGGTGTTCGACGCGGTCAATCGGGTCGGCGGATTGGCCGAGGGCGCGCCGAGCGACGACGCGGGCGGTAAAAAAGACAACCTGCTCAGCCGCTTTATCGATCTGGTGTCCGGCATTTTTACCCCGCTGCTCGGGGTGATGGCCGCTTCGGGGATCCTGAAAGGCTTCCTGGCGCTGAGCCTGGCCTGCGGCTGGCTGCTGGAGAGCGGTGGCACCTTCAAAATGCTGTTCGCCGCCAGCGACTCGCTGTTCTACTTCTTCCCGATCATGCTCGGCTACACCGCCGGGAAAAAATTCGGCGGCAACCCCTTCGTCACCATGGCGATCGGCGGCGCATTGACGCATCCGCTGATGATGGCGGCGTTCGAAGCGGCGCAGCAGCCGGGCGCGGTGCGCGAATATTTCTTCGGCATTCCGCTGACTTTTATCAACTACAGCTCGTCGGTGATCCCGATCATCTTTGCGGCCTGGGTGTCCTGCCGCCTGGAGCCGTTGTTTAACCGGGTGATCCACAGCGCGCTGCGCAATTTCATCACGCCGCTGCTGTGCCTGGCGATCACCGTTCCCTTGACCTTCCTGCTGATCGGCCCGGCGGCAACCTGGCTCAGCCACCTGCTGGCCAACGGCTATCAGAGCATTTACGCCTTTAACCCGATCATCGCCGGCGCCTTTATGGGGGCGATGTGGCAGGTGTGCGTGATCTTCGGCCTGCATTGGGGATTGGTGCCGTTGATGATCAACAACCTGAGTGTGCTGGGGCGCGACACCATGGTGCCGCTGCTGTTGCCGGCGGTGATGGGGCAGGTCGGCGCCACGCTGGGCGTGATGCTGCGCACCCGCGACGACAAGCTGCGGGCGCTGTCCGCTTCAGCCATCGGCGCCGGGATCTTCGGCATCACCGAACCGGCGGTGTACGGCGTCACGCTGCCGAACAAACGCCCATTCATCTTCGGCTGCATCGGCGGCGCGCTGGGCGGTGCGGTGATTGGCTACTTCCATACCTCGGTCTACTCGTTCGGCCTGGTGAGCGTATTTACCTTTGCGCAGATTATCCCCGGCGGCGGCATCGACGCCACGGTATGGGGCGCGATCGGCGGCACCCTGCTGTCGTTCGTGTTCGCCGCGCTGGCCAGCTATCTGTTCGGCGTCGCACCGGCGGAAGAGACGGTACAGCCTGAAGCCGCCGCGCCGCTTAACCGCAAACAGGTCATTCTCAGCCCGATCGCCGGCGATATCGTGCCGCTGGATCAGGTGAACGACGCGACCTTCGCCAGCGGCCTGCTGGGGAAAGGGGTGGCGATTGCGCCGCAGCAGGGGCGCGTAGTGGCGCCGGTCAGCGGCAGCGTGGCGTCGCTGTTCAAAACCAAACACGCCATCGGCATCGAATCGGACGACGGCGCGGAGATTCTTATCCACGTCGGCATCGATACCGTGAAGCTCGACGGGGCGCATTTCACCGCCCACGTGCGGGAAGGCGAGCGGGTCGCCCCGGGCGATCTGCTGATCGAGTTCGACCAGGCGGCGATCCATGCCGCCGGCTATGACACCACCACGCCGATCATCATCAGCAACAGCGATGACTACGTGGACGTGTTGACCAGCGGCCTGTCTCCGGTGCAGGAACAGGCGCCGCTGCTGACTTTATTACGTTAATTGAGGAGCAAGCGATGAACGGCAAGTTTCCGCAACATTTTCTGTGGGGCGGCGCGGTAGCGGCGAACCAGGTAGAAGGCGCGTATCAGGCTGACGGCAAGGGGCTGTCGACCTCCGATCTGCAGCCGCAGGGCATCTTCGGCGCCATTACGCCGCGCATGGCGGGCGACAGCGGCATCAAGGACGTGGCGATCGATTTCTATCATCGTTATCCGGAGGACATCGCGCTGTTCGCCGAAATGGGCTTCAAGTGCCTGCGCACTTCGATCGCCTGGACGCGCATTTTTCCACAGGGCGACGAAGAGACGCCGAACGAAGCCGGGCTGGCGTTTTACGATCGGCTATTCGACGAGATGGCGAAATACGGCATTCAGCCGCTGATCACGCTGTCGCACTATGAGATGCCTTACGGTCTGGTGAAGCGCTACGGCGGCTGGGGCGATCGGCGCACCATCGATTTCTTCGAGCGCTATGCGCGCACCGTATTCGAACGTTATAAGCACAAGGTCAAACGCTGGCTGACCTTCAACGAAATCAACATGTCGCTGCACGCGCCCTTCACCGGGGTTGGCCTGCCGCAGGAGAGCGACAAGAGCGCCGTCTATCAGGCGATCCACCATCAGTTGGTGGCCAGCGCCAAAGCGGTGAAGGCCTGTCACGAGATCGTGCCGGAGGGCCAAATCGGCAACATGCTGCTGGGCGGCATTCTGTACCCGCTGAGCTGCAAGCCGGAAGATCTACTGGAAACCCAGCGGCAAAACCGCGACTGGCTGTTTTTCGGCGACGTGCAGGCGCGCGGCCATTACCCGGCCTATATGCAGCGCTTTTTCCGTGAAAACGGCATTCAGGTGACGATCACCGAGGAAGATCGGCAAACGCTGCGCGAAACCATCGACTTCATCTCGTTCAGCTATTACATGAGCGGCTGCGTCACCGCCGACCCGGAGCAGTACGAGACGGCGCGCGGCAACATTCTCGATATGGTGCCGAACCCGCACTTGGCCAGCTCGGAGTGGGGGTGGCAAATCGACCCGATCGGGCTGCGCTACCTGCTCAACGTGCTGTACGACCGCTATCAGAAGCCGCTGTTCATCGTCGAGAACGGGCTGGGCGCCAAAGACCGCGTCGAGGCGGACGGCAGTATCAACGACGACTACCGCATCAACTACCTCAATGACCATCTGGTGCAGGTGGCGGAAGCCATCGACGACGGCGTCGAGGTGATGGGCTACACCAGCTGGGGGCCGATCGATCTGGTCAGCGCCTCGAAGGCCGAAATGTCGAAGCGCTACGGCTTCATTCACGTCGACAGAGACGATGCCGGCAACGGCAGCCTCGAGCGCCGCCGCAAGAAGAGTTTCTACTGGTACCGCGATGTGATCCACAGCAATGGCGCCAGTCTGAAAGACCGACGCTAACCCTTCAGCCCGGCGGCAAGCGCCGGGCGTTAACCTAACGTTATTCGCTGCTGTTCATGATGGGAAATTCTCTCCCAGGGAATGCTGTTGCCCGCAGTCAGCCGTTATGCGGAGAAATATAATAATGATGAAAAGCTTATTACCTCGTTCCATGACCCTGGTGGCGCTGGCGCTGTGGTGCAGCCAGGCGCAGGCGGAAACGCTGCAAACCGGCAAGGACGTTGAAGCCCCCACCGCTAAATGGGAAGGGGTGGCGCTCGGTTTTGAACCGCCGCAGCCTGGGCTGTTGGGGGATATGCTGGGGATCAGGCCGATCCTGGAGGATCATGGCTTCCACTATAACCTCGGCTACCTCAGCCAGCTGTCGTATAACGCCGGCGGCGGTTACAACCACGATAAACAGGCGTCGTATATCGACCAATTTTCGCTGACCTTCAGCCAGGATTTGCAGGCGCTGACCGGCATTCCGGACGCGGCGATCGAAGGCAATATCGTCAACCGCAACCATGACAACAACCTGACCCGCGATCGGCTGCAGGATCCGCGCGTCGGCCTGACCGATCTGTCGCAAGAGAGCTATGGCGGACAGTCGATTACCCGGCTGGGTTGGTTGACCTTCAGCCGTTCTTTCCTCGACAGCCGGCTGCAGTGGCGCATCGGCATGATGAACAAGGTGCAGGATTTCGATCAGATCATCCCCTGCGATTTTCAGACGCTGACGCTGTGCGGCGGCAAGTCTGCCAACTCGTTGACCTGGTATAACTGGAACGTGCATTACTGGGGCACCACGCTGCAGTACAAACTGACCGACGGCCTGACGCTCAAGGGCGGCGTGATGGAGCAGAACCCGAGCGCCCCCAGCCGCAGCCACGCCTGGAGTTGGTCCACCAAGGGCAGCAAAGGCTTCCTGTTGCCGATGGAGCTGGAGCTGAAAACCCACGCCGTCAACCAGCTGCCGGGGGTGTATAACCTGGGCGTGCTGTTCACCAACGCGCGCCAGAGCGATCTTTATGAAGGGGTGTCCGGCGGGCCGGGCGCCAGCGATCCGCAGGGCTATCGCAACCACGATCGCACCTGGTTCATGTATACCGGTTTCAACCAGCAGGTGACGCGCCATGCGGATAACGTCAACCGCGGCTTGAGCGTGTTTTACAGCCTGGGGCTGGGAGATCAGCGCAGTAACTACCTGCACTGGTCTACCTCGACCGGCATTCGCTATCACGGGCTGTTCGATGCGCGGCCGGACGACTGGCTGGGGCTCGGCGTCTCGGTGGTGAAACTGAGCGACCGCTATAAAGACAATCAGCGGTATCTCAACCAGATGAGCGGCATCAGTGATTATCACGATCCGAACTACCGGCCAGTGCCGGGCCATTCGGTGACGGCGGAGCTGTATTACCGCGTTAACGTCACGCCGTGGCTACAGCTGCAGCCGGGCCTGCAGTACTGGCATCACCCGGCGGGCGTCAGCGAGACGCAGGACGCCTGGGTGACGGCGTTGAAAACGGTGGTGACCTTCTGATCAGGCCGCGTCGCTCTCGCGGTAGCGCCGGCGGGCGTGTTCGAACCAGCTGGCCGGCACGTTGTGCGGTGGCTGCTGCAACCTGAGCAGCCCCTGTTCAACGATATGGCTGGCTTGGCGCCACAGCGTCGGGTCGCCTTCGGTCAGCACCTCCAGCAGGCGCTGTTTCTCGATCAGGTAGGTCTGGGCGAAGTGGCTGTCGTAGTCCAGCAGCGAGCGGGTGTTGTCGATTAGATCCGCCAGCTTGATGGTTTTGGCCTGCGGCGACGCGCCGGCGCTGTGGCGCCGATCGCGGTTTTTACGCTCGAAGCGGTTGCCGTCCTCGGCGTGGCTGACGTTGGTCAACATCCGCACCAGTTCCGCCACTTTTGGCCCAAAGTGGCTGTCGATATCGCCGAGGGTGGTGGGTGTGTCTTCCACCGTATCATGCAGCCAGGCGGCCGCCAGCATCTCTTCGGTGTGCGGCACGCTGCGCACCAGCTCCATCACCGCCTGCGGGTGGACGATATACGGATCGTCGGTGTATTTGCGGCGCTGATCGATGGCCGCATGCGCCTTGGTGGCGTAGCGGCGCGCGCGTTCTACAAGCGTGTTCGTCATTTCCTTTCCCTCCGAGCATCCTCTGCATAAAAAAAGGTAGCATACCTCACAAGAAATAGCTTGCGATTACATCGTGCGCTATCTATATTCGTACACATGAAAAGCACCGATACCGAACAACCCAAGGCGAAGAACCTGCTACAGCTCGATCAGCAGCTCTGTTTCGCGCTGTACTCCGCCAATCTGGCGTTGCACAAAGTCTACCGCAAGCTGTTGAGTCAGCTCGAACTCACCTACCCGCAATACCTGGTGATGATGGTGCTGTGGGAACGCGATCGGGTGACGGTATCGGATATCGGTGAGCGGCTGTTCCTCGATTCCGCCACGCTGACGCCGCTGCTGAAGCGGCTGGAAACCGCCGGTTTGCTGGTGCGCTATCGCGCCACCACCGACGAGCGGCAGGTGATCATCGCCCTGACCGAAGCCGGCCGCGCGCTGCGCGAGCGGGCGCAATCGGTGCCCGAGGCGGTGATGTGCGCTACCGACTGCAGCCTGGACGAGATCGTCTCGCTCAAACAGCAGCTGGAAAAGCTGCGCGGCAGCCTGATCGATCAGATTTGACCCGCCGCCGCCGGACGCAAGAACGGCACGGGTGGTCTACACTGGTTAATAAGTGTCAAAAATAAGTAGTGCGCGATTTAATCGCAAAAGATAAATATGTGACCGGCTTTACCTCGTGGAAGCCGTAGTCATCTCGCCAACCAGCAAGAAGGAATGAACGATGTCTATTGAGAAAGTGGTTTACCGCGCTCACGCCACCGCAACCGGCGGCCGCGACGGCCGTGCGACCTCCTCCGACGGCGTGTTGGACGTGAAATTGGGCGTGCCGAAAGAGATGGGCGGCGCCGGCGGCGAAGTTACCAATCCCGAGCAGCTGTTCGCTGCCGGTTACTCGGCCTGTTTCCTCGGCGCGTTGAAGTTTGTCGCGGCGAAGGAAAAGGTCAAAATCCCGGCCGAAGCCAAGATCGACGGCACCGTCGGCATCGGTGAGATCCCGAACGGCTTCGGCATCGAAGTGCAGCTGGATATCTCGCTGCCGGGCATCGAGCGCAGCGTGGCGGAAGATCTGGTGAAAAAGGCGCACGTGGTGTGCCCATACTCCAACGCTACCCGTGGAAATATCGATGTGACTCTGAACGTTAAGTAAGATTTTTGCCGAAATATGGAAAAAATGGAGGGTTTGTCCCTCCATTTTCTTGCGTGCCCTGCCTGAAAATCGTTCAAAAAAACGGTAAATTTTGTCCGTTTTGTGAGAATTCTCTTGATTATTACCCGCAAAATAACGCTTATTGCCGGTTGGCTGAACCAGAAGCCGCAATCAGTGTCTGACTGAGTCAGAACCGCTACACCGCCCCCGGAGCCACCGCGTTACATGAACAAAGTTAAATCGCTATCGCAGCAGAATTTATCGTTATTGTTAGCGATCTATATCGGCATCTTTCTCAACCTGTCCGTTTTCTATCGCCGTTTTGATTCGTTGGCGCATGGCATTCAGGGGATTAAGCTTATTTCGGCGGTGACGGAAGTCATCGCTATCGTCCTGTTCACATTCTTCATCATGCGGCTGGTATCGCTCGGCGGCCGGCTGTTTTATCGCATCGTCGCCTCGCTGCTGGTGTTGATTTCGGTGGCTGCCAGCTACTACATGACGTTTTTCAACGTGGTGATTGGCTACGGCATCGTGGTGTCGGTGATGACCACCGACATCGATCTGTCGAAAGAGGTGGTTGGCCTGCACTTTGTGCTGTGGATGGTGGCGCTCAGCGCCTTGCCGCTGCTGCTGATCTGGAAAAACAGCCTGCGTTACACCCTGATCGAACAGCTGAAAACCCCCGGCCATCGCATCAAACCGCTGATGGTCTTGCTGGCTGTGGTGGCGTTGGTCTGGCTGCCGCTGCGCATGCTGGACGATGAGCAAAGCGTGCAAGAGAAGCTCTCCAACGTCGATCTGCCGAGCTACGGCGGCGTGGTAGCGCACTCGTATCTGCCGTCCAACTGGCTGTCGGCGCTGGGGCTGTTTGCCTACACCCGCTATGACGAAAGCCAGGACCAGAGCACGATGTTCGATCCGGGCAAACACTTCACTTATGTACCACCGGCGGATATCGACGATACCTACGTGGTGTTCATCATCGGTGAGACCACGCGCTGGGATCACATGGGCATGCTGGGCTATGAGCGTGATACCACGCCGCGGCTGTCTAAAGAGAAGAATCTGGTGGCGTTCCGCGGCGAGTCGTGTGACACCGCTACCAAGCTGTCGCTGCGCTGCATGTTCGTGCGCGAAGGCGGCACCGAAGACAACCCGCAGCGCACGCTGAAAGAGCAGAACGTGTTCGCGGTGCTGAAGGATCTGGGCTTCTCTTCCGAGCTGTTCGCCATGCAGAGCGAGGTGTGGTTCTACAACAACACCGAGGTGAACAACTATTCGTTCCGCGAGATGATCGCGTCCGAGAAGCGCAACGACGGTAAGGCGGTCGACGATATGCTGCTGGTGGACGAAATGAAGGAGTCGCTGGCGCGTTATCCGAAGGGCAAACACCTGGTGATCCTGCATACCAAAGGCTCGCACTACCTGTACTCGCAGCGCTATCCGCGCAGCTATGCGCGCTATCAGCCGGAGTGCATGGGGGTGGATGATTCGTGCACCAAGGCCCAGTTGATCAACGCCTTCGACAATACGGTGCTGTATACCGACAGCTTTATCAGTAATGTGATCGACCAGGTGCGGGACAAGAAGGCCATCGTGTTCTATGCCGCCGATCACGGCGAATCGATCGGTGAGAATACGCACCTGCACGGCACGCCGCGCGAAATGGCGCCGCCGGAGCAGTTCCGCGTGCCGATGATCGTGTGGGCGTCGGACAAGTTCCTCGAAAACCCGCAGCACCTCAGCGCCTTTGAGCAGCTGCAGGCGCAGCAGCGCATCGGCAAAACGCATCGCCATGTCGAGCTGTTTGACACCCTCCTTGGCTGCCTCGGATACACGTCTCCCGATGGCGGCATCGTGGATAAAAACAACTGGTGCCATCTGCCACAGGATAAAACGGCGCCAGCCCGTCTGTGATCCCTCCCGCCGGGTGCCTGCCTTGCGCACCCGGTAATTTCACCCAATACATTCTCTTCATCAATTATTCCGGTGTGTGCATACGGTATACTTGCGCACTTCCCCTTCTAACCGGAGATTTCCATGACCCTGCGCGTGGCGTTTATCGACGATCATGACATTGTGCGTTCGGGCTTTGTGCAGCTGCTGTCGCTGGAGGCCGATATTCAGGTGGTGGGCGAGTTCAGCAGCGCGGCGCAGGCGCGCGCCGGCCTGCCGGGGCTGGAGACGGAAATCTGCATTTGCGACATTTCGATGCCGGACGGCAGCGGGCTGGATCTGCTGGCGGACATTCCTTCCGGCATCCGCGTGGTGATGCTGTCGATGCACGATAACCCGGCGCTGGTGGAAATGGCGCTGGAACGCGGCGCCAGCGGTTTCCTCTCCAAGCGTTGCAAACCGGAAGATCTGATCACCGCGGTGCGCACCGTCGCCGGCGGCGGCGTCTACCTGATGCCGGAAATCGCGCAGCAGTTGGCGCGGGTGAAGGTGGATCCATTGACCCGCCGCGAGCGCGAGATCGCGCTATTGCTGGCGCAGGGCCAGGAGGTGCGCGAGATCGCCGCCGCCTTGGGGCTGTCGCCGAAGACGGTGCATGTGCATCGCGCCAACCTGTTCGCCAAGCTGGGCATCACCAACAACGTTGAGCTGGCCAGACGGATGCTGAACCTGTGACGCAGCGTCTGATCACCCAGCTGGCGCTGTTTTTCATCTACGCCGCCAGCGCGTTTTGCCTGTGGGGCATCGGCACCGCGCTGATCGACCCGCCCTGGCAGGCGCTGCTGTTGTTCCCGTTCGGCTTGCGCATGGGCATTTTGCTGCAGAGCCCGTACCGTTTCTGGCCGGGGATCCTGCTGGCCGACCTGCTGCTGATGGCGCTGCTGGCGGACCAGTTCGGTTACGGCCCGGCGCTGTGGGCGTCGGTGGCGGTGCTGGTGCTGACGGTGCTGCTCAGCCTGCTGGCCTCGCCGTGGCTGTTGCGCCATCAGCAGAGCGACAGCGAATGGCGATGGCCGCTGTTGCAGGGCGCGGTGGTCACCGCCGCCGCCTTGCTGCAGGCGCTGGTGTGGCAGCTGGTGAGCGGCGAAGGCGCCCGTGCGCTGCTGCTCGGCCTGACCGGCGGTTTCACCATCGCGCCGACCTGCCTGCTGTTGTGGCACTATCTGGCACGCCAAATCTGGGTGCCGCTGGAGCCGGGACTGATCCACAAGCCGGTGGAGCTGCGTCTGGGCCACCTGGCCAGCTATCTGCTGCTGTTTGCATTCAGCATCTGGCTGCAGCAGCAGGTGAACGCCGCCGAGCTGCGGCGTTTCGCACCGTTCTGCCTGGCCATTCCTATCGTGTTCATGTCTTATCGCTATGGCTGGCAGGGCGCGTTGTTGGCGACGCTGCTCAACGGCGTGGCGCTGATGGTCAACGAGCCGCCGCAGCCGGAGTCGCACCGCGATCTGCTGCTGTCGCTGCTGGCTCAAAGCCTGACCGGGCTGCTGCTGGGCGCCGGCATTCAGCGCCAGCGCGAACTGAATCAACAGCTGCGGCTGCGGCTGGCGGAGAACCGCCAGCTGGCGCGGGCGCTGGTGACGGCGGAGGAGCAAACCCGGCGCGAGGTGGCGCGCGAGCTGCACGATGAAGTGGGGCAGACCATCACCGTGATCCGCACCCAAGCCAGCATCGTCAAACGCCTGGCGCCGGAACCGGCGGTGATCGGCTGCGCCGACACCATCGATGCGTTGGCGCTGCGGGTCTACGACGGGGTGCACGACGTGCTGACCCAGCTGTGGCCGGCGGCGCTGAACAACCTGCCGCTGTCGGCGGCGGTGGCGGCGATGCTGCGGGAATCGCTGCCGCAGGACGCGTCACTGGTGAGCAGCCTGCAGTGGCAGGTACCGGACGAGCTGCTGGATGAAACGCTGAAAATCACGCTGTACCGGGTGTGTCAGGAAGGGGTGACCAATGTGTGCCGCCACGCCGGCGCCAGCCGCCTGGAGCTGGACGCACGCCTGCAGCCGCGCAAAGGCGCCGCGCCGCTGATCGCCCTGACCATCCGCGACAACGGCGTGGGCTTCGAGGCGGAAAACCATCAGCCGGGGTATGGCCTGCGCGGCATGCAGGAGCGCATCAGCGCCCTCGGCGGCAGCCTGCGGCTCACCTCGGAGCGGGGCGCCTGTTTGAGTGTGATCTTGCCCACAGTTTCACCGGAGCAAGCGCAAAACTAGGAAAAACTCCTAACTGCGTCGGGAATCCGGCGTAAGCCTCCCGCGCGCGCGGGGAGCATCATAGCGGCACTTTATTCAATCCTCTGAGGTTCCACATGTGGTCTTTCCTTAAAAGCCGCTCGGACGCGCCGCAGGTCACCGATCAACGGCAGATCGACGCCAGCTACAAATACTGGCGCATCCAGCTGATGTGCACCATGTACATCGGCTACGCTGCGTTTTACTTCACGCGCAAAAGCTTCAACTTCATCATGCCGGCGATGCTGAGCGATCTGGGTCTGACGATGTCCGACGTCGGTATCCTCGGCACGCTGTTCTACATCACCTACGGCTGCTCGAAATTCATTTCCGGTATGATCAGCGATCGCTCCAACCCGCGTTACTTTATGGGGCTGGGCCTGATCATGACCGGGGTGCTGAATATCTTCTTCGGCCTCAGCTCGTCGCTGCTGATGCTGGGCACGCTGTGGATCCTCAACGCCTTCTTCCAGGGCTGGGGCTGGCCGCCGTGCTCCAAAATCCTCACCAGCTGGTATTCGCGCTCCGAGCGCGGCAGTTGGTGGGCGATCTGGAACACCTCGCACAACGTCGGTGGGGCGCTGATCCCGCTGCTGGTGGGCTTTATCTCGCTGCACTTCAGCTGGCGTTACGGCATGATCATTCCCGGTATCATCGGCGTGGTGCTTGGCCTGCTGATGTGCTGGCGCTTGCGCGACAAGCCATCCACCCTGGGGCTGCCGAGCGTCGGCAAATGGCGTAACGACGCCATGGAGCTGGTGCAGGAATCGGAAGGCCAGGGGCTGAGCAATCGCGAGATCATCAAACGCTACGTGCTGACCAACAAGTACATCTGGCTGTTGGCGGTCTCTTACGTGCTGGTGTACATCGTGCGTACCGCGATCAACGACTGGGGCAACCTCTATCTGACGCAGGAAAAGGGCTATTCGCTGATGACCGCCAACTCAGCCATCTCGCTGTTTGAAGTGGGCGGTTTTATCGGTTCACTGGTGGCCGGTTGGGGTTCCGATAAGCTGTTCCGCGGCAACCGCGGCCCGATGAACCTGATTTTCGCCATCGGTATCTTCCTGTCGGTGGCGGCGCTGTGGCTGATGCCGGGCGTGACCTACCTGCTGCAGGCCTGCTGCTTCTTCGCCATCGGCTTCTTCATCTTTGGCCCGCAGATGCTGATCGGCATGGCGGCGGCGGAGTGCTCGCACAAGGATGCGGCGGGCGCGGCGACCGGTTTCGTCGGCCTGTTCGCCTACCTGGGCGCAGCGCTGTCCGGCTATCCGATTGCGCGAGTGATGGAAGTCTGGCACTGGAACGGCTTCTTCGTGGTGATTTCCATCGCCGCCTGCCTGTCGGCGCTGTTCCTGCTGCCGTTCCTGCGTGCGCAGACGCCGGCGCTGAAACCGGCCAAGGCCTGAGTAAAATTCGCTGCGCAGCCCCCGGCGCAGCGCATTATGGCGCTTTTATCATCACTTGAAATGCAGGCGAAAAAAAGTGATTGACGCCTATAACCGCCAGCAGTAAGATGCGCCCCGCATCGGCGAGTAGCGCAGCTTGGTAGCGCAACTGGTTTGGGACCAGTGGGTCGGAGGTTCGAATCCTCTCTCGCCGACCACCATTCGAAAAACCTGCTTTTTAAAGCAGGTTTTTTTTCGCCCGTAGTTTATGAGGATGAGTACCTCCGCAGGAGGTTCGAGCCTCGCGAAGCGAGACAACGTTGCTTCAGCAACGGCCCGCAGGGCGCGTATCAAAGATGCGCGTAATCCTCTCTCGCCGACCACCATTCGAAAAACCTGCTTTTTAAAGCAGGTTTTTTTTCGCCTGTCGTTTATGAGGCTGAGTACCTCCTCGCTACGACCGGCTTCGCTTTATGGCGTGCCTCAATCTGCCGTCCTCGTGAAATATATTTATCCTTTACGCTTAATTAATTCACATTCCTTATTCCCATTAGGTTCTTATTTTCATGTTTAAATAAATTCATGCTTGCCAAATAAAACCCGATTGATAGCGCTCTTGTTTTCACGTTTTTTTTACCTATAGTCTAAATGGACAACGCGGGAACTCTTATTCCCGTCGCGTGGGAAATACCGTGATTATTTATTAACGTTAATCTTCGTGGATTATTGCGGAATTTTTCGCTTCGGCAATGCGTAGCGACGATTAACTCTTTTATGTTTATCCTCTCGGAATAAAGGAATCAGTTATGCGCAAATTTAATAAACCGCTGTTGGCGCTGTTGATCGGCAGCACGTTGTGTTCCGCGGCGCAGGCCGCCGCGCCGGGCAAGCCGACCATCGCCTGGGGCAACACCAAGTTCGCTATCGTCGAAGTCGATCAGGCGGCCACCGCTTATAATAATCTGGTGAAGGTAAAAAATGCCGCCGACGTTTCTGTCTCCTGGAATTTATGGAATGGCGACACCGGCACGACGGCAAAAATTTTATTAAATGGCAAAGAGGCGTGGAGCGGCCCTTCAACCGGTTCTTCCGGTACGGCGAATTTTAAAGTGAATAAAGGCGGCCGTTATCAAATGCAGGTGGCATTGTGCAATGCCGACGGCTGCACCGCCAGCGACGCCACCGAAATTGTGGTGGCCGACACCGACGGCAGCCATTTGGCGCCGTTGAAAGAGCCGCTGCTGGAAAAGAATAAACCGTATAAACAGAACTCCGGCAAAGTGGTCGGTTCTTATTTCGTCGAGTGGGGCGTTTACGGGCGCAATTTCACCGTCGACAAGATCCCGGCGCAAAACCTGACCCACCTGCTGTACGGCTTTATCCCGATCTGCGGCGGCAATGGCATCAACGACAGCCTGAAAGAGATCGAAGGCAGTTTCCAGGCCTTGCAGCGCTCCTGTCAGGGCCGCGAGGACTTCAAAGTCTCGATCCACGATCCGTTCGCCGCGCTGCAAAAAGCGCAGAAGGGCGTGACCGCCTGGGATGACCCCTACAAGGGCAACTTCGGCCAGCTGATGGCGCTGAAGCAGGCGCATCCTGACCTGAAAATTCTGCCGTCGATCGGCGGCTGGACGCTGTCCGACCCGTTCTTCTTCATGGGCGACAAGGTGAAGCGCGATCGCTTCGTCGGTTCGGTAAAAGAGTTCCTGCAGACCTGGAAGTTCTTCGACGGCGTGGATATCGACTGGGAGTTCCCGGGCGGCAAAGGCGCCAACCCTAACCTGGGCAGCCCGCAAGACGGGGAAACCTATGTGCTGCTGATGAAGGAGCTGCGGGCGATGCTGGATCAGCTGTCGGCGGAAACCGGCCGCAAGTATGAGCTGACCTCCGCCATCAGCGCTGGCAAGGACAAGATCGACAAGGTGGCTTACAACGTCGCACAGAACTCGATGGATCACATCTTCCTGATGAGCTACGACTTCTACGGCGCCTTCGATCTGAAGAACCTGGGGCATCAGACCGCGCTGAATGCGCCGGCCTGGAAACCGGACACTGCCTATACGACGGTGAACGGCGTCAATGCGCTGCTGGCGCAGGGCGTCAAGCCGGGCAAGATCGTGGTCGGCACCGCCATGTATGGCCGCGGCTGGACCGGGGTGAACGGCTACCAGAACAATATTCCGTTCACCGGTACCGCCACCGGGCCGGTTAAAGGCACCTGGGAGAACGGCATCGTGGACTACCGCCAAATCGCCAGCCAGTTCATGAGCGGCGAGTGGCAGTACACCTACGACGCCACGGCGGAAGCGCCTTACGTGTTCAAGCCTTCCACCGGCGATCTGATCACCTTCGACGATGCCCGCTCGGTGCAGGCCAAAGGCCAGTACGTGTTGGATAAGCAGTTGGGCGGCCTGTTCTCCTGGGAGATCGACGCGGACAACGGCGATATTCTCAACAGCATGAACGCCAGCCTGGGCAACAGCGCCGGCGTTCAATAATCGGTTGCAGTGCGTTGCCGGGGGATATCCTTTCGCCCCCGGCTTTTTCGCAGCCGAAAGTTTTTTTACGCCGCACAGATTGTGGGCCTGCCCGGTGCAAAACGCGCTCATCGGACTCACCCTTTTGGGTAATCCTTCAGCATTTCCTCCTGTCTTTAACGGCGATCACAAAAATAACCGTTCAGATATTCATCATTCAGCAACAAAGTTTTGGCGTTTTTTAACGGAGTTAAAAACCAGTAACTTTGTTAGGGTCAGACCAATGCGCTAAAAATGGCCGCTTAGCATAAATTTTCATGCTGGAACTGTTAACAAAAGGTTTTTTTTATGTTTGTTTGCTGTTTCTCACAGTCTGCGTAAATCCCCACTGGTTATATTGACGACACCCCAAACAGTTGGCAACTTGATAGCCTCAGGGGTAAGAGCGAGAGTTGTTTGAGTGAATTCCACGCGCTCAGACGTCCCCGCCGCGATGCGTTCCATCCGGCATTCTCTCCTCGTACGCCTTCTGCCTTCGGGCGCCGATCGCACAGGCCACGCAATAAAAAATACAGGTCTGGCGGCAATTACACACATCACATCACACAATGGAGCACTAACGATGACACGTTCCTTGGGTAAATCGGGGATTCTGAAATTCGGTATTGGGCTGATCGCGCTGACCGTGGCGGCCAGCGTACAGGCCAAGACGTTGGTTTACTGTTCTGAAGGTTCCCCGGAAGGGTTCAACCCGCAGCTGTTTACCTCCGGCACCACCTACGACGCCAGCTCGGTACCGATCTACAACCGCCTGGTCGAATTCAAAATCGGCACCACCGAACTGCAGCCGGGCCTGGCTGAGAAGTGGGACGTCAGCGAAGACGGCAAAACCTACACCTTCCACCTGCGCAAAGGCGTGAAGTGGCAGAGCAACAAAGACTTCAAACCGACGCGCGATTTCAACGCCGACGACGTGGTGTTCTCCTTTGAGCGCCAGTTGGATGCGAACAACGCCTACCACAAAGTGTCCGGCGGCAGCTACGAATACTTTGAAGGCATGGACATGCCTAAGCTGATCGCCAAGATTGAAAAAGTGGACGACAACACCGTGCGCTTCGTGCTGAACCGCCCGGAGGCGCCGTTCCTGGCTGACCTGGGCATGGACTTCGCGTCCATCCTGTCCGCCGAATACGCCGACGTGATGATGAAAGCCGGCACGCCGGAGAAAGTCGACCTGAATCCGATCGGCACCGGTCCGTTCCAACTGCTGCAATACCAGAAAGACTCCAAGATCCTGTACAAGGCATTCGACGGTTTCTGGGGCACCAAGCCGAAGATCGATCGCCTGGTGTTCTCCATCACGCCTGACGCCTCCGTGCGCTACGCCAAACTGCAGAAAAACGAATGTCAGGTGATGCCGTACCCGAACCCGGCCGATATCGCCCGCATGAAGCAAGACAAGTCCATCAACCTGATGGAACAGCCGGGCCTGAACGTGGGTTACCTGTCGTTCAACGTCGAGAAAAAGCCGCTGGATAACCTGAAGGTGCGCCAGGCGTTGACCATGGCGGTCAACAAGCAGGCGATCATCGACGCGGTTTATCAGGGCGCGGGCCAGGCGGCCAAGAACCTGATCCCGCCAACCATGTGGGGCTATAACGACGCGGTGCAGGATTACGCTTACGATCCGGCCAAGGCGAAAGAGTTGCTGAAAGAAGCGGGCATGGCCGACGGTTTCAGCATCGACCTGTGGGCGATGCCGGTACAGCGTCCTTACAACCCGAACGCACGCCGCATGGCGGAAATGATCCAGGCCGACTGGGCCAAGATCGGCGTGAAAGCCAAAATCGTGACCTATGAGTGGGGTGAATACCTCAAGCGCGCCAAAGCGGGCGAGCACCAGACGGTGATGATGGGCTGGACCGGCGACAACGGGGATCCGGATAACTTCTTCGCCACGCTGTTCAGCTGCGCGGCGGCGAAAGACGGCTCCAACTACTCCCGCTGGTGCTACAAGCCGTTTGAAGATCTGATTCAACCGGCGCGCGCCGAATCCAACCACGACAAGCGCATCGAACTGTACAAACAGGCGCAGGTGGTGATGCACGATCAGGCTCCGGCGCTGATTGTCGCACACTCCACCGTGTACGAGCCTGTGCGTAAGGAAGTGAAAGGCTACGTCGTGGATCCGCTCGGTAAGCATCACTTCGAGAATGTCTCTGTAGACTGATTTCGACCGCTTTACCGGAGACGCACGAATGGACTTGCAGGGGCGCAACAGGTTTGCGCCCCTGCTGACCAGTCTCCGGCGTATGGCCGTCGAATCGTTCAAAGGCATGTGAGCGTTAATAAGCCTGGCGGACGATGAGCTGCCGGGCATTGATACAGAGAGTTCGGGATATGTTGCAGTTCATACTCCGACGTTTGGGGTTAGTTATCCCAACGTTTATCGGCATTACATTGCTGACTTTTGCATTCGTCCATATGATCCCCGGCGACCCGGTGACCATCATGGCCGGGGAACGCGGTATCTCCGCCGAGCGCCACGCGCAGCTGATGGCGGAAATGGGGCTGGACAAGCCGCTTTATCAACAATATTTCTCCTACGTGTCCAACGTGCTGCACGGCGATCTGGGCACCTCACTCAAAAGCCGCATCTCCGTCTGGAGCGAGTTCGTTCCGCGCTTTCAGGCCACGCTGGAGCTGGGCTTCTGCGCGATGCTTTTCGCGGTGCTGGTAGGCATCCCGGTCGGGGTGCTGGCGGCGGTCAAACGTGGCTCGGTCTTCGATCATACCGCGGTGGGCATCTCGCTGACCGGCTATTCGATGCCGATTTTCTGGTGGGGCATGATGCTGATCATGCTGGTGTCGGTGCAGCTTAACCTGACGCCGGTGTCGGGGCGCATCAGCGACACGGTATTCCTTGACGACAGCCAGCCGCTGACCGGCTTTATGCTGATAGACACCCTGATCTGGGGCGAGCCGGGCGACTTTATCGACGCGGTGATGCACATGATCCTGCCGGCCATCGTGCTGGGCACCATCCCGCTGGCGGTGATCGTGCGCATGACCCGTTCCTCGATGCTGGAGGTGTTGGGTGAAGACTACATTCGCACCGCCCGCGCCAAGGGCGTGAGCCGTATGCGGGTGATCGTCGTCCACGCGCTGCGCAACGCGCTGCTGCCGGTGGTGACGGTGATCGGGCTGCAGGTCGGCACCATGCTGGCCGGCGCCATTCTGACCGAAACCATCTTCTCCTGGCCGGGGCTGGGCCGCTGGCTGATCGACGCGCTGCAGCGCCGCGATTACCCGGTGGTGCAGGGCGGGGTGTTGCTGGTCGCCTGTATGATCATTCTGGTTAACCTGCTGGTAGACGTGCTCTACGGCGTGGTCAACCCGCGTATTCGCCACAAGAAATAAGGGGCGCTCTCATGTCTCAAATCACTGAGTCTGCAGTTAAAGGTGCGCCGAAGCCAATGACCCCGTTTCAGGAGTTCTGGCACTATTTCAAGCGCAATAAAGGGGCCGTGGTCGGCCTGGTGTATATCGTTCTGATGCTGGTGATCGCGCTCGGCGCCGGCGTGCTGGCGCCGCATGCGCCGGCGGACCAGTTCCGCGATGCTCTGCTCAAGCCGCCGGTGTGGCAAGAGGGCGGCAGCTGGCAATATATCCTCGGCACCGACGACGTGGGCCGCGACGTCCTGTCGCGCCTGATGTACGGTGCACGGCTGTCGCTGTTGGTCGGCTGCCTGGTGGTAGTGCTGTCGCTGATCATGGGCGTGATATTCGGCCTGCTGGCCGGTTACTTCGGCGGCGTGGTGGACGCGATTATCATGCGCGTCGTCGACATCATGCTGGCTCTGCCGAGCCTGCTGCTGGCACTGGTACTGGTGGCGGTATTCGGGCCGTCGATCGTTAACGCTTCGCTGGCGCTGACCTTCGTCGCCCTGCCGCACTATGTACGTTTGACGCGCGCGGCGGTGCTGGTGGAGGTCAACCGCGACTACGTCACCGCATCGCGGGTGGCGGGCGCCGGCGCACTGCGCCAGATGTTCGTCAATATTCTGCCTAACTGCCTGGCGCCTTTGATCGTGCAGGCTTCTCTCGGTTTCTCGAACGCCATTCTGGACATGGCCGCGCTCGGCTTTCTGGGCATGGGCGCGCAGCCGCCGACGCCGGAGTGGGGCACCATGCTCTCCGACGTGCTGCAGTTCGCGCAAAGTGCCTGGTGGGTGGTGACCTTCCCCGGCGTGGCGATCCTGCTGACGGTGCTGGCATTCAACCTGATGGGGGACGGTTTGCGTGACGCTCTCGACCCCAAACTCAAGCAGTAACAGAGGACGAGAGAGATGGCGTTATTGAATGTAGACAAGCTTTCGGTGCACTTCGGTGACGAAGGCACCCCGTTCCGCGCGGTAGACCGCATCAGTTACAGCGTGGAGCAAGGTCAGGTGGTCGGCATCGTCGGTGAATCCGGCTCCGGCAAATCCGTCAGTTCGCTGGCGATCATGGGCCTGATCGATTTCCCCGGCAAGGTGATGGCCGACAAGCTGGAGTTCAACGGCCAGGATCTGCGCAAGATCTCCGAAAAAGAGCGCCGCCAGCTGGTGGGCTCCGAAGTGGCGATGATCTTCCAGGATCCGATGAC
Source organism: Serratia sp. CY43202 (assembly GCF_052168755.1). Taxonomy (NCBI): domain Bacteria; kingdom Pseudomonadati; phylum Pseudomonadota; class Gammaproteobacteria; order Enterobacterales; family Yersiniaceae; genus Serratia; species Serratia sp. CY43202. The sequence continues at coordinate 174,992 of NZ_JBJNMB010000008.1, forward strand.
CAGCCTGAACCCGTGCTATACCGTCGGTTATCAGATCATGGAGGCGCTGAAGGTGCATCAGGGCGGCAATCGCCGCACTCGCCGCCAGCGTGCTATCGACCTGCTGACCCAGGTGGGCATTCCGGATCCGGCTTCGCGGCTGGACGTATACCCGCACCAGCTTTCCGGCGGCATGAGCCAGCGCGTAATGATCGCCATGGCCATCGCCTGTCGGCCGAAGCTGCTGATCGCCGATGAGCCGACGACCGCGCTCGACGTGACCATCCAGGCGCAGATCATCGAGCTGTTGCTGGACCTGCAGCAGCGCGAAAACATGGCGCTGCTGCTGATCACCCACGATCTGGCGCTGGTGGCGGAAGCCGCGCATCACATCATCGTGATGTACGCCGGCCAGGTGGTGGAATCCGGCAAGGCGGCGGAGATTTTCCGCGCGCCGCGCCACCCGTACACCCAGGCGCTGCTGCGCGCGCTGCCGGAGTTCGCTGCCGACAAGGCGCGGCTGGCTTCGCTGCCGGGCGTGGTGCCGGGCAAATACGATCGCCCGACCGGCTGCCTGCTCAATCCGCGTTGTCCGTACGCCAATGAGCGCTGCCGTAACGAGGAGCCGGAACTGCGCAGCATTCCCGGCCGTCAGGTTAAATGTCACACACCGCTGGATGATGCGGGGAGGCCGACCGTATGAGCCAGAATCAACCTTTACTGCAGGCGATTGACCTGAAGAAGCATTACCCGGTGAAAAAGGGCCTGTTCGCGCCGGAGCGGCTGGTCAAGGCGCTCGACGGTGTGTCCTTCACCCTGGAGCGCGGCAAAACGTTGGCGGTGGTCGGCGAATCGGGCTGCGGCAAATCGACGCTCGGCCGCCTGCTGACGATGATCGAAGTGCCGACCGGCGGCGAGCTGTACTACCAGGGGCAGGATCTGCTGAAGCCGGACGTCTCGGCCGAGAAACTGCGACGCCAGAAGATCCAAATCGTGTTCCAGAATCCTTACGGATCGCTCAACCCGCGCAAGAAGGTCGGGCAGATCCTCGAGGAGCCGCTGTTGATCAACACGTCGCTCAGCGCCGCCGAACGGCGGGAAAAAGCGCTGGAGATGATGGCGAAGGTCGGCCTGAAGACCGAACATTATGACCGCTACCCGCACATGTTCTCCGGCGGCCAGCGCCAGCGTATCGCCATTGCCCGCGGGCTGATGCTGAATCCGGACGTGGTGATCGCCGATGAACCGGTGTCGGCATTGGACGTGTCGGTGCGCGCGCAGGTGTTGAACCTGATGATGGATCTGCAGCAGGAGCTGGGGCTGTCCTATGTGTTCATCTCGCACGATCTGTCGGTGGTGGAACACATCGCCGACGAGGTGATGGTGATGTACCTCGGTCGCTGCGTGGAAAAGGGCAGCAAAGAGGCGATCTTCAACAACCCGCGCCATCCTTACACCCAGGCGCTGCTGTCGGCGACGCCGCGGTTGAACCCGGATATGCGCCGCGAGCGCATCAAGCTGACCGGCGAACTGCCCAGCCCGATGAACCCGCCGCCGGGCTGTGCGTTCAACGCCCGCTGCCGCCGCGCTTTCGGCACCTGCGTGCAGCTGCAGCCGCAGCTGAAGCAGTACGGTGAGCAGATGGTGGCCTGCTTCGCGGTCGATCAGGACGAACATCCGGGGGCATAAGGCATCGGATGGCATTGCGTAAACTCACGCCGGCATAATGCCGGCGTTTTTTATTATTCAATCAAAGTGTTGATCAATAGGCAGTCGTCATAAGCCGCTATTTTAATGAATGTCCTCGCCAGGTTTAGTAAATGTTATTTTTTAAGAATCTTCGTATATTTATAATTGTCGAATAATAGAATTTAACGATTTGTTATTAATAACGTTTTTTTGCCCGATAAGCGCCGCCGTTTTTTATTATAAAAACTCTAAAAAAAAGCACGCCGGCGGCGTGCTTTAGGTTGATGAGATCGCGCTTATTGCGGATAAGGCACCCAGTCGCCGCCGTTCAGGCGAATGTAAGGCTTGCCCTGATATTGCATCACGATAGCGTTGTCGTTTTCGGAGATGACCGGGGTCTGCGGCAGCCCCTGCGTCAGTGTCTGCCAATCGACGCTGGATTCGCTGAAGACCTTGCCGTCCACCAGGCGCGACACCAGTTCAGACAGCGCCAGATAGCTGCTCGGCGTTTTGATCTGCAGCGGACTGCCCTGATGCGGTGCCTTCATGCCCACCAGTTTGATGCCGACCGGCGTATGGGTGATGTTCGGGCTGGGGATATCGCGCAGGCCGGACATCTGCATCTTGTCACCCACTAACGCCGCCCCGTGTTCCGGCACGATCACCACCACCACTTTGCGGCCGGATTTTTCCAGCTGATCGAGGAAGGTGTTCAGCTGATCGAACAGCTTCTGCGCGCGTGGCTGATAGTCGGCGCTCTTGTTGGCGCCGACGAAGCGGTTGCCGTCGTGCAGCGGGATGACGTTGAAGAAGGTAGCGGTGCGGCCGTCGCCGCCTTTTTGCTGCTGATCCAGCCAGCGGGTCAGCAATTCGAGATCGTTATAAATCGGCTCTCCGTCGAACGACGTCAGCTCGTTGCCGATGCCGGCCTGCGACATTAACGGCGCCTGCATGTCGCCCTGTTCACGCAGCTCTTTCAGGTAGTTGCCGAATACCCCGGAGTGATCGAGCATCAGCTGTTCCTTGAAGCCGAGTTTTGTCAGGTTGTCGAACAGGTAACACTGCTGGTTCACCGGCTGGTACAAATCATGATGCGAAAGCTGGCCGCAGCTGGCGCGCAGCAACCGTATCGAGGCCGGGCCGCTGTAGGCGGTGGCCGAATTGAAGCTGTCGAACATGATATCCATCTTCGACCACAGCGGATGATTCTGTAGGTTGACCGCGTCCATATCGGCCCAGGCCAGCGAACAGATGTTGATCACCAGCAGATCGAACGGCTGGGCGTCGGCGGGCAAGGTGGTCGGGAACGCGGTGGCGCGGCCTTTTTCCCGGTCGTAGAACTGGTTCAGGTAGGCCGTCAGGTTGGCGCTGGTCGGCGGCAGGCTGTCCGCCGGCGCAGCGTTCCCCGCCACCGGCGCGGCCGTGGCCGGCGTATTGGCGCTGCCGGCCGAGGCTGTGGAGGTCGCGGGCAGCAGTGAGACCGCCGGCCCGGCAATGTTGACGATATTGAGCCACACCAGCGCCGCCACGGTGAATACGGTGACGCGCACCCATTGCGCGACGAACAGGTAGGCGATAAACAGTACGAAGGCCGCGCCGATCATCTGCCAGTTGATAAAGCGGTTGACCAGTTCCAGCAGATACTGGGCGCTGAAGCCGGCCAGCTGCGACCCCTGGCTGAGAATGCTGTTGATGCCCGGCAGCCAGGTGTCGTGGTAGAACAAGGCGATGCCGATCGGGATGGCGAGGTAGTGGCGCCAGCGATGCAGGCGTTGCGAAGGGATCGGCATCAGCAGAAACGCCATGAACACCAGGTTCGGCAGCGCGTGGAAATTCAGGTAGCCGAACCACAGCAGGGCGAATTTAGCCAGAAAATAAAGGTTCCAGCCACCCAGCCCACGCCAGTAGCGCCACAGAGCGTTATCGGATTGCGTATTCGAGTTTCGATTCATGGCTGCTTCTTACGTTTAATCTGAGATGAGGAGCCAGTGCGCACCCACAAACCGGCGGATTTCAAATAGCGCGGCGATAACAACAGGTTTTGCCAGTATTGACGCAAATGCGGAAAACGCCGGTGAAAGGCGTAACCCAGCGGAATGAAGATCAGCGCGCACAGCAGGATCAGTTGCACGATATCGTTAAGGTTCAGCATGCGGTTCCTCCTGCGGGTCAAGCGACAGCGTGAAGGCGACCGGCTGCCGCCGTTCCACGGGTTCCTCGGCCACCGCCACGCTGGGGCGCGGCGCGGCGCCGGCGGTACCGGTAGCCGAAATCTGCCAGTGCCCCTGGGCCATGCGTTTGATTTCCGAAACGATATCGACGTCCTGGTGCCACACCACCCGGTTGCTGAAGGCTTCATCCACCGGCAGCCGGAAGATGAACTTCAGCGCGGTATCCAGATCGTTGATGCGGCAGGTGGACAGGAACAGCACCAGCCGCCCCTGCACCACGGTCATCACGTCGCCGAACCGCCGCAGGTGGCACAGGGTCATCGCCTGTTCCGCGCGCAGACCGATGGCCGGGCGCAGCGCCACCATCACGCCTTTGCCGTCCTCAGGCAGCAGCGTGTTACCCATCAGCGAAAGCACCGCCTGGCTGAACGCCTCCGGCCGCATATAGCCTTTGAGCTGCAGCGGGCGTAAACCGGCCAGTAACGCATCGATGTCGGCGGGCACATGGCGTGAGAAACGCTGCCCCTGGATGCCCTCGAGCATGGTGAGAAAACGCGACAGCGGCGCGACGTGCGGCACGATCAGATTGGCGCCGCAGGCCAGCAGCAGCCGTTCGTCGCTGTAGCGCAGGCTGGCGCTCATCTCGCGCACCGCGATTTTCAGGCCGCTGCCGCGGCTGCGTCGCAGGGTGTGGATCTGGTGCGCCAGGTGATCGATTTGGTCGCTTTGATACAACGCGAAAATCAACGTTGCCGAGAGTCTCAGCATGCCGTGCTGCGCCAGTTCGTCGTTGCTCTCCAACAGCTGCCAGTTGGCGGACAGCGGTGGCGCGCCCTCCAGAATGCTGCGTTCGGCCAGATACTGACCTTCGTCGCTGCGCAAGGCGGTGGGGGAGGGTTGACTATTTTCATCCTCGCCCTGCCAGCCGCCTTGCGCGGCGTACAACGTCAGCAGTTGATTGGCGTTGATGCCGTTTTCGGTGCTCCACCAGTTCACCAGATATTGCGCGCTGTCCTGCTGCCATTGCAGGCTGGATAGGCCGTTCAGGATACGATGCTGTGCGCTGAGCTGCCCTTTAAGCTTATTGATGCCGCCGCCGTGGCTGAGGATCAACAGCGTGCAGCCCTGCCGCCGCAGCCAGGCGGCGAGGGTACGTGTCCACTCGCGCAGCTCTTCGGTGGTGAAGGTTTGCCACAGGCTGGCGTGGGCCAGCAGGATAAGCAAGCGATTCTGCGGCCGCAGGGCGCGCATCAGATCGTCGCTCAGCTGCGTCAGCGCGGCTTTTTTCTCCGGTAATTGATACAGCGGCAGCTTTTGCAAAGCGGGCGAAGCCAGCTCGGCCAGCAGGCTTTCGGGTTTGTCGCCGCTGCAGATCAGGGCGACTTTGTGGGTGGCCGGCTGGGCGGCGATCACCTGGCGACACAGCAACGCGGCGTCGCTTTGCCTGTCGATATTGATCCAATAGAGCCCCGGAGCCTGCATCACCGAGAGCTCTTCCCAAATCTGCCGAATGCCTAGAGAAAAAGAGTGCGCCATAGGATGTGTTCTACTTTCGTTGAAAGCCGACTAAAGGCGTTTATATTTAAAGATAGCCATTTTTACTCTGGCAATAACAAATATCCGACGCTATTCGGCAATATTTGTTGAGAATCATCTTATTGACTGTCTCTTTTTGTATCGTTGCTATAGTTAATTAACATAGCCTATTTTCGCCAAGGCGGAAGAATGAATAACGCACCTACCCATTTTCGTGCAGCGGCGCCTGGGGAGAGCCAGGATGACCTGCAGGCGCTCAGCCAGGCTTTTTCATTGCCGAAATTAAGCTATGTCGATATTTCGCGGCAGGAGCGGCTAACGCACATGATGACGCGCTGGTCACTGTTGGCCGAATTGGCGCAGACTGTGGGGAGCCATTGATCTATGCCGGTGATCGCGCTGCAAGGGCTGCGGGGTGGGATGGGGACGACGTCGGTCACGGCGGCGCTCGCCTGGGCGTTGCAGCAGCTGGGTGAGTCGGTGTTGGCGATCGATTTCACGCCGGATAATCTGCTGCGCTTGCATTTCAACACGCCGTTCGAACTGGCACGCGGCTGGGCCCGCGCGGAGCAGGACGGCGGCGGTTGGCAGGAAGGCGCGCTGCGTTATTGTGAAAACCTCGATTTTCTGCCGTTTGGCCGCCTGAATGCGGCGGAACGGCTGGAAGTGCAGCGTCAGTGTCAGCAGCTGCCCGAACGCTGGCGCGACAACCTGCGCCAACTGAGCGCCGGCGATCCGCAGCGCTGGATCCTATTGGATGTTCCGATCGGGGACGGCGCTCTGGCGCAGCAAGCGCTGCAGCTAGCCGACAGCGTGTTCATGCTGTTGAACCCCGACGCCAACTGTCAGGTACGGCTCCATCAGCAGACGCTGCCGAACGACTGCCGGTTCCTGGTCAATCACTACTCCTCCGCCAGCCAGCTGCAGCAGGATTTGCATCAGCTGTGGCTGCAAACCCTGAGCGGTCTGTTGCCGGTGGTGATCCACCGCGATGAAGCGCTGGCGGAAGCGCTGGCGGTCAAACAGCCGCTGGGCGAGTACCGCCCCGAGAGTCTGGCGGCGGATGAAGTGCTGACGCTGGCCAACTGGTGCCTGATCAACCTCAAACGGGGTGTTGCGCCATGAGCCGGGTGCTGAGCCTGCTGCTGGTGCCGCCGGTGCGTCAGGCGGTGCAGGCGCGCTACCGCGGCTATCGCCGCAACGGCGCGTCGGCGCTGACCGCGTTTTTTGCCACGTTGCTGGTGGCGCTGGGGTGGATGCTGCTGCGCTTTGAATCACCGGCCTGGCAGCGTGTGCGTACCGGCCGCGCTTACTGGTTCCCGCATCTGTCCGCCGAACGCCCACGCCCGGCGGATGCGCTGCGCTATCTGCTGCAGGGCCTGTGGCTACTGCTGTTCCGCAGCGGCCGCGCGCCAGTGCAGCGTGACTATTTCGCTGGGTGGCGTCGGCTGCAGCAGCGCTACGCCGATTGGCTGCAGGGCCTGCCGCAGCGGCTGAAAAACGCCGGCGTGGAACAGCGTTCGGTAGAGCGCCTCGGCCGCATGAACCGCGGCATGCGACGCGCGCTGTTTATTCTGGTCGGCGTGCTGGCGGCGATCCTCGCCATGCTGTGCATCTCGCAACCGTTCGATCTGTCGGCGCAATTCGTGTTCGTCGTGCTGCTGTGGGGGATCGCGATGGTGGTGCGCCGGGTGCCGGGGCGCTTGCCTGCGCTGATGCTGATCGTGCTGTCGCTGACCGTCTCCTGCCGTTACCTGTGGTGGCGCTATACCGCCACGCTGAACTGGGACGATCCACTTAGCCTGGTGTGCGGCCTGTTGCTGTTGGTGGCGGAAACCTACGCCTGGGTGGTGCTGGTGCTGGGCTATTTCCAGACTATCTGGCCGCTTAATCGCCAGCCGGTGCCGTTGCCCGCTGACAGCGCGACCTGGCCAACCATCGATTTGATGGTGCCGACTTACAATGAGGACCTCGGGGTGGTGAAGCCGACCGTCTATGCGGCGCTGGGCATCGACTGGCCGAAGGAAAAGGTGAATATCTATATCCTTGATGACGGTAATCGCCCCGAATTCCGTGCGTTCGCCGCCGAAGTGGGGGTGAAATACATCGCCAGGCCGACCCACGAACATGCCAAGGCCGGCAACATCAACAACGCGTTGAAGCAGGCCACCGGCGAGTTCGTGGCGATTTTCGACTGCGACCACGTGCCGACGCGCTCTTTCCTGCAGCTGACCATGGGCTGGTTCTTCAAAGACAAAAAGCTGGCGATGCTGCAGACCCCGCACCACTTCTTCTCGCCGGATCCGTTCGAGCGCAACCTGGGGCGTTTCCGCCAGACGCCCAACGAGGGCACCTTGTTCTACGGGCTGGTGCAGGACGGCAACGACATGTGGGACGCCACCTTCTTCTGCGGCTCTTGTGCCATCTTGCGCCGCAGCGCGCTGGACGAGATCGGCGGCATCGCGGTGGAAACCGTCACCGAAGACGCCCACACCTCGCTGCGTTTGCACCGGCGCGGGCATACCTCGGCTTATATCCGCATTCCGCAGGCTGCCGGGCTGGCGACCGAAAGCCTGTCGGCGCACATCGGCCAGCGCATTCGCTGGGCGCGCGGCATGGTGCAGATCTTCCGGCTCGACAACCCGCTGCTGGGCAAGGGGCTGAAACTGGCGCAGCGCCTGTGCTACGCCAACGCCATGCTGCACTTCCTGTCGGGCATTCCGCGGCTGATCTTCCTCACCGCACCGCTGGCGTTTTTGCTGCTGCATGCCTACATCATCTTCGCGCCGGCGCTGGCGATCGCGCTTTATGTGCTGCCACACATGATCCACGCCAGCCTGACCAACTCGCGTATCCAGGGGAAATACCGCCATTCGTTCTGGAGCGAAATCTATGAAACGGTGCTGGCCTGGTATATCGCGCGGCCGACCACGGTGGCGCTGTTCAATCCGCACAAGGGCAAATTCAACGTCACTGCCAAGGGCGGGCTGGTGGAGGAGGAGCACGTAGACTGGGTGATCACCCGCCCTTATATGTTCCTGGTGATCCTTAACCTGGCCGGGCTGGCGTTCGGCGCCTGGCGGCTGGCCTATGGCCCGACGGACGAGGTGATGACGGTGATCATCAGCCTGGTGTGGGTGCTGTACAACATGACCATTCTCGGCGGCGCGGTGGCGGTGGCGGTAGAGGCCAAGCAGGTGCGTCAGGCGCACCGCGTGGAGATCGCCATGCCGGCGGCGATCGCGCGTGCCGACGGCCACCTCTACCCCTGCACGCTGCGCGATTACTCCGACGGCGGCGTGGGCATTGAGATGCGAGTGGAAAACGCGTTGAAAGACGGCGACAAAGCCTCGCTGCTGCTCAAGCGTGGCCAGCAGGAGTACAGCTTCCCCTGCGTGGTGACGCGCGCCTTCGGCAACAAGGTGGGGGTGCGTCTGGTCAGTCTCTCTACCCGTGAACACATCGATTTCATTCAGTGCACCTTCGCCCGCGCCGATACCTGGGCGCTGTGGCAGGACGGGTTCCCTGAAGACCGGCCGATCGAAAGCCTGCGCGACGTGCTGGCGCTGGGCTTCCGGGGCTATGTGCGCATGGCGGACTACGCGCCGCCGCTGGTGCGCGGTTTGCTGGTCGGGGTCACGTCGCTGACCGCCTGGGTCGTGTCGTTTATTCCGCGCGGCGTCGGCAGGGATCCGACCTTGGGTCAACAAGAAACAGTGGGTTAGCTGCGAGTTCAACCGCCCGCTCACTCGCCCGGTGAACAGGCTCCAACATTGATGATGATACGATGACGAGAAAAATAACCTGGTTAACTGCTCTGGCCTTAGGCATCAGCACCCTGTCGCAGGCCGAAACCGCCACCGCGCCGACCGTGGCGGCCCAGCCGCCGATCGCCGCGGCGGCCGATACGGCGACCGCGCCACCGCCGGCCGCCGCGCCGCAGGATCCGAATGCGCCGGTGCGCGACGTGTCGCTGCCGTTTGCGCAGATAGCGCCGCCGCCGGGCACCTTTGTTCTGCGCGGCACCCGGCCCGACGGGCAGATCGAATTCGGCGTGCGCAGCGATGAGGTGGTCTCGCAGGCGATGCTCGATATGGAGTTCACGCCGTCGCCGGCGCTGATCCCGGTGGAGTCGCACGTCAAGGTCTACCTGAACGACGAGCTAATGGGGGTGACCACGATCGCCAAGGAGCAGCTGGGTAAGCCCAATCGCATCCAGATGGCGATCGATCCGCGCTATATCACCGATTTTAACCGCGTAAGGCTGGTGTTCGTCGGCCATTATCAGAACATCTGCGAAAACCCGGCCAGCACCTCGCTGTGGCTCGATGTCAGCAAATCCAGCGCGCTGAAGCTGCGTTTCCAGACGCTGCCGGTGAAAAATGAGCTGTCGCACTTCCCTGAGCCGTTCTTCGACAGCCGCGATAATCGGCCGCTGACGCTGCCGATGGTGTTCGCCGGCCAGCCGGATCTGGCCCAGCAGCGCGCGGCGGGCATTCTGGCCTCCTGGTTCGGCAGCAAGGCGCAGTGGCGCGGGCAATCTTTCCCGACGCTGTACAACGCGCTGCCGGCGCAGCACGCGGTGGTGTTCGCCACCAACCAGCAGCGTCCGGATTTCCTGCGCGATTATCCGGCGGTCAACGGCCCGACGGTGGAGATGATCAGCCACCCCGACAATCCGTACGTCAAACTGCTGCTGATTCAGGGGCGTGACGACAACGATTTGATCACCGCGGTGAAGGGCATCGCGCAGGGCAACATCCTGTTCCGTGGCCAGAACGTGACGGTGGACAAGGTGGAGCAGCTCGCGCCGCGCCAGCCTTACGACGCGCCGAACTGGGTGCGCACCGATCGGCCGATGACCTTCGCTGAGCTGCAGCAATACGCCGAACAGCTGCAAACCAGCGGCATCGAGCCCGGCCCGATCTCGCTGACCATGAACCTGCCGCCGGATCTGTTCCTGATCCGCAGCACCGGCATCGACATGCACCTGAAATACCGTTATACCGCGCCGCGCATTCAGGACGGTTCGCGGCTGAGCGTCAGCCTGAACAACCAGTTCGTGCAGGCTTACTCGCTGGTGCCGGAACACGAACAGGGCGCACAGCTGCTGCGCCTGCCGTTGACGCAGGGGCTGCTCGACTCCGACAAGAACGTCAATATCCCGGCGCTGCGGCTGGGGGCTACCAACCAGCTGCGCTTTGACTTCGATTACACCACGCTGCTGGCCAGCGGCGCGGAAGGGCGCTGCGAAACCTACTCCTTCACGCAAAACCACGCGGTGATCGACGGTGCGTCCACCATCGATTTCTCCGGCTACCGCCACTTTATGGCGATGCCGGACCTGCGCGCTTTCGCCAACGCCGGTTTCCCGTTCAGCCGCCTGGCGGATCTGTCGCAAACGCTGGTGTTGGTGAACCAGAAACCGCAGCCGGCGCAGGTCAGCGCGCTGCTGAACTCGCTGGGCGTGATCGGCGCGCAAACCGGTTATCCGGCGCTGGCCTTCACGCTGAGCGACGACTGGTCGCAGGCCAAGGATCGCGACGACGACATCCTGATGGTCGGCACCATTCCTCAGGCGCTGCGCGACGACAAGAAAATCAGTCTGCTGGTGGACGCGACCCAAAGCTGGGTGAAACAGCCGACGCGGCAGCCGCCGCTGCCGAGTGCGGAAGTGCTGGCAGAGGACACCAAGCCGGACAGCAAGACCACCGTCAGCTCCGAGGGCGCAATGTCGGCGATCATCGGCGTACAGTCGCCGTTCAACGACCAACGCAGCATCGTGGCGCTGTTGGCGGACAGCCCGCGCGGCTATGAGCTGCTCAACAATGCCCTGCTGGACAGCGGCAAGCGCGCCGCGGTGTTTGGTTCGGTGGCGGTGATCCGCGAATCGGGGGTCAACAGCCTGCGCGTCGGCGATATTTACTATGTCGGCCACCTGCCGTGGTGGGAGCGGCTGTGGTATGCCCTCTCCACCCATCCGGTACTGCTGGCGGTGATCGCGGTGGTGCTGGTGGTGATCCTGGGGCTGATACTGTGGCGCGGCCTGAAGGCCTTCAGCCGGCGTCGTCTGGCGCCTGAAGATCGGGATTGACGGCGGTGAGCGCGATGCTGCAACGCCTGTCGCTCGGCATGCTGCTGCTGTGCGCGTTCAGCGCGGCGGCGGCCTGCGAGTGGCCGGGCTGGCAACAGTACAAGCAGTTCTACATCAGCCCGCAGGGGCGGGTGATCGATCCGAGCAGTCCGAACAAGATCACCACCTCCGAGGGACAGAGTTACGGCCTGTTCTTCGCTCTGGTGGCCAACGACCGGCCGACCTTCGATCGGCTGTTGGCCTGGACGGAGAACAACCTGGCGGCGGGCGATCTCAGCGCCCGTTTGCCCGCCTGGCTGTGGGGCGAGAGCGACGACAAGCAGTGGAAGGTGCTGGACGCCAACTCGGCGTCAGATGCCGATCTGTGGATCGCTTATAACCTGCTCGAAGCCGGCCGCCTGTGGAAAAGCCGGCGTTATCAAACCCTGGGAACGCTGCTGCTGCAACGCATCGGCCGCGAGGAAGTGGCCGACATCCCCGGCCTGGGCCTGATGTTGCTGCCGGGCAAAGTCGGGTTTGTGGCGGAAGATCGCTGGCGGCTGAACCCCAGCTACCTGCCGCCGCAGCTGCTGGCGCGTTTTGCGGCGCTGAACGGCCCGTGGCGCGCGATGCGCCAGGTCAATCAGCGGCTGTGGCTGGACAGCGCGCCGCACGGCTTCTCACCGGACTGGGTGGTGTGGCGAGTCGGCACCGGCTGGCAGCCGGATACCGTCAAGCCGAACGTCGGCAGCTACGACGCGATTCGGGTCTATCTGTGGGCCGGCATGCTGGCGGACGACGATGAGCATAAGGCGGCGCTGCTCGCACGCTTCCAGCCGATGGCGCAGCTCACCGCCAAACAGGGTGTGCCGCCGGAGAAAACCGATACCGCCAGCGGCAAAACCACCGGTGACGGCCCGGTCGGCTTTTCCGCCTCAATGCTGCCGATGTTGGCGACGCAGGCCGAGGCGCTGGCGACACAGCGGCAACGCATCAGCGAACATCCGCCGGGTGACGACGCTTATTTCAGCGCCTCGCTGACGCTGTTCGGTCAGGGGTGGGATCAACAACGTTATCGCTTTAATCGTCAGGGTGAATTGCAACCCTCGTGGGACGGCCAATGCACAACTTCAAAATAAACTGGCTGAATTTGATTCCGCTGAGCCTGGCGATGCTGCCGCAGGCGCGCGCCGCGGAGGCCGTGGCCCCGGAGCAGTGGCTGCTGGAGCAGGTGCGCATTGGCGAGGCCGGCAACAAGGACGATCTGGTGCGCCAGTCGCTGTACCGGCTCGAGCTGATGGATCCGAATAACCCGGACGTGATCGCCGCGCGTATGCGTTTGGCGCTGCGGCAGGGCAACATGGCGCTGGCGCAACAGCAGTTGGACAAGCTGAAAACTCTCGCGCCGCAGTCCAGCGCCTATCGCCAGGCGCAAATGAACATGCTGCTGACCCAGCCGGAAACCCGGCAAAAGCTGCAGCAGGCCCGCCTGATGGCGACCGCTGGCCGGCTGCCGGAGGCCAAGGCGCAGTACGATGCGCTGTTCCACGGCGAGCCGCCGACGCTCGATCTGGCGGTGGAGTATTGGCGGCTGGTGGCGCGTTTGCCGGGGCAGGAGGCGAAGGCGTTAAAGCAGTTGCAGGCGCTGGACCAGCAATATTCCGGCAACGTGGCGCTGCGCATGTCGCTGGCACGCATGCTGTTCAGTCAGAATCAGGACGCGCAGGCCTATGAACTGCTGCAGAAGATCGCCGCCGATCCGGCCGGGCGCGGCGATGCCGCCGATCTGTGGCTGGACAAGGTCAAAGCGATGCCGGTCAGCGCGCAAAGCGTGGCGGCGCTCAACCGTTTCCTCGGCGTGTTCGACACCGGCGATCAGGCGACCCGCGCCCGTGAAGAGCTGGCCAGACAGCAGAAACTGTTGGCCGATCCGGCTTATCAGGCGCGGGTGCGCGGCCTGGCACAGGTGGATAAAGGCGGCAGCCGGGCGGCCATTCCTGAGTTGCAAAAGGCGTTGGCGGCGACGCCGAACGACGCCGAGGTGCTGGGCGCGCTCGGCCAGGCCTATTCACGCGCCGGTGACCGCCCGCAGGCGCTGAAGCTGTTTCGCCAGGCGCTGGCGGCCGACAAGAATGGCTACGGCAGCGGCAAATGGCAGAGCCTGATCAAGAGCACCGGCTACTGGCTGGCGATCGACGAGGGCGACAAAGCGCTCAAGGCCGGCAATCTCGCGCTGGCACGGCAGAAATATCAGCAGGCGCGCCAGCTCGACGACAGCGACGGCGATGCGTTTATCGGCCTGGGCGATGTGGCGGTGGCGAGCAAGGATGACGCCGCGGCGGAAGGGTTTTATCAGCAGGCGCTGCGACGCGATCCCGGCAACGGCAGCGCGCTGCGCGGCCTGGTGAATATCTATCAACGGCAGTCGCCGGAAAACGCGCTGGCCTACCTCAGCGGCCTGCCGCGCAGCCAACAGGCCAAGCTGCGCAGCACCTTCGACGGGCTGCGGCTCGACATGTTGAAACAGCAGGCGGAGACGCTGGCGCAGCAGCAACAGTGGCAACAGGCGGTGGAAATTTATCGCCGCGCCCAGGCGATGGATCCCGACGATGTCTGGCTGACCTATCGCTACGCGCAGGCGCTGCGTCAGGCCGGGCAGCCGCAGCAGGCGGACGCTCTGTTCCGGCAGCTGGCGCAGCGCCAGCACGCCAATCCGCAGCTGACCTACGCCTATGCGCTCTATCTTTCCGGCAGCGATCGCGACAGGCAGGCGCTGGCGCAGCTCAATACGCTGCCGGCGGCGCAGTGGAACGACAATATGCGCGAACTGGCGCAGCGGCTGAAAATGCAGGCGATAATCGAACAGGCCGAACGGCTGCGGGCGGCCGGTGACGAACCGGCGGCGGAAGCCTATTTGCGCCGGCAGCCGGCGGACACCCGCATCGATTTGCTGCTCGCCGACTGGGCGCTGGCGCGCGGGGAGTATGCGGCGGCGCTGGACGACTATCAGCGGGTGAAACGCCGTGAACCGAACAATCCGGATGCGCAGCTGGGCGAGATCGAAGCCTATGTGGCGCAGGGAGATCTTGACGCGGCGCGCCAGCGGCTGAAAACCGAACCGCAGCCGCAAGACGCTTCGCTCAACAGCCAACGGCGGGTTGCCAACGCCTGGAGTGTGGTCGGCGATGCGCAGCAGGCCGACGCGCTCTTCGGCCGGCTGAAAACGGCGGCGGCTTCAGAACCCGTCGGGCAGACCAAGGCGCTGATCTACCGTGACGCCGCCCGTCTGGAGCGGGCTCAGCAACAGCCTGAGCGGGCGCAGCAGGATTTCCGGCAGGCGATGGTGGCCGGCGGCATCACGCCGACGCTGCCGCAGGATAATGACAGCTACACCTATTTGACGCGCAATAACGCGGGCGACGACTGGCTGAAACGCGGCATTCGCTCCGACGCCGCGGATCTGTATCGACAGCAAGACGTGAACGTCACGCTCGATCACGATTACTGGCGCTCGAGCGGCACCGGCGGCATTTCCGATTTCAACGCGCACGACACCATGCTGCAGGTGGACATGTCGCTGTATGACGGGCGCGCCTTCTTGCGCACTGACACCGTGCAGCTGGATGCCGGCCGCTTCTCGACCGACGGCAGCGGCAAATACTACGAAACCTTCGGCACCTGCAACACGCAAGGGTGCCGCGGCGATGAACACCAGAAAACCACCGGCACCAGCGTGGCGG
This sequence comes from Serratia sp. CY43202, assembly GCF_052168755.1. Classification (NCBI taxonomy): domain Bacteria; kingdom Pseudomonadati; phylum Pseudomonadota; class Gammaproteobacteria; order Enterobacterales; family Yersiniaceae; genus Serratia; species Serratia sp. CY43202. The sequence goes on from NZ_JBJNMB010000008.1 coordinate 190,180, forward strand.
CCGGCTGGAAAAACGATCGCTGGGCCGCCGATATCGGCACGACGCCGATGGGCTTTGAGGTGGTCGACTGGACCGGCGGCCTGGCCTACAGCGGCGACTGGAACCACATCGGTTGGACGCTGGCGGCCTCGCGGCGGCCGATCTCCAGCTCGCTGCTGGCGTTCGGCGGTGCCAAAGATCCGAACACCGGTACCACCTGGGGCGGCGTGCGCGCCACCGGCGTCAGCCTGAGCGCCAGCTACGATCGCGGCGAGGCGAACGGCGTGTGGGCCGATCTCAGCGCGCACCAGATTACCGGCAAGAATGTGGCGGACAACCAGCGGCAGCGGTTGATGGCCGGTTACTACTACAAGCTGATCAACGAAGACAATCGCCGCCTGAGCGTCGGGCTCAATACCATGCTGTGGCATTACCAGAAGGATTTGAGTGGTTATTCGCTGGGGCAGGGCGGCTATTACAGCCCGCAGCAATATCTGTCTCTGTCGCTGCCGGTCAACTACCGTCAGCGCACCGAGAACTGGTCGTGGGAGCTGGGCGGTTCGGTTTCGCTGTCCCATTCCAAAACCGACAGCCAGCGCCGTTATCCACTGCAGGGGCTGATCCCGGATTCGTTGCCCGATAAGTTCGCCGTCGAGGACGGCAGCTCCTCAAGCGGCGTCGGTTATACCCTGCGGGCAATCGTCGAACGCCGTCTCAGTTCGCACTGGACGCTCGGCGCCGGCATCGACATTCAACAGGCGAAGGACTATACGCCGAGCCACGCGTTGATTTATCTGCGCTATTCCCTGGCCGGCTGGCAGGGGGATCTCGATTTGCCGCCGCAGCCGCTGACGCCTTACGCCGACTTTAAGTAGTCGGAAGGGGAAAGATTCGGAGTGTCGGACGCCGGGGAGTTTTGTTACCCTGTGTCCGGGTCGTGTTTGTTCGCTTTAGGAAAAGACTGAAACCCGCGATTTTCTTGGTTTTGCCTGCGGCATAGCCAGATAAAAACAGCCGATGATCGAGTATACTCAGCCCGGTTCGAGGGGGCGGGTGAGAGTCAGCCCCCTTTTTGTTTTAGCCCGATTTCACGGAGAGCAGGTTTGCGGGTCAGGCGTTCGTTAACGATTAAGCAGATGGCGACAGTGTCCGGCGTGGCGCTGGTCACGATCTGCATCTTTATCGTGATCCAGTTATTCCACTTTGTGCAGCAGCGCAGGGATGACTACGCCCAGCAACTGGAGAATATCGCTCACTCCGTGCGCCAGCCGCTGGCGGAAGCGGTGCTGCGGATGGACGTGCCGGAAGCCAAAAGGGTGCTGAACACCCTGTTGCCGGTCGGCATTCTCAGCCGGGCGGATATCGTCTTGCCGAACGAGTTTCAGGCGCTGCACGCCAATTTCCCGCCGGAGCGGCCGGTGCCGACGCTGATCGCCCGGCTGTTTGAACTGCCTATCCAAATTTCCGTGCCGCTCTATTCGCTGGAACGGGTGCCGGCCAACCAGCAGCCGCTGGCCTATCTGGTGCTGCAGGCCGATTCGTTCCGCATGTACCAGTTTATCCTCAGCATTTTGTCGACCATGCTGTCGACCTACCTGCTGCTGGCGCTGATCCTGTCGGTGGCCATCACCTGGTGCATGAACCGGTTGATGGTGCACCCGCTGCGCGCGATGGCCAAAGAGCTGGAGAACATCTCGCAGGACGAAGCGCCCTATCACCAACTGATGCTGCCGGCGCTGCACCAGGACGACGAGCTCGGCCTGCTGGTGCGCAACTACAACCGCAATCAACAGACGTTGGCCAAGGCGCATGCCGACATGAGCCGCCTGAGCACCCGCCACCCGGTGACCGAATTGCCAAATCCGGCGTTGCTGAACGCGTTGCTGGAACAGCATATCGCCTCCAGCCTGCGCCCCGAGCGTTTTAACCTGTTGGTGATCGGCATCGAGACGCTGCATGAAGCGTCTGGCGTGATGAGCCCGGCGATGCGTGAAGCGTTGCTGCTGGCGTTGGCGAAGAAGCTGCGCGGCTGCATCGACGAAAACGGCGTGCTGGCACAGCTGAGCAATACCGAATTCGCCATTCTGGCCAAGGGCATCGAGCGGCCGTTCCACGCCATGCAGCTGGCGCGGCGTATCATGGCGGAGATCAACGCGCCGTTGACGCTGGAAGGTTTGGCGCTGCGGCCCAACGCCAGTATCGGCATCGCGCACTACCTCAATCAGGGGGAGAGTGCGGAACAGCTGCTGCGCAGCGCCACCTCGGCGATGATGTCCGCGCACCGCGAAGGAAAAAATCAGATCCTGTTCTTCGAGCCCAGCCTGACGGAACGCACGCAGAAGCGGTTGACCCAGGAGAGCGAGATCTTGCACGGCATCGAGCAGCGGCATTTCACGCTGTTCCTGCAGCCGCAGATCGACATGCAGTCCAACGAGGTGATCGGCGCCGAAGCGCTGCTGCGTTGGCAGCAGTATGACGGCAGCTATACCCTGCCGGCCGACGTTATCCCGCTGGCGGAAGAGCTGGGTGTGATCGTGCCTCTCGGCAACTGGGTGTTGGAAGAGTCCTGCCGCATCCTGGCGGACTGGCAGCAACGCGGCATTGCGCTGCCGCTGGCGGTCAACGTTTCCGGGATTCAGATGCAACATGAGGCGTTTGTTCCGCATCTGAAAAACCTGCTGGCGCAGTATCGGATCGATCCGCGCAAGCTGCTGCTGGAGATCACCGAGACGGTACGCATCGACGATCTCGACCACGCGCTGGCGCTGCTGCGTGAGCTGCACGATCTGGGATTGTCTATCGCGCTAGATGACTTCGGCATGGGCTACTCCAGCCTGGAGTACCTGAACCGGTTGAAATCCCTGCCGATAGATTTGATCAAAATCGACCGCAGCTTCATTCAGGGGCTGCCGGCCGACGATGCGATGGCGCGTATCGTCAGTTCGATCTCCGAAGTGCTGGCGTTACCGGTGATGGCCGAAGGCGTGGAAAACGCCGGGCAGCGCGACTGGCTGCTGCAGCACGGCATTCGCAGCGGGCAAGGATTCCTGTTCGCCCGGCCGCTGCCGCGCGAAGCGTTCGAAGCCGAGTTTTGCCGCGCGGCGCCGTGAGCGCCGCGTGACCTTTCAGGTACTTTTCCCCGTCCGAAAATCGCCATTCTTCATATACCTCTTTTGCGTTAGTGCAAACAAAGGCTTACGCAATTTTCAGCTTTGCACCTCGACTGACGCGTTTCAGCTCTTAAATTCACATCAACCCGCAGGGGCGGGTGCAACAAATTATTTCCATGTTGTTAAGTGGGTGTTATTTTCCGCGCAAGCAATGAACAGGCTGGATTTTTAGACTGCTGCCTGGTGCGTGTCTTCCCCCCATAGGATGTTCATATGAAAACAACGATCTTTAAGAGCCTCTATTTTCAGGTACTGACGGCGATCACGCTGGGTATCCTGCTTGGCCATTTCTACCCTGACCTCGGCGCCGAGATGAAACCTCTGGGCGATGGCTTCGTCAAACTGATCAAGATGATCATCGCACCGGTGATCTTCTGCACCGTGGTGACCGGCATCGCCGGCATGGAAAGCATGAAGGCGGTGGGGCGCACCGGCGCCATCGCGCTGCTGTATTTTGAAATCGTCAGCACCATCGCGCTGATTATCGGTCTGGTGATCGTCAACCTGGTGCAACCGGGCGCCGGCATGAACGTCGATCCCGGCACGCTGGACGCCAAGGCGGTGGCGGTCTACGCCGAGCAGGCACAGCAGCAGGGCATCATTCCGTTCCTGCTGGACATCATCCCCGGCAGCGTGATCGGCGCGTTCGCCAGCGGCAACATTCTTCAGGTGCTGCTGTTCGCGGTACTGTTCGGCTTCGCCCTGCATCGTCTGGGCGACAAAGGGCAGCTGATCTACAACGTGATCGACAGCTTCTCGCGGGTGATTTTCGGCATCATCAACATGATCATGCGCCTGGCGCCGCTGGGGGCCTTCGGCGCTATGGCGTTTACCATCGGTAAATACGGTGTCGGCACCCTGGTGCAACTCGGCCAACTGATCGTGTGCTTCTATATCACCTGCATCCTGTTCGTGGTGGTGGTGTTGGGCAGCATCGCCCGCGCCAACGGCTTCAGCATCTTCAAATTCGTCAACTACATCAAAGAAGAGCTGCTGATCGTGCTGGGGACCTCGTCGTCCGAATCCGCGCTGCCGCGCATGCTGGATAAAATGGAGAAGCTGGGCTGCAAGAAATCAGTGGTGGGTCTGGTTATTCCGACCGGGTACTCCTTCAACCTGGACGGCACCTCTATCTACCTGACCATGGCCGCGGTGTTTATCGCGCAGGCGACCAATACCCACATGGACATCATGCATCAGATTACCCTGCTGGTGGTGCTGCTGCTCTCCTCCAAAGGGGCGGCGGGTGTCACCGGCAGCGGCTTTATCGTGTTGGCCGCCACCATCTCCGCCGTCGGCCACCTGCCGCTGGCCGGCCTGGCGCTGATCCTCGGCATCGACCGCTTCATGTCGGAAGCCCGTGCGTTGACCAACTTGGTGGGCAACGGGGTGGCGACCGTGGTGGTGGCAAAATGGTGTAACCAGCTGGATGAAAAACAGCTGAAAGACACGCTGAACAACAAAAACACCGGCGCGGACAAAACGCTGCCTTCCGCCTGATATCGGCGGTAAATCACCGGCCGCATCCGCGGCCGGTGAGGTTCTTCCCCCTGCCTCGTAACGATTTTTTGCATTAAAAACCCCGCAATCCATTATTTTTCACTCTAATGAGTGACATCCGCAAAGGCGCGCGGTCTAACACGGTGGTACACTTTCTGCTTTCCGCCCCACCGTGAAACTCAGGGCGTATTTTTATGATTCCATTGAATGGAATACACGCATTTGCATAAGAAATTGGATAGTCATTAAGTAGGGGTTCACATGCAGGGCACCAGAATTCATCTTATAGTTGGTGGGTTGCTATTGGCTGCAGCCAGTAGCAGCGTGCAGGCTGAAGCACTACAACCCGACCCTGCCTGGCAGCAGGGGGCGTTGGCCAACGGGTTTTCATGGCAGATTCTCGATACGCCGCAGCGGCCGAGTGACCGCGTTGAACTGCGGTTGATCGTCAATACCGGCTCTTTGGTGGAGTCTTCGCAGCAGACCGGCTTTGCTCATCTGCTGCCGCGGCTGGCGTTGGCGCGTAGCGAAAGCTTCACGGCCCCGCAGCTGCGCGCCCTGTGGCAGCAGAGCGTGGACAACGAGCGGCCGCTGCCGCCGGCTATCATCTCGTATGATTTCACCATGTATAACCTCAGCCTGCCGAACAACCGGCCCGACCTGCTGAAAGAAGCGCTGGCCTGGCTGGCGGATACCACCGGCAAATTGGCGATCGACGAGCATACGGTGCATGCGGTGATGAATTCCAGCATCAATCCGGTCGGCACTTTCCCGCCTAATACCCAAGACGTCTGGTGGCGTTACCGCCTGAAAGGCTCGACGCTGCTGGCGCACGATCCGGCGCAGCCGGCAAAACGGCCGGTCAACCTCGAGCAGCTGAAGAAATTCTACCAACAGTGGTATACCCCGGATGCCATGACGCTGTTCGTGGTCGGCAAGGTTGACAGCCGCAGCCTGGGCGAGCAGATCAACAAGGCGTTCTCGCCGCTGCAAGGCAAACGTGAAACCCCGGCCCCGATGCCGACGCTGACACCCCTGCCGCAGCAGCCGGTGAGTCTGATCAGCGAGCAGGTGAAACAGGATACGCTGTCGATCATGTGGGATTCGCCGTGGCACCCGATTCGCGATTCGCAGAGCCTGCTTCGTTACTGGCGTGGCGATCTCGCCCGCGAGGCGCTGTTCTGGCATCTCCAGCAGACGCTGGAAAAAAGCGAACAGAAGAGCCTGCATCTGGGCTTTGACTGCCGCGTGCAGTATCAACGAGGGCAGTGCGCCATTCATCTGGATACGCCGAACAACAATCTGAACGGCAGCCTGGGCTTTATTGCCCGCGAGCTGGCCAACGTGCGTGACAACGGCCTGTCGAAAGAAGAATTCGATGCGCTGCTGGCGCAGAAAAACGATCAGCTGAGCAAGCTGTTCGCGACCTACGCCCGTACCGACACCGATGTGCTGATGAGCCAGCGTCTGCGCTCGCAACAGAGCGGGGTGGTGGATATCGCGCCGGAGCTGTATCAGAAACTGCGCCAGGAGTTCCTGTCCAGCCTGACGCTGGAGACGCTGAATCAGGCGCTGAAGCTGCAGCTTTCTCAGGAGGCGACGCTAGTGCTGATGCAGCCGAAGGGCGAGCCGGAAATGAGCATGAAGCAGCTGCAGGAAACCTATGACGGCATCATGATGCCGGCGCCGGCGGTGGTGACGGAAGAAGCCAAGCCGGCCGACGCCGCGGTGGCAGCGCCGGCGACGGACGCCAGCGCGCAGTAATTCGCCGCAGGGGGGCTCAGGCCCCCTCAGTTGCGGTACAGCACCTTGATGATGTGGTAACCGAACTGGGTTTTGACCGGGCCGTAAGGTTTGAGCAGCGGGATGCTGAACACCGCTTTATCGAACGCCGGCACCATCGCGCCTTTGTTGAACTCGCCCAGCGAGCCGCCGTTGCGTTTTGACGGGCAGCTCGAGTATTTGCGCGCCAGCGTGTCGAAGCTGACGCCGCGCTTCAGCTTGGCCAGCAGCTCGTTGGCCAGCTTTTCATTGTCTACCAGAATGTGCAGGGCGCACGCCGTTTTTGCCATGGTATTGCCTTTGTCGATGCGAAAATTGCGCTGATTATACCCGCTAAATCTCGTCGGCGCTTTCTGCTACAATTCCCTTCCACGTTTTACAGCCGAGCAAGCCAGCACCATGCGATTAAACCCCAGCCAACAACAAGCCGTCGAATTCGTTACCGGGCCCTGCCTGGTGTTGGCCGGTGCCGGTTCCGGCAAGACGCGCGTTATCACCAACAAGATAGCCCACCTGATCCACCACTGCGGCTACCAGGCGCGGCACATCGCCGCCGTGACCTTTACCAACAAGGCCGCGCGCGAGATGAAAGAGCGCGTGTCGCAAACCCTGGGGCGCAAAGAGGCGCGCGGGCTGATGATTTCCACCTTCCATACCCTGGGGCTGGAGATCATCAAGCGGGAATACGTGGCGTTGGGGATGAAATCCAACTTCTCGCTGTTCGACGACCAGGATCAGCTGGCGCTGTTGAAAGAGCTGACCGAAAAGTGGCTGGAAAGCGATAAAACGCTGGTGGCGCAGCTGATTTCGACCATCTCCAACTGGAAAAACGACCTGATCGATCCCCAGCGGGCGGCGGAGCTGGCGCGCTCGGAGCGCGACAAGCTGTTCGCCCACTGCTACGGCCTGTACCACGCCCATATGCGGGCGTGCAACGTGCTGGACTTCGACGACCTGATCCTGTTGCCTACGCTGCTGTTGCAACGCAACGAAGAGGTGCGCGAACGCTGGCAGCAGCGCATCCGCTACCTGCTGGTGGATGAATACCAGGATACCAACACCAGCCAGTACGAGCTGGTGAAGCTGTTAGTGGGCAACCGCGCGCGCTTTACCGTGGTGGGTGACGATGACCAGTCGATCTACTCCTGGCGCGGCGCGCGGCCGCAGAACCTGGTGCTGCTGAAGGAGGATTTCCCGGCGCTGCAGGTGATCAAACTGGAGCAAAACTACCGTTCCAGCGAGCGCATTCTGAAGGCGGCCAATATCCTGATCGCCAATAACCCGCACGTGTTTGAAAAACGGCTGTTTTCCGAGCTGGGGTATGGTGAAGAGCTGAAAGTGGTGACTGCCAACAACGAGGAGCACGAAGCCGAGCGGGTGGTGGGGGAGCTGATCGCCCACCACTTCGTGAAAAAGACCAACTACGGCGACTATGCGATCCTGTACCGCGGCAACCACCAGTCGCGGGTGTTTGAAAAGATGCTGATGCAGAACCGCATTCCGTACAAGATTTCCGGCGGCACCTCGTTCTTCTCGCGCCCCGAGATCAAGGATCTGCTGGCCTACCTGCGCGTGCTGACCAACCCGGAGGACGACAGCGCCTTCCTGCGCATCGTCAATACCCCCAAGCGCGAGATCGGCCCGGCGACGCTGCAGAAGCTCGGCGAATGGGCCAACCAGCGCAACAAGAGTTTATTCCACGCCAGTTTCGATCTGGGGCTGAGCCAGCACTTGACCGGGCGCGGGCTGGAATCGTTGCAGCGCTTCACCCATTGGCTGGGCGGCATCGCTCAACAGGCGGAACGTGAGCCGGTGGCGGCGGTGCGCGATCTGATCCGCGGCGTGGATTATGAAAGCTGGCTGTTTGAAACCTCGACCAGCCCGAAGGCCGCCGAAATGCGGATGAAGAACGTCAACACGCTGTTCGGTTGGATGACGGAGATGCTGGAAGGCAACGATTTGGACGAGCCGATGACGCTGACCCAGGTGGTGACGCGCTTCACCCTGCGCGACATGATGGAGCGCGGCGAAAGCGAAGAAGAACTGGATCAGGTACAGCTGATGACGCTGCACGCCTCCAAGGGACTGGAGTTCCCTTACGTGTTCCTGGTGGGCATGGAAGAGGGCCTGCTGCCGCACCAGAGCAGCATTGACGAAGACAATGTCGACGAAGAGCGGCGTCTGGCCTATGTGGGGATCACCCGCGCGCAAAAAGAGCTGATCTTCACCCTGTGCCGCGAGCGCCGTCAGTACGGTGAGCTGGTGCGGCCGGAGCCGAGCCGCTTCCTGCTGGAGTTGCCGCAGGACGATTTGGCGTGGGAAACCGAGCGCAAAGTGGTGAGCCCGCAGGAGCGAATGCAGAAAGGGCAGAGCCATCTGGCCAATATCCGCGCCCAGCTGGCCAAGGCCAAAGGCGGGAATTAAAAAGACAGGGCGCTCATCGCGCCCTGGTCATTTCAACGTTGTTCTTCCAACCGCAGCGTCCAGTGGACGTAGCTCTGCCAGTGGCTTTCCTGCTCCAGCGCCTCGGCACGCAGCGGATGCTGTTCCAGCCACCCCGGCGGCAAAATCACCGTCAGTTCATCGTCCTGATTGGCGCGTAAACGCACCGCCGGCAGCGTGTCGTCGCGGCGGCGGCTGGCGAAGATGATCGCCAGGCGCAAAATGCGGCACAGACGCTGCGCGGTGCGCGGCGGCAGGGCGTTTTGCTGGTTCAACAGCGACAGGTCGAGAGGGTTGCTCTGGTTTTGCAGCAGGGTGGCCAGCAGTTTTTTCTGCGCCGGGGTAAAGCCGGGTAAGTCCAGATGGCGGATCAGGTAGGCGGCGTGTTGCGGCGCCTGCTTGAAATCGACGCTGAGGCCGAGTTCGTGAATCAGGCTGGCGCTGTGCAATAGCTCGCGACATCGTGCGTCCAACTGCCATTCGTTGGCGACCTGCTGCGAGAAATTGGCGGCGAGCTGGCTCACGCGTTCGGCCTGCTCGGTATCGATCAGGTAACGGCGCTGCAGGTTGCGGATGGTGCGGATGCGAATATCCTGCTCCACCGGCAGATGCAGCATGCCGTAAACCAGGCCTTCACGCAGCGCTCCGCCGGCCAGCATCATGCTCTCGATGCCGAGCTCCTGGAAAATGGCCAGCAGAATGGACAGGCCGCTCGGGAAGACCAGCGCGCGCTCCAGCGTCAACCCTTCGATCTCCAGCTCTTCCAGCTTGCCGCACTGAATGGCACGCTGTTTCAACTGGCGCAGCTTGGGCAGGGTGATGCGTTCATCCATGCCTTGCGCCACCATGATCTCCTGCAGCGCTTGCACGGTGCCGGAAGCGCCGACGCAGATCTGCCAACCTTGCTGGCGCAGCTGCGGTGCGATCGGCCGCACCATTTCGCGCGCGGCCTGTTCGGCGCGCTCGAAGTTTTCTTGCCCGAGGTTGCGGTCGCTGAAGTAGCGCTCCAGCCAGGTAACGCAGCCCATCGACAGGCTATACAGCTGCGATGCCTGTGCGCCGGTGCCGGTGACCAGTTCGGTGCTGCCGCCGCCGATGTCGACGACCAGCCGCCGATCCGGCCCGCCGGTGGTGTGCGCGACGCCGTGATAAATCAGCCGTGCCTCTTCTTCGCCGCTGATCACCTGCACCGGGCAGCCGAGGATTTGCTCGGCGACCTGCAGGAACTCATCGGCGTTGGACGCCAGGCGCAGCGTGGCGGTGGCGACGACGCGGATCTGCTCGCGCGGAATGTCCTGCAGGCGTTCAGAGAACAGCCGCAGACACTGCCAGCCGCGCTGCATGGCCTCATGCGACAGGTGATTGTGCTGATCCAGCCCGGCCGCCAGGCGCACCTTGCGCTTGATCCGCGCCAGAGTCTGAATGCTGCCGGCCACCTCGCGCACCACCAACATGTGGAAGCTGTTGGAGCCGAGGTCGATGGCAGCATAAAGCGTGCTGGAGCTGAGCATGGCGATCAGCTCGGGCGTTTACGGTTGCTGCGCGGCGCGCCGCCGCGACGAGGCGCGGAGTTGCGACGTGGGCCGTTGCCGCCGCGCGGACGCGACAGGCGCTTCGGCGCCGGCAGATCGGTCAGCAGCGCATCGCTGTTGTACTTGCTCACCGGAATGCTGTGGTCGATATAGGTCTCGATCGCCGGCAGGTTGAGCGCGTACTCTTCACACGCCAGGCTGATGGAGTGGCCGCTGGCGCCTGCTCGGCCGGTACGGCCGATGCGGTGCACGTAGTCTTCGCAGTCGTCAGGCAGATCGTAGTTGAAGACGTGCGTGACGGCGGGAATGTGCAGACCGCGCGCGGCGACGTCGGTGGCGACCAGGATATCCAGGTTGCCCTTGGTGAAATCGTCGAGGATGCGCAGGCGTTTTTTCTGCGCCACGTCACCGGTCAGCAGGCCGACGCGGTGACCGTCGGCGGCCAGATGGCCCCAGATGTCTTCGCAGCGGTGCTTGGTGTTGGCGAAGATGATGGCGCGATCCGGCCACTCTTCTTCGATCAGCGTCTGCAGCAGACGCATTTTTTCTTCGTTGGACGGGTAGAACAGCTCTTCTTTAATGCGGTGGCCGGTTTTCTGTTCCGGTTCCACTTCAACATATTCGGCGTTGTTCATCTGCTCGAAGGCCAATTCGCGTACGCGATAGGACAGGGTAGCGGAGAACAGCATGTTCAGGCGTTGATCGGCCGTAGGCATACGGCGGAACAGCCAACGGATGTCTTTGATAAAGCCAAGATCGTACATGCGATCGGCTTCATCCAGCACGACAACCTGCATCGCGCCGAGATCGACATAGTTCTGCTTGGTGTAATCGATTAAACGGCCGGTGGTGCCAATCAGAATGTCCACGCCGCTTTCCAGCACTTTCAGCTGTTTGTCGTAGCCGTCGCCGCCGTAGGCCAGGCCCAGTTTGAGGCCGGTGCTCTGGGAGAGCGCTTCAGCATCGGAGTGGATTTGCACCGCCAGTTCACGCGTAGGCGCCATGATCAAGGCGCGCGGCTGATTGGTCTGGCGATCCTGTTTCGCCGGGTGAGTCAGCAAATAGTGAAAAGTAGACGCCAAAAACGCCAGCGTCTTTCCGGTACCGGTTTGCGCCTGACCTGCAACGTCACGCCCGGAGAGCGTGAGCGGCAATGCTAACGCCTGGATAGGCGTGCAATTGTGAAACCCTTTTTTCTCAAGGGCTTCAAGGACTAACGGGTGCAGGGCGAAGTCGGAAAACTTCTGTTCGGTCAAGTGTGTTTTGCTCATAGTGTGGTAGAATATCAGCTAACTATTGCTTTACGAAAGCACATCCGTTGAAATAAACGCGGTGCAATAAAATCACCTTGAGTTGGTTAATGCTACACCAACAAGGTAGACATAATCCTGTGGAGTAGAACATGAGCGATAAAATTATTCACCTGACTGACAGCAGCTTCGAAGCCGATGTGCTGAATGCGGAAGGGCCGATCCTGGTCGATTTCTGGGCTGAATGGTGTGGGCCGTGCAAGATGATTGCTCCGATTCTGGATGAGATTGCCGAAGAGTTCGAAGGCAAACTGACCATCACCAAGCTGAATATCGATCAAAACCCGGCTACCGCGCCTAAGTACGGTATCCGTGGCATCCCTACGCTGTTGCTGTTCAAGAACGGTGAAGTGGCCGCGACCAAGGTTGGCGCGTTGTCTAAAGGTCAGCTCAAAGATTTCCTGAACGCGAATCTGTAATCGGGCGGGAAGCCCAGTATCAGGTGCCTGGCGGTGATGTTCAATTCACCGCTAGACGCCTGCCAAGAAGCGTGTTAAGTTTAACCACACTGCATATAGAACTTGCCCGAAGTTTTAAATCTAAAGAGTTTGAATCTAAAGCTATACTCTGTGTCGAACCACTGGCGTTGAAAGTAAACTGAACTCAGCCCGTGTTTTGGCAATCAAACGGTTTTGCAAAAATCATTTTTAAGGTACCTTCGATCTTCAACCGTCAATGTGTGCGCCCGATGTAAGCCATTTCTTACCGCGACGGCTCTGCGCCCGGTGATCGAACGTCCAGTAAACAGGCACGCATCTCGCTGCCATACCATTCACGATACAAGTTCGAGACATACCCCGAGTTTAAGAACCCACCACTATGAATCTTACCGAATTAAAGAATACGCCGGTTTCTGAGCTGATTACTCTCGGCGAAAATATGGGGCTGGAAAACCTTGCCCGCATGCGCAAGCAGGACATTATCTTCTCCATTCTGAAGCAACATGCGAAAAGCGGAGAAGATATCTTCGGCGACGGCGTGCTCGAGATATTGCAGGATGGATTCGGTTTCCTCCGCTCTGGAGACAGTTCCTACCTCGCCGGTCCCGACGACATCTATGTATCCCCTAGCCAAATCCGCCGCTTCAACCTCCGCACAGGTGACACCATTTCCGGTAAGATTCGTCCGCCAAAAGAAGGCGAGCGCTATTTTGCCCTGTTGAAAGTCAACGAAGTCAACTACGACAAGCCGGAAAACGCCCGCAGCAAGATCCTGTTCGAGAACTTGACGCCGCTGCACGCCAATTCCCGTCTGCGGATGGAGCGCGGCAACGGCTCGACCGAAGACCTGACGGCGCGCGTACTGGACCTGGCGGCCCCGATTGGCCGCGGCCAGCGTGGCCTGATCGTGGCACCGCCGAAAGCCGGTAAAACCATGCTGCTGCAGAACATTGCGCAGAGTATCGCTTACAATCACCCAGACTGCGTGCTGATGGTGCTGCTGATCGACGAACGTCCGGAAGAAGTGACCGAGATGCAGCGCCTGGTGAAAGGTGAAGTGATCGCATCGACCTTCGACGAACCGGCTTCGCGCCACGTGCAAGTGGCCGAAATGGTAATCGAGAAGGCCAAACGCCTGGTTGAGCACAAGAAAGACGTGATCATTCTGCTTGACTCTATCACCCGTCTGGCGCGTGCCTACAACACCGTGGTACCGGCTTCCGGTAAGGTGCTGACCGGTGGTGTGGACGCCAACGCCCTGCATCGTCCGAAGCGTTTCTTCGGTGCGGCACGTAACGTGGAAGAGGGCGGCAGCCTGACCATCATCGCGACCGCGCTGGTTGATACCGGTTCGAAGATGGACGAAGTGATCTACGAAGAATTTAAAGGTACCGGCAACATGGAATTGCACTTGGCGCGTAAAATCGCCGAGAAACGCGTATTCCCGGCGATCGATTACAACCGCTCCGGTACCCGTAAAGAAGAGCTGCTCACCACCTCCGAAGAGCTGCAAAAAATGTGGATCCTGCGCAAAATCATTCACCCGATGGGTGAGATTGACGCGATGGAGTTCCTCATTAATAAGTTGGCGATGACTAAAACCAACGATGAATTCTTCGATATGATGAAACGCTCATAATTCGTTAAAAAATTCGCTGAACGCCACGCCTAGTCGTGGCGTTTTTCGCTTTTGGCGGATACGATAAGTAGCAGTAATGGAAAAGTAAGTTGTTTCCTCGACTTATTGAGAATTCATCTTGTTTGTCGGTCGGCGTTGCGTCGGTCGGCTTTGCTGCTGTCGTTTTGTCAGCCGATGCGAAGAAAATAGGCATGAATCACCGTTGTCATAGGAAATGACCGAAAGGTGGCGGGGGCCGATGGCACAAGCTATTGCCCGTGGTAAGCTGCCTTATCTTCTACAGAGATCTGTTAACTGTGAACTTACTCACTATGAGTACTGAAATTCTATTTGTTTTCCTGTTTTCTTTGGCTTTTCTCTTTGTTGCCCGCAAGGCGGCAAAACGTATTGGTCTGGTAGATAAACCCAATTATCGCAAACGCCATCAGGGGCTGATTCCTCTGGTCGGCGGTATTTCCGTTTATGCCGGATTGTGCTTCGCATTTTGGATCTCCGAACAGCCTATCGCGCACGCCAAGCTTTACCTCACCTGCGCCGGCATTCTGGTGTTTGTGGGCGCGCTCGACGATCGTTTTGACATCAGCGTTAAGATCCGCGCCCTGGTGCAGGCGTTGGTCGGCATCGCCATGATGGTGTTCGCCGGTCTGTATCTGCGCAGCTTCGGCCATGTGCTGGGCGACTGGGAGATGTTGCTGGGGCCGTTCGGCTATTTGGTGACGCTGTTCGCGGTATGGGCGGCGATCAACGCCTTCAACATGGTCGATGGCATTGATGGCCTGCTGGGTGGGCTGTCATGCGTTTCCTTCGGCGCGCTGGGTCTGTTGCTGTACCTGAGCGGTCACCATGAGATGGCGTTCTGGTGCTTTGCGATGATCGCCACCATCGTTCCCTATATTTTGCTCAACCTCGGCATCCTCGGCCGCCGTTATAAGGTGTTCATGGGGGATGCCGGCAGTACCCTGATCGGCTTTACCGCCATTTGGCTGCTGTTGCAAAGCTCGCAGGGCAAGGCACACTCGATTAACCCGGTGACTGCGCTGTGGATCATCGCTATTCCGCTGATGGACATGATAGCAATCATGTATCGTCGTTTACGCAAGGGGATGAGCCCCTTCTCTCCCGATCGTCAACATATTCACCACCTGATCATGCGCGCCGGCTTTACGCCACGGCAGGCTTTCGTATTGATCACCCTGGCGGCCGCATTGCTGGCGGCGGTGGGCGTGATCGGCGAACGCCTGACTTTTATCCCTGAGTGGGTTATGTTGGCATTATTCTTGCTTGCATTCTTCCTGTACGGTTACTGCATCAAGCGCGCCTGGCGGGTTGCGCGGTACATTAAGCGTATCAAGCGCCGGCTGCGGCGTTCGGGCGATAACAAGCAAGTACCTTAACCAGAGACCAGAGGCTTTTTGGCTGTGATGAATCCAGAAACAACGTCTGACAAGCATACCCCGGCGGTGGATAACGAACTCGATATCCGCGGCCTGTGCTGCACCCTGTGGCGCGGCAAACCGTGGATAATCGGCATTGCGGTGCTGTTCGCGGCGGTCGCGCTGATCGTCTCTTATCTGGTTAAGCAAGAATGGAGCGCGACCGCAATCACCGACAAACCCACGGTGAATGCGCTGGGCGGTTACTACTCCCAGCAACAGTTCCTGCGCAATCTGGATGTGCGCACGTTGCCGGCGACGGCGGGCGATCAGCCGAGCATCGCGGATGAAGCGTACAATGAGTTCATCATGCAACTGGCGGCTTACGATACGCGTCGCGATTTCTGGCTGCAGAGTGATTATTACAAGCAACGTCAGGAAGGGGATGCCCGCGCCGATGCGGCACTGCTCGACGAGCTGATCAACAACATCCTGTTCACGCCGCGTGACGACAAAAAAGTCCCGAACGACGGCGTGAAGCTGACGGCGGAAACCGCCGCGGACGCCAACCGCCTGCTGCGTCAATACGTGGCTTTCGCCAGCCACCGTGCTGCTCTGCACCTGAACGAAGAGATCCAGGGGGCATGGGCCGCTCGCACCACCTCGATGAAGGCGCAGGTCAAGCGTCAGGAAGCGGTGGCAGAGTCGGTTTACAAGCGCGAGCTGAATACCACGCAGCAGGCGCTGAAAATCGCTGAAAGCCAGGGGATTAGCCGCACGCAAACCGACACTCCGGCCGAGCAACTGCCGGATTCGGATCTGTTCCTGCTGGGCCGGCCAATGCTGCAGGCACGTCTGGAAGGCCTGCAGGCCTCCGGCCCGACCTACGATCTGGATTACGATCAGAACCGCGCGATGCTGGCGACGCTGAACGTTGGCCCGACGTTGGATGAGAAGTTCCAGACCTATCGTTATTTGCGCACGCCGGAAGAGCCGGTAAAACGTGACAGCCCACGCCGGGTATTCTGGCTGATTCTGTGGGGCGCGATGGGCGCTTTGGTTGGCGCGGGTGTTGCCTTGGCGCGTCGGCCGCGTAGTTAAAAAATAATATAATAATCTGATGCAGGGCGCGTGAGCTCCCCATTCGCAGGCGGTGCCTGCGATTAACCGACCAAAAGAGATTCGCTGTGAAAGTGTTGACTGTTTTCGGCACCAGACCTGAAGCCATTAAAATGGCGCCGCTGGTACATGCACTGGCCCAGGATGAGGCCTTTGACGCAAGAGTCTGCGTAACGGCACAGCATCGTGAGATGTTGGATCAGGTATTGCGGTTGTTTGAGATCACGCCGGATTACGATCTGAACATCATGAAACCCGGCCAGGGGCTAACGGAAATCACCTGTCGCATCCTGGAAGGGTTGAAAGGGGTGCTGGAAGACTTCAAACCGGATGTGGTGCTGGTGCACGGCGATACCACTACCACGCTGGCGACCAGCCTGGCGGCGTTCTATCAACGCATCCCCGTTGGGCATGTCGAGGCCGGGCTGCGCACCGGCAATCTGTATTCTCCCTGGCCGGAAGAGGCCAACCGCAAACTGACCGGCCATCTGGCGATGTACCATTTCGCGCCAACCGAGAACTCGCGCCAAAACCTGTTGCGCGAGCTGCTGCCGGACAACCGCATTTTCGTGACCGGCAATACGGTAATCGACGCGCTGTTCTGGGTGCGCGACCGCGTGATGAGTGATGCTGCGCTGCGCGCGGGCCTGGCACAGCGTTACCCGTTCCTCGACGCCGACAAGAAACTGATCTTGGTCACCGGCCATCGCCGCGAAAGCTTTGGCGGCGGCTTTGAGCGGATTTGCAGCGCGCTGGCGGAGATCGCCAGCAATCACCCGGAAGTGCAGGTAGTGTATCCGGTGCATCTCAATCCAAACGTCAGTGAGCCGGTGAATCGCATTTTGAAAGGCATCGACAACGTCATGCTGATCGAACCGCAGGATTATCTGCCGTTTGTCTATTTGATGACCCAGGCTTACATGATCCTGACCGATTCCGGTGGCATTCAGGAAGAGGCGCCATCGTTAGGCAAACCGGTGCTGGTGATGCGCGACACCACCGAACGCCCGGAGGCGGTAGATGCGGGCACGGTGCGTCTGGTCGGCACCGATGTGGCCAAAATTGTTGAAGCGGTGACCCGGCTGTTGACGGACGAAAGCGAATATCACGCGATGAGTCGGGCGCACAACCCGTACGGTGACGGGCATGCCTGTCAGCGTATCCTCGAAGCTTTAAAGAATCATCAGGTGAAACTATGAGTTTTGACACTATTTCGGTTATCGGCCTGGGTTATATCGGCTTGCCAACGGCGGCGGCGTTTGCCTCCCGCAAGAAAAAAGTGGTGGGTGTAGATGTTAACCAACATGCGGTAGATACCATTAACCGCGGCGCGATCCACATCGTTGAGCCGGATCTGGATAAAGTGGTCAAGGACGCCGTCGACGGCGGGTTCCTGCAGGCGGTGACCAAACCACGGGCGGCCGATGCGTTCCTGATCGCAGTGCCTACCCCGTTCAAAGGCGATCACGAGCCGGATCTGGCCTATGTCGAAGCGGCGGCGAAATCGCTGGCGCCGGTGCTGAAAAAAGGCGATCTGGTGATCCTGGAGTCCACCTCGCCGGTGGGCGCCACCGAACAAATGGCAGAATGGCTGGCGCAGGCGCGCAGCGATCTCAGCTTCCCGCAGCACGCGGGTGAAGCGGCGGACGTGAATATCGCCTACTGCCCGGAGCGCGTGTTGCCGGGGCAGGTGATGGTGGAGCTGATTCAAAACGACCGCGTGATCGGCGGCATGACGCCGAAGTGCTCGGAGCGCGCCAGCGCGCTGTACAAGATTTTCCTCGAGGGCGAATGCGTGATCACCAATTCGCGCACCGCCGAGATGTGCAAGCTGACGGAAAACAGCTTCCGCGACGTGAATATCGCCTTTGCCAACGAACTGTCGCTGATTTGCGCCGAGCAGGGGATCAACGTCTGGGAGCTTATCCGCCTGGCAAACCGCCATCCACGGGTGAATATTCTGCAGCCGGGGCCGGGCGTCGGCGGTCACTGCATTGCCGTCGATCCGTGGTTTATCGTGGCGCAGAATCCGCAGCAGGCGCGCCTGATCCACACCGCACGCCTGGTGAACGACGGCAAACCGCTGTGGGTGGTCGACCGTGTGAAAGCGGCGGTGGCCGATTGCCTGGCCGCCACCGACAAGCGCGCGTCCGAGGTGAAAATTGCCTGTTTCGGCCTGGCCTTCAAGCCGAATATCGACGATCTGCGTGAAAGCCCGGCGGTAGAGGTGGCGCACCTGATCGCCGAATGGCACGTCGGCGAAACGCTGGCGGTGGAACCGAACGTCGAACAGTTGCCGAAGTCGCTGGCGGGCCATGTGACGTTGACGCCGATTGCCGAGGCGTTGCAGCAGGCCGATGTGATCGTGATGTTGGTCGATCACCAACAGTTCAGGGCCATCCGGCCGGAAGATGTAAAACAAACATGGGTTGTTGATACCAAAGGAGTATGGCGTTGAAACGTATTTTAGTTACCGGTGGTGCCGGTTTCATTGGCTCCGCCGTTGTGCGGCACATCATCGAGGCCACCGGCGATAGCGTGGTGGTGGTGGATAAGCTGACCTATGCCGGTAACCTCGAGTCGCTGGCGGTGGTGGCCGACAGCGATCGTTATGCCTTCGAGCAGGTCGACATCTGCGATCGCGCCGAGCTGGATCGGGTATTTGCCCAGTATCAGCCGGACGTGGTGATGCACCTGGCGGCGGAAAGCCACGTCGATCGCTCTATCGACGGCCCGGCGGCCTTTATCGAGACCAACGTGGTTGGCACTTACACGATGCTGGAAGCGGCGCGCCATTACTGGCAGCCGTTGGCGGCGGAGAAGAAGCTGGCTTTCCGTTTTCATCATATCTCCACCGACGAAGTGTACGGCGACCTGCACGGCACCGACGATCTGTTCACCGAAACCACGCCCTATGCGCCGAGCAGTCCGTATTCCGCCTCCAAGGCGTCGAGCGATCATCTGGTGCGTGCCTGGCTACGCACCTACGGTTTGCCGACCCTCGTGACCAACTGTTCGAATAACTACGGTCCTTATCACTTCCCGGAGAAGTTAATTCCGTTGGTGATCCTGAATGCGGTAGCCGGCAAACCGCTGCCGGTATACGGCAACGGCGCGCAGGTGCGTGACTGGTTGTATGTCGAGGATCACGCGCGTGCGCTCTATCAGGTCGTGACCGAAGGCGTGGTGGGCGAAACTTACAATATTGGTGGCCACAACGAGCGCAAGAATATCGAAGTGGTACAGACCATTTGCGATCTGCTGGAGGAACTGGCGCCAAACAAACCAGAAGGCGTGGCGAACTACCGCGATCTCATCATTTACGTGAAGGATCGCCCGGGCCACGACATGCGTTATGCCATCGACGCTAGCAAAATCGATCGTGAGTTGGGCTGGCGGCCGCAGGAAACCTTCGAAAGCGGCATTCGCAAGACGGTAGCCTGGTACCTGGCTAACGAAACCTGGTGGCGCCGGGTGCAAGACGGCTCTTATGCCGGCGAGCGTTTAGGGTTGTCAGATTAATTTAACGCCGCGTCGCTCTGCGGCGGCGCGGCGGTTTTTGGAGTAAGTATGAAAGGTATTATTCTGGCTGGCGGTTCCGGTACGCGTCTGCATCCGATCACTCGTGGCGTGTCCAAGCAACTGCTGCCGATTTATGACAAGCCGATGATCTATTACCCGATGTCGGTACTGATGCTGGCGGGGATCCGCGACATTTTGATCATCTCGACCCCGGAAGATCTGCCGTCCTTCGAACGTTTGTTGGGTAACGGCGAACAGTTCGGCGTCAATCTCAGCTACGCTGCGCAGCCTAAGCCTGAAGGTCTGGCGCAGGCGTTTCTGATCGGCGAGGAGTTTATCAACGGCGATTCTTGCTGCCTGGTGTTGGGCGATAACATCTTCTTCGGCCAATCTTTCAGCCCGAAATTAAAAACCGTCGCGGCCCGCACCGAAGGGGCCACCGTGTTCGGTTATCAGGTCATGGATCCTGAACGCTTTGGCGTCGTGGAGTTTGACGGCAACTTCCGTGCGCTGTCGATCGAAGAGAAACCGAAGAAACCGAAATCCGATTGGGCGGTGACCGGTCTGTACTTCTACGATAGCCAAGTGGTGGAGTTTGCCAAGCAGGTGAAGCCTTCTGAGCGCGGCGAGCTGGAAATCACCAGCATCAACCAGATGTATCTGGAGCGCGGTGAACTGACCGTCGAGCTGTTGGGACGCGGTTTCGCCTGGTTGGACACCGGGACTCACGACAGTCTGCTGGAAGCCAGCAGCTTCGTGCAGACGGTAGAAAAACGCCAGGGCTTTAAAATCGCCTGTCTAGAGGAAATTGCCTGGCGCAACGGTTGGCTGGATGACAAGGGACTCAAACGTGCCGCCAACGCCTTGTCGAAAACCGGTTACGGTAAGTACCTGTTGGATCTGCTGCATGTGCGTCCACGCCACTATTGAGCCTTTGGCGTGGGAAAGCGAGTTTTTCGCGCTAGACAGCGCGAAACTCAGCTTCTCCTCCTCGGCTCCGGCGCTCGCCGAAGCCGATCTGGCGGCTTATGCCTTGGTGCAGGCCAAAGTCCCCGCTCAGCACCTTGCGTTGGCGGACGGTCTGGCTGATTTGGGATTTCGCCTGGTTGAGGGCGAGGTCGATCTGGTTCTGGCTCTTGAGCATGATCACGTGGTTGAACCGGGTTTCGTCGCCCAGACGTCCCGCCTGGCGGCAGAAGCCGATATCCCGGCATTGCGCACCGCGGCGGCTCAGGCGTTCACCGTCAGCCGCTTTCGTACCCCCTGGTATCAACCTGATGACAGCGGCCGGTTTTATGCTTTGTGGATCGAAAAGGCCGTTCTGGGCACCTTCGATCATCAGTGCCTGTTGGCGCTGGACGAACAGGGGCGGCCAGAGGGATTTGTCAGCCTGCGTGACATTGGCGGCCAGGAAATGCGTATCGGCCTGCTGGCGGCTTTCCCCGGCGTATCAGGCCGGGGCATTGGCACTCGGCTGATGACTGCGGCGCTGGCCGAATGTCGGCGGCAAGGAATGCAGCGCCTGCGGGTCGCGACCCAGACAGGCAATATCGCCGCATTACGACTCTATCAACGACAGGGTGCCGTGATTGAAAGCACCGCGTACTGGTTATACAGAGGTAGACATGATTCCATTTAACGCTCCACCGGTTGTTGGCACTGAACTGGAATATATGCAGGCTGCTATGGGCAGCGGTAAGTTGTGCGGCGACGGCGGTTTTACCCGCCGCTGCCAGCAGTGGATGGAACAGCGTTTCGGCAGCGCGAAAGTGTTGTTGACGCCTTCCTGCACCGCGTCGTTGGAAATGGCCGCCATCCTGCTGGATATCCAGCCGGGTGATGAAGTGATCATGCCGAGTTTTACCTTCGTTTCAACCGCCAACGCCTTTGTGCTGCGCGGTGCCAAAGTGGTGTTCGTCGACCTGCGGCCGGACACCATGAACATCGACGAAACCAAAATCGAAGCGGCGATCACCGATAAAACCCGCGCGATTGTGCCAGTGCACTATGCCGGCGTTGCCTGCGAGATGGATACCATCATGGCGCTGGCGAAGAAATATAACCTGTTCGTGGTGGAAGACGCCGCGCAGGGTGTGATGTCGACCTACAAAGGCAAGGCATTGGGCACCATTGGCCATATCGGCTGCTTCAGCTTCCATGAAACCAAAAACTACACCGCCGGCGGCGAAGGCGGCGCGACGCTGGTGAACGATCCGGCCCTGATCGATCGGGCGGAAGTCATCCGCGAGAAAGGCACCAACCGCAGCCAGTTCTTCCGTGGCCAGGTCGATAAATATACCTGGCGCGACATCGGTTCCAGCTATTTGATGTCTGACCTGCAGGCCGCTTACCTGTGGGGCCAGCTGGAAGTGGCGGAACGCATCAACCAGCGCCGTTTGGCACTGTGGCAGAAGTACTACGACAGCTTCCTGTCGTTGGCAAAGGCCGGCCGCATCGAACTGCCGAGCATCCCAGCCGACTGCGTGCATAACGCGCACATGTTCTATATCAAGCTGCGTGATATCGAAGAGCGCACGGCCTTTATCGACTACCTGAAGGAAGCCGAAATCATGGCCGTGTTCCACTATATCCCGCTGCATGACTGCCCGGCCGGCGAACAGTTTGGCCGCTTTGCCGGCGAAGATCGTTACACCACGCAGGAAAGTGCGCGTCTGGTGCGCTTGCCGCTGTTCTACAATATGTCTGATGTCAATCAGCGTACGGTAATCAATACCATCCTGAGCTTCTTTGCCTGATATGTCGTTGGCAAAAGCATCGATATGGACCGCCGGCTCCACGCTGATCAAAATTGGCGTGGGGCTCTTGGTGGTGAAACTGCTGGCGGTAGCGTTTGGCCCCAGCGGCGTGGGGCAGGCGGGTAACTTTCGCCAGTTGATCACCGTGCTGGGCGTGCTGTCCGGCGCGGGTATTTTTAACGGTATAACCAAATACGTTGCGGAGTACCATCAGGATCCGCAGCGTTTGCGCCTGGCGGTCGGTACCGCGTCGAGCATCGTGCTGGGCTTTTCGACCTTGCTGGCGCTGGTGTTTCTGTTCGCCGCCGAACCGATCAGCATCGGGCTGTTCGGGCATGCCGATTACGTCGGCGTGGTGCGCGCCGTCGCTTTCATTCAGATGGGCATCGCCTACGCCAACCTGTTCATGGCGGTGCTGAAAGGCTATCGCGACGCGATGGGCAATGCGCTGGCGGTGATCGGCGGTAGCCTGATCGGCGTGGTGGCATATTACCTGTGCTTCAAGCTGGGCGGCTATGAAGGTGCGCTGGCGGGGCTGGCGCTGGTGCCGGCGTTGGTGGTGCTGCCGGCCGGGCTGATGCTGTGGCGGCGCAAAACGCTGCCGCTGCGCTATTTGGCGCTGCGTTGGGACAAACGGGTGGCCGGTAACCTCGGCAAATTCACCGTCATGGCGTTGATCACCTCGGTGACGCTGCCGGTGGCCTACGTCATGATGCGAAACCTGCTGGCCGCGCATTACGGTTGGGATGAGGTGGGGATCTGGCAAGGCGTCAGCAGCATTTCCGATGCCTATCTGCAGTTTATCACCGCCTCGTTTACCGTCTATCTGCTGCCGACGCTGTCGCGGCTGACGGACAAGGGCGCCATCTCGCGGGAGATCGTGCGCTCGCTGAAATTCGTGCTGCCGGCGGTAGCGGCAGCGAGCTTTACGGTCTGGGTGCTGCGCGATTTCGCTATCTGGCTGCTGTTCTCGGATAAATTCGTCGCCATGCGCGATCTGTTTGCCTGGCAACTGGTGGGCGACGTGCTGAAAGTCGGGGCTTATGTATTCGGCTATTTGGTGATCGCTAAAGCGTCGCTGCGCTTTTATATCCTGACGGAAGTCAGCCAGTTTCTGCTGCTGACGCTGTTCTCGCACTGGCTGATCCCGCAGCACGGCGCGCTGGGGGCGGCTCAGGCCTATATGGCAACCTACATCGTGTATTTCGCGCTCTGTAGCTGCGTGTTTCTTATTTATCGTAGACGAGTATGACCACACTGATTCACGTTCTGGGATCCGATATCCCGCATCATAACCAGACGGTGCTGCGCTTCTTCAACGACGTGCTGGCGCCGCGTTTGCCGGCTGAGCAGACGCGGCATTTTATGGTGGCGGCCAAGGATGTGGCGGCACTGGGGGATTTCCCCGCCCTGAATATTGAGCCTTACGCCGATAAGAAAAGCCTGGCGGCGGCGGTGATCGCCCGCGCCCAGGCCGATCGCGCTGCGCGCTTCTTCCTGCACGGCCAGTTCAATCCGGGGCTGTGGCTGGCGCTGCTGAGCGGCAAGATCAAGGCGCGTCAGATCAGTTGGCATATTTGGGGCGCCGATCTGTACGAAGACGCCACCAGCTGGAAATTCAGGCTGTTTTATCTGCTGCGCCGCATTGCCCAGGGGCGGGTGGGGAATGTATTTGCTACCCGCGGCGACGTGATTCACTACCAGCAGCGCCATGCGCGGGTACCGGCTTCGCTGCTGTACTTCCCGACCCGCATGGATCCGGCGCTGACCGACGTTCACGTCGAGAAAAACCTGGCCGGGCCGATGACGATTCTGGTGGGCAACTCCGGCGATCGCAGCAATCGGCATATCGAAGCGCTGCAGGCGATTCATCAGCAGTTCGGCGCCGACGTGCGCGTGATCCTGCCGATGGGCTATCCGGCCAATAACGACGCCTACATCGAGCAAGTGCGCGCCGCCGGATTGCCGCTGTTCGGCGAAAAAAACCTGCAGCTGCTCACGCAGCAGGTGGCATTTGAAGACTACCTCAATATTCTGCGCGCCTGCGATCTCGGCTATTTCATTTTCAATCGCCAGCAGGGGATAGGCACCCTGTGCCTGCTGATTCAGTTTGGCGTGCCTTTCGTGCTCAGCCGGCAGAACCCGTTCTGGCAGGATTTGGCGGAACAGCACCTGCCGGTGCTGTTCTACGGTGACTCGCTCGACGAGGCGGTGGTGCGCGAAGCGCAGCGTCAGCTGGCGGCGGTAGATAAACAGGCGATCGCTTTCTTCAATCCGAACTATGTCGACGGCTGGCAGCAAGCCCTGGCGCTGGCGGCGGGAGAGCACTCATGACGTTGGCGCAATTCGGCGGCCTGTTCGTCGTCTACCTGGTCAGCCTGACGTTTATTCTGACGCTGACCTACCAGGAGTTTCGGCGCGTGCGCTTTAACTTCAACGTCTTCTTCTCGCTGCTGTATTTGCTGACGTTTTATTTCGGCTTCCCGCTGACCTGTCTGCTGGTGTTTCAGTTTGACGTCGAGGTGGTGCCGGTGGAGTTTCTGCTGTACGCCTTGCTGTCGGCGACGGCGTTTTACGCCATCTATTACGTCACCTACAAGACCCGGCTGCGCAAGCGCCGCTCTCAGCCGCGTGCGGCGCTATTCACCATGAACCGGGTGGAAACCCATATGACCTGGGTGCTTCTGGCCCTGGTGGCGATCGGGACCGTGGGTATCTTCTTCATGCAGAACGGCTTCCTGCTGTTCAAGCTCAATTCCTACAGCCAGATCTTCTCCAGCGACGTGTCCGGCGTGGCGCTCAAACGGTTCTTCTACTTCTTCATTCCGGCGATGCTGGTGGTCTATTTCCTGCGGCAGGATCTGCGCGCCTGGTTCTTGTTCCTGGTGGCGACGGTGGCGTTCGGCATTCTGACCTACGTCATCGTCGGCGGCACCCGCGCCAATATCATCATCGCCTTCGCGCTGTTCCTGTTTATCGGTATCGTGCGCGGCTGGATCACGCTGTGGATGTTGGCGGCGGCGGGCATATTCGGTGTGGTCGGCATGTTCTGGCTGGCGTTGAAGCGCTACAGCCTGGACGTCAGCGGCGCGGAAGCGTTTTATACCTTCCTTTATCTGACCCGCGATACTTTCTCGCCGTGGGAAAATCTGGCGCTGCTGCTGCAAAATTACGACAAGATCGATTTCCAGGGCCTGGCGCCGATCCTGCGTGATTTCTACGTCTTTATTCCAACCTGGCTATGGCCAGGCCGGCCGGACGTGGTGCTGAACTCAGCCAACTATTTCACCTGGGAAGTGCTGAACAATCACTCCGGGCTGGCGATTTCCCCGACGCTGATCGGTTCACTGGTGGTGATGGGCGGCGCGCTGTTTATCCCGCTCGGCGCGATTCTGGTGGGCATGATCATCAAGTGGTTCGACTGGCTGTATGAGTTGGGTAAAACCGAACCGAACCGCTATAAGGCGGCCATTCTGCAAGGCTTCTGCTTCGGTGCGGTGTTCAACATAATCGTATTGGCGCGTGAAGGGGTGGACTCATTTGTGTCGCGCGTGGTGTTCTTCTGCATTATTTTCGGCGCCTGTCTGGTGCTGGCGAAGTTGCTGTATTGGCTGTTCGATACCGCCGGGCTGATCAAGGCCAGAGTGACGCGCGCCCGCGCGCTGGCCTCTCCCCCACGGGTGGACGGTCTTTTGTAAGGGTAATGACGACGATGGAAACAAAGATTTCGGTGCCGCAGTATGAGCTGCGCGGTTTCAGCCTGTGGGGCTTTCGCGATATGGCGCACTGCATGGACTTTCTGTTCGACGGCGGCCGGGTCAAACAGGGCACGCTGGTGGCCATGAACGCGGAAAAGATCCTGAAGGCGGAAGAGGACCCGGCGCTGCATGCGTTGCTGGATGAGGCGGAGTACAAGTACGCCGACGGCATCAGCATGGTGCGCTCGATTCGCCGCAAATACCCGGCGGCGGACGTTTCGCGCGTTGCGGGCGCCGATCTGTGGGAAGCCTTGATGCAGCGCGCCGGTCGTGAAGGCACGCCGGTCTTCCTGGTCGGCGGCAAGCCGGAGGTGCTGGCGGAAACCGAGCAAAAGCTGCGCAGCCAGTGGAATGTCAACCTGGTGGGTAGCCAGGATGGCTATTTCAAACCGGAGCAACGTGAGGCGCTGTTCGAGCGTATTCGCGCCAGCGGTGCCGCTATCGTGACGGTGGCGATGGGATCGCCGAAGCAGGAGATCCTGATGCGCGACTGCCGCAAGGTGCATCCGCAGGCGCTGTACATGGGCGTGGGCGGCACCTACGACGTCTTTACCAGCCACGTGAAGCGTGCGCCCAAGGTGTGGCAGAACCTCGGTCTGGAGTGGCTCTACCGCCTACTCAGCCAGCCCAGCCGCATCGGCCGGCAGTTGAAGCTGTTGAAGTTTGTCGGCTACTACTACAGCGGCAAGATGTAACCTCTACATCCGGGGCGGAAAGTGCTGTTCCGCTCCGGTCTGCTGTACCAATAATCTGCTTTTGCACGTTTCTCCCGCATATCTATAACCCCCAGCCCTAAACGCAGCCGCATTTATTCCATAAAGTTTTAAATTGCGGTTTGCTTATAGCGGCGAAATGCGAAACGATACCGCCCGGAAATTATCCCCGGCCGCTGAAGCCTGATGCGACAGCGCTGAACGATGTTCTTCTCACGGTAACTTCGCTCCGACTACCCGTTGATGCCAACCCGAACGGCAGGGGATGATTTATTCTTTTAATAATGACAATAACGACCGGCAGCGGCCGGCAGGCAAACACAACCCGAAAAAAATTATTGAGGATTTATGGCACACAAAGAGAAACCGCAAGGGCTACACCGGGGCCTTGAGGCCCGGCACATCGAGCTTATCGCTCTGGGGGGCACCATCGGCGTCGGCCTGTTTATGGGGTCGGCCAGTACGCTGAAATGGGCGGGGCCGTCGGTGCTGCTGGCTTACATCATCGCCGGACTGTTCGTGTTCTTCATTATGCGTTCGATGGGGGAGATGCTGTTCCTCGAGCCGGTCGCCGGGTCGTTTGCCGTTTACGCGCATAAGTACATGAATCCCTACTTCGGTTACCTGACCGCCTGGGGCTACTGGTTTATGTGGATTGCCGTCGGCATTTCTGAGATCACCGCCATCGGGGTGTATGTGCAGTTCTGGTTCCCGGAAATACCGCAGTGGGTGCCGGCGCTGATCGCCGTGGCGATGGTGGCGCTGGCCAACCTGGCGGCGGTGCGCCTGTACGGTGAGCTGGAGTTCTGGTTCGCCATGATCAAGGTCACCACCATCATCGTGATGATTCTGGTGGGGCTGGGGGTGATCTTCTTCGGTTTTGGCAACGGCGGTGAACCTATCGGTTTCGCCAATCTGACGGCGCACGGCGGCTTCTTTGCCGGAGGCTGGAAGGGCTTCCTGTTTGCGCTGTGCATCGTGGTGGCGTCCTATCAGGGGGTTGAGCTGGTGGGCATCACCGCCGGGGAAGCCAAGAACCCGCAGGTGACGCTGAAACGCGCGATCAACAATATCCTGTGGCGCATCCTGATCTTCTATGTGGGCGCGATCTTTGTCATCGTCACCATTTTCCCGTGGAACGGCATCGGCACCACCGGCAGCCCGTTCGTGCTGACCTTCGCCAAGATCGGTATCGTTGCCGCCGCCGGCATCATCAACTTCGTGGTGTTGACCGCCGCGCTCTCCGGCTGCAACAGCGGCATGTACAGCGGCGGCCGCATGCTGTACGCCTTGGCCAAGAACCGCCAACTGCCGGCGGCGTTGACCAAGCTTTCCGCCAGCGGCGTGCCGGTGAACTGCATCGCCGTCACCATCGCCTGTCTGTTGGTGGGGTCCGCGCTGAACTACATCATCCCGAATCCGGAGCAGGTGTTCGTGTATGTCTACAGCGCCAGCGTGCTGCCGGGCATGGTGCCGTGGTTCGTGGTGCTGATAAGCCAGCTCTATTTCCGTCGTGCCCATAAGGAAGCGATCAAAACCCACAGCTTTAAGTCGATCATGTTCCCGTATGTGAACTATCTGACCATCGCTTTTCTGGTTTGCGTGCTGGTCGGCATGGGAATCAACCCGGATACGCGGATTTCCCTGCTGGTCGGGGCGATTTTCTTAGCCGGCGTCAGCCTGTGCTACTTCGCTTTCGGCATGCATAAGAAACATCATCCGGCTGAAAATCGGGTAGAAACGCGGCAATAAACGGTGAAAAGGGGCTACGGAGTGCGCTTTCCTGCGCAGGAGTGAGCAAAGCGTAATCAAACGCAACATTTCTGCGAAAAAGCACTAGACAGGATTGGTGTAAATCCGTAGTATCCCCTCCCGCAACGGCGCTACGCGCCCGTAGCTCAGCTGGATAGAGCGCTGCCCTCCGGAGGCAGAGGTCTCAGGTTCGAATCCTGTCGGGCGCGCCATTAAGTTTGTGCGCAGGAGCTGCGGTGGTAATATTACCGCGTGAGTAAGAAGAAGTAGTAATGGTGGCTATAGCTCAGTTGGTAGAGCCCTGGATTGTGATTCCAGTTGTCGTGGGTTCGAGTCCCATTAGCCACCCCACTTCCTGGCGAAGTGAAGATTTAGCAGTATTTTGTGACAGTGCGAAGGTGGCGGAATTGGTAGACGCGCTAGCTTCAGGTGTTAGTGTTCTTACGGACGTGAGGGTTCAAGTCCCTCTCTTCGCACCACGCAAAATATCTGATAAATATAAGATTTATATGGACAACGGTCTGATAAATCGGGTAGTATGAGCAACACAAATCGGCGAGTAGCGCAGCTTGGTAGCGCAACTGGTTTGGGACCAGTGGGTCGGAGGTTCGAATCCTCTCTCGCCGACCACTTTCAAAGAAACCGACGCAAGTCGGTTTTTTTACGCCTGCAGTTTATGAGGATGAGTACCTCCGCAGGAGGTTCGAGCCTCGCGAAGCGAGACAACGTTGCTTTAGCAACGGCCCGCAGGGCGCGCATCAAAGATGCGCGTAATCCTCTCTCGCCGACCACTTTCAAAGAAACCGACGCAAGTCGGTTTTTTTACATCTGCCGTTTATGAGAGCAAGTTTTCTCAGCATGACGAAGCTAATACCGACAAGCCCGTGCAGCAATGCGCGGGTTTTTTGCGTATCGAAGGATGGGCATTTTGTCTCTGCTGGCAAGCGTGTTGGTTTTCAGCGACAACGCCATCCAGCGCTGTCGTCAGGTTGAGACAAATAATTCATTGATTTAAAAAAATAAAGTTGGCTTTGGCTTAAGTCGTCGTTTTGAGGCGACATCCTGATAACGGCCGCTGGCAAGGAATGCCAGGAAGTGGTTTGCAACGTAAAGGATGGAATTAAATAAAAAATCAATATTTTCAATATCTTGAATTCTATTTTCTTATGGGGATGGACTCAATATAAAAGTTGGCACGCCAAATGCTATATCTATAGCGTAGATGCTCATTCCACCTCTTATGTTCGCCTTAGGCTTCATAAACCCTGGGAATGACGCAGAGCCGATTTAGGGTGCCTATCGCCCACGAGAACGATGACTAACCCGTCATCACGCTCAGGGCAGAACGTTGAGTGAGGCACCGCCCCTGTTGTCCTAGACCTGATTGCTTCTTTATACACTTGCCATACGGCAAGTGTTTTTTTTTTGCGCCACAGAAAAACCCTGAGCAAAAAAAAAGCGCGGCATCGGGGCCGCGCTCTTCTCTCTCGGGCAGGGCGTTATTCGCCGCCGTTCTGTTTCAGCGTCAACATCAGCCCTTCACGCCGCATCTGCGCCGCTTCATCCGAACGATGCAGTTTCTCCAGCGTATCGGCCAGCCAGGCGTAATCGTAGGCGTCCGGACGCTGTTTCAGCGCTTCGCGGAAGGCGTCGGCCGCTTGCTGCCACTCGCCGTGCTTCATCAGCAGTTGCCCCAGCGTGCTGTTTAACAGCGGCGTCGCGCCGTGTTGTTTCATCTGCTGACGCAGCGCTTTCTCAAGCTGCTCGGGGTTGCCGGACTTCAGCCGCGGCAGCAACAGCACCAGGCGCTCGTCGTATTGGCGCTTCAGGCTGTCGAGCACAATCTCCTGTGCCAGCTCGTGGTCGTTGCATTCGATCAGGTGTTCCACCATCGCGATTTGCAGCGGCACCTCGTGACGCGTCTTGCGGCTCTGATCTTTCCACCAGCGCTTCAGGCCTTCACTGCCTTCGTCCGCCATCGCCTGATTCATCAGACCGATGTAAGCCTGCTGCTGCAAGGCCTGCAGCTGCTCTTCGCTGTGCAGTTCGATTTTACGCATCGACGGCAGCACTTCCAGCAGCGACGCGTAGGCGCCGGTGCGCAGATAGGCTTGTTCCGCCAGGCGCAGCACTTCCGGATGGCGCGGCGCCTGGTTCAGCAGGCGATCGACGCCGTGGCGCGCGGCGTGGTTCTCGCCCTGCGCCAGCTGGATACGAACCCGGGTGATATCCACCGGCAGCTGATCGGTGTCGGCCGCTTCGGCAGCGCGCTCCAGATATTGATTGGTGCGGAAGTCGTCGCCGCGTTGTTGTGCGGCTTCGGCGGCCAGCAGGTAGTTCACCACCGGCTGTTCGGCGTGGTCGGCGTTGCGCGTCATCAGCTTCTCAACCTGCTTGTAGTCGCCTTCCGCCAGCTTGATCAGCGCGGCTTTGGTTTGCTGGCGTGCGCGGGTGCGCTTACGGCCGATAAACCAACCGCGCGTGCGGGCGCCGGTACGGAAGAGACGGCGCAGGATCCACTCGATCGCCAGCAGCACCACGAACAGCAGCACCAGCATGATCACCAGGCCGGTGACGCTGGTTTCGACATTGTAGTTATCGGTCTGGATCAGTACATAGCCCTGATGCCCGGCCAACATCGGCCCGAGCACCACGCTGGCGATCACCACCAGGAACAGAAATAGCACGCGTAACATGGCTTAACCCTCCTGGTGAACGGCAGGGGACTGGGTCATCAGGTTGCGCACCCGGGTCTGCATCACTTTTTCCAGCAGCGGCTGGCTTTTCAGCTGATCCGGCACGTCCATCGAGATCGACTGCTGGCTCAGGCTGTCCAGCTCTTCCAGGAAAGCCTTGGTCGCCGGATCGGTGGTGTCGAAATAGGCGCGCACCCAGGTGGAGACGGTTTCCAGCGATTGCTTGTAGGTCTCGTTCTGGTGGCGCGGGATGGCCTGTGCCGCCACCAGCAGGCGCGAACGGATATTTTCGCGCAGGTAGATGTCCTGGTTCGGCGCCAGCAGCGGTTCGGCGCTGGTGTCGCGGCGGCGGATGGTGATGAAGTCGGCCATGAAATTGCGCCAGCTCTTGGCCAGGTTCTGCCGCCATTCGCCGATCGAGCCGGAGAGCTCGCTGCTGTTTTGATCCATCGGCGCTTCGTCGGTGTCGTTATCGGCCAGGCGCAGGTTATCCACCTGGTTGGACAGCTGATTGACCTTGAGGATGATGCCGTCGTAATCGACCTGGGTCAGCGTAGAAAGCGTGCTGATGTCTTCGGTAATGGCGCGGCGCACGTCGAGCAGGCTAGGATCGTTCATGTCCGCCAGGCTGGCGTCGGCGCTTTTCAGCAACGCGGCGGCGCTGGTCACGTCTTGATCGCTCCACAGCTTGCGGCCGGCCATTTTCACCAGGAAATCGGCCTGCGCCAGCAGCCAGGTTTTGGCGTCGCTGCCGGAGATGGTCGCCACTTTTTCCTGCAGCTCGCTCAGTTGACGCGCCAAATTCGCCTGCTCGCGATCGGCGGCGTCCAGGGTTTTACCCTGCTGCTGCAGCAGGCCTTCCAGCGCATTTCTTTCCTGCTGTTGGCTCTGCTTCACGCCTTCAAGCTGCTGCTGCAGCGCCTGATTGGCGGCGATCAGCTGTTGCGCCTGCTTGTGCGTGTGGTAATAGCCGCCCGCGCCGAGGGCGATGACCAGCACGATAGCGATCGCGCCGAGCACCGGGCCGGTGTTCTTGCCTTTGCGGCTGGCAGCGGCTGGCTGCTGGGAGCTCTCAACCGCGGTGGTTGGCTCTTCAACCGGGGCGGCTGGGGTATTTTGTTCCGTCATAGTGGCACATCCCATAGTCAGATTATTGTAGCGCGCGGATCAGCGCGTCATTATCGGCGTTGTCAGCTACCCGAATCGTACGCCAGCCCAAATCCCGGGCGAGGGTAGCCAGGCGTTCGCTCACTACTACCAGGCGGCAACGCAGCAGCCATGAAGAACGATAGTAATCAGGAACTAAAGTATAGAGCTGTTGTAACATTTCACCGCTGGTCACCACCAGCGTATCCACACCGGCACGCTGCCAGTGGGCGCTTTGCTCGCTGCCGTCGTAGTGCACCGGGCTGCGTTGATAGCATTCATAATAGCTGACGTCGGCGCCGCGCTCGCTCAGCGTTGTGCCCAGCAACTCGCGGCCGCCGTTGCCGCGTAAAATCAGCGCGCGTTTGCCCGCCAGTTTCTGCAGCGCCGGCAGCAGCAGCAGCGTTTCGCTGATCTCGCGCTCGCGCGGGTATTCCACCGGCAAACTGCTGATGCGGTGCAGCGCCAGCCCGGTGGTGCGACCGATGGCGTAATACGCCAGGTGAGCGGGCCAGCTCAGTCCGGCGCGGCCGATGACCGAATCGGCATAGTTCACCGAATGCTGCGACAGCACGAATACCAGATCGCCGGCGTTCAACTGCTGCAACGCCTGCGGCAGCTGCGGCAGATCGCTGCCGGGGGCGAAGTCGATCAGCGGTGCATGATAGGCAACCCGGCCGAGTGCGCGCAGCCGGCTCACTAACCGCTCTCCCGAAGGCGATGGGCGGGTTACCAGGATCGTCATGCCGGCGGATTTCCCTGATAAACCTCGCGCAGGATCTCGCGCGCGCCGCGCGCCAGCAACTCTTCCGCCAGCTCAACGCCCATCCGTTCAGCCTCGGCGGCCGGGCCGCGGCGTTCGCCGCGCACCATCTGGCTGCCGTCCGGCGCGCCGACCAGGGCGCGCAGCCACAGGCTGTCGCCATCCAGTTCGGCATAGCTGCCGATCGGCACCTGGCAGCCGCCTTCCAGACGGGTGTTCATCGCCCGTTCGGCGCGCACGCGGGTTTCGGTAGCCGCATGGTTCAGCGGCGCCAGCAGCGCGCGGGTGACGCTGTCGTCGAGACGGCATTCAATGCCGACTGCACCCTGGCCGACCGCCGGCAGGCACTCTTCGGCACTCAGCGGGCTGCGGATGCGTTGCTCCAGCCCCAGGCGTTTCAGGCCGGCCACCGCCAGAATAATCGCGTCGTAGTCGCCGTTGTCCAGCTTGGCCAGGCGAGTGCCGACGTTGCCGCGCAGGTCGCGTACGATCAGGTCCGGGCGGCGTTCGCGCAGTTGGCACTGGCGGCGCAGGCTGGAGGTGCCGACCACGCTGCCCTGCGGCAGCTGATCGAGCGAGGCGAAACGATTGGAAACAAAAGCGTCGCGCGGATCTTCGCGTTCGCAAATGGTGGTCAAACCGAGGCCGGCAGGGAAATCGACCGGCACGTCTTTCATCGAGTGCACGGCGATGTCGGCGCGGCCTTCCAGCAGCGCGAGCTCGAGTTCTTTAACAAACAGGCCTTTACCGCCGACTTTCGCCAGCGGCGTATCCAGAATAACGTCGCCGCGCGTCACCATCGGCACCAACTCGACCTGCAGGCCGGGATGGCTGGCCATCAGACGTTGCTGCACATAATGTGCTTGCCAGAGTGCAAGCGGGCTTTGTCGGGTGGCAATTCGAATAATTTTGTCTAACATGCTTGTTACCGTTTTTATATTTCGCCATCCATCCTACCACTGAGAGCCAATACTGTCAGTGCAAGAAGCCGGAGGCGGAAAAAGGACAACGGAATCAAAGGGACGTGTGATGTGCTTTGGGGCAGTTAACACTGCGGGTAAATCGTTTAGGGAAGCGCTACAATAATTGTGAAGCGTTACCTCCTTTACGGTCAATCAGCAAGGTGTTAAATTGATCACGTTTCCAGCAATAAGTCGCCAAATATTCTTCTTACACTAACGGCGCTTATGGAATACGGGTTTTTTTCTAAACACCGGGATAATCAGGCGAGACGTCTTGTACCTCTACATCGAGACATTGAAGCAGAGACTGGATGCGATCAATCAGCTACGCGTCGATCGCGCCCTAGCGGCTATGAAGCCCGCGTTTCAACGGGTATACAGTCTGCTGCCCACCTTACTGCACCACCACCACCCGCTGATGCCGGGTTACCTGAACGGTAACGTTCCCCACGGCATTTGCCTCTACACGCCTGATGAAACTCAACAAGATTACCTGAACGATTTAGAAGACAAATGGGGTAGCCCGTTTGACAAACCGGCCAGCGGCGAGCTGCCGATCACCGGCGTCTACTCGATGGGCAGCACCTCGTCTATCGGCCAAAGCTGCAGCTCGGATCTCGACATCTGGGTCTGCCACCAGTCCTGGCTGGACAACGAAGAACGCACCCGCCTGCAGCAAAAATGCAGCCTGCTTGAGAAGTGGGCCGCCTCGATGGGGGTGGAAGTCAGCTTCTTCCTGATCGACGAAAACCGCTTCCGCCATAATGAAAGCGGCAGCCTGGGTGGCGAAGACTGCGGCTCGACGCAGCATATCCTGTTGCTCGACGAATTTTACCGCACCGCGGTGCGCCTGGCCGGCAAACGCATCCTGTGGAACATGGTGCCGGGCGAAGAAGAAGCGCACTACGATGAATACGTGCTGTCGCTGTACGCGCAGGGCGCGCTGACGCCGAACGAGTGGCTGGATCTCGGCGGCCTGAGTTCGCTGTCGGCGGAAGAGTACTTCGGCGCCAGCCTGTGGCAGCTGTACAAGAGCATCGATTCGCCTTACAAGGCGGTGCTGAAGACCCTGCTGCTGGAAGCCTATTCCTGGGAATACCCCAATACCCAACTGCTGGCGACGGACATCAAACACCGCCTGCATCAGGGTGAGATCGTCAGCTTCGGGCTCGACGCCTACTGCATGATGCTCGAGCGCGTGACCCGCTACCTGACCGACATCAATGACACCACCCGCCTCGATCTGGCCCGCCGCTGTTTCTACCTGAAAGTGTGTGAAAAGCTGTCGCTGGCCAAGGCCTGCGTCGGCTGGCGGCGCGAGATCCTCAGCCAGCTGGTCAGCGAGTGGGGCTGGAGCGAAGAGCGCCTGGCGATGCTGGACAACCGCGCCAACTGGAAAATCGAACGGGTGCGCGAAGCGCATAACGAACTGCTCGACGCGATGATGCAGAGCTACCGCAACCTGATCCGTTTCGCCCGCCGCAACAACCTCAGCGTCAGCGCCAGCCCGCAGGATATCGGCGTGCTGACCCGCAAACTGTATGCGGCGTTCGAAGCGCTGCCCGGCAAGGTGACGCTGGTGAACCCGCAGATCTCACCGGACCTGTCGGAAAACGATTTAACCTTTATTCACGTGCCGGTTGGCCGCGCCAACCGCACCGGCTGGTACCTGTATAATCAGGCACCGGCCATGGATTCGATCGTCAGCCATCAGCCGCTGGAATATAACCGCTACCTGAACAAGCTGGTGGCCTGGGCCTATTTCAACGGCCTGCTGACGCCGCAGACCCGCCTGCACATCAAAAGCGGCAACCTGTGCGACACCGCCAAACTGCAGGAACTGGTGGCCGACGTTTCTCATCACTTCCCGCTGCGCCTGCCGGCGCCAACGCCGAAAGCGCTGTACAGCCCGTGTGAGATCCGGCATTTGGCGATCATCGTCAATCTGGAAAACGATCCGACCGCCGCCTTCCGCAATCAGGTGGTGCACTTCGATTTCCGCAAACTGGACGTGTTCAGCTTCGGCCAGCAGCAGCAGTGTTTGGTGGGCAGTATCGATCTGCTGTATCGCAACTCCTGGAACGAAGTGCGTACCCTGCATTTCAGCGGCGAGCAGTCGGTGCTGGAAGCGCTGAAGACCATTCTCGGCAAAATGCACCAGGACGCCGCGCCGCCGGAGTCGGTGGAAGTGTTCTGCTACAGCCAGCACCTGCGCGGCCTGATCCGCACCCGTATCCAGCAGCTGGTGTCGGAGTGCATCGAGCTGCGCCTGTCCAGTACCCGGCTGGAACCCGGCCGCTTCAAGGCGGTGCGCGTTGCAGGGCAGACTTGGGGGCTGTTCTTCGAGCGCCTGAGCGTGTCGGTGCAAAAGCTGGAGAATGCGGTGGAGTTTTACGGTGCGATCTCCAACAACAAGCTGCACGGCCTGTCTATCAAGGTGGAAACCGATCAGGTGCATCTGCCGCCGGTGGTGGACGGCTTCGCCAGCGAGGGGATCATCCAGTTCTTCTTCGAAGACACCTCAGACGACAAGGGCTTCAACATCTATATTCTGGATGAGTCGAATCGGGTGGAGGTGTATCACCACTGCGAGGGCAGTAAAGAGGAGCTGGTGCGCGACGTCAGCCGCTTCTACTCCTCGTCGCACGATCGCTTCACCTACGGCTCCAGCTTCATCAACTTCAATCTGCCGCAGTTCTATCAGATCGTGCAACTCGACGGGCGCACGCAGGTGATCCCGTTCCGCAGCAACGTGCTGTCCAGCCTGTGCGTGACGGTGGCCGACGGCGCCGCTCAGCCGCTGAAACAGCAGTTCCAGCTGCATTGACGCCGCAAGGGCTCGGTTGCCGAGCCCTGCTTAGCCTCAGGAAAAATGCAGTTCCTCGCCGGCCTGCGCGCTGGCCGCTTCGCTGAGCAGCTGATAAAACGGCTGCCCGCTGCGATCGCATAGCCAAATGCCGTCGCGGTAGTTGAAGTGATAACCGCCGGCCTTGGTGGCGAGCCACACCTGGTGCAGCGGCTCCTGGCGGTTGATGACGATTTTGGTGCCGTTTTCGAAGCTCAGCGTCATTACGCCGCCATTGGTTTCGTAATCGATATCCGCATCGCCGTCAAAATCGTCCAGTGTCTCTTCAATATTCAGCATCAGCTGGTCGGCCAACTGGTGAAACTCACTGTCGTTCATATTCAATTCCTATTGCTTTTCATGATCCACCTGCGATTATAGAGACCTTGGACGCATGAATTACAGGCATTAATGCAAATGAAAAAACAACTACGCTATGCGCTGATGGCAGTTCTGGTTACCGGCCTCGCCGGCTGCGGTCTGAAAGGCCCGCTTTACTTCCCGCCTGCCGATCCCGCCAGCCAGAAACCGGCCAAGCCGCCGGTGCAAACGGGCGATCAGGTGCAAAAGAACCAGCAGGAGCAGTCTGGCTCTCAGCAAAAACCGTCGATGGTTGACCAGTAAACCCCGGTTTGCGGTAGCGAGCGCCACCGCAACATCAAGACGGATAGCGCGTCCAGATAGCGGAGTATGATATGCAGTTCTCCAAAATGCACGGTCTGGGCAACGACTTTATGGTGGTCGATGCCGTTACACAGAATGTCTATTTTTCACCTGAGCTGATCCGCCGGTTGGCCGATCGGCACCTGGGCGTCGGCTTTGACCAGATGCTGGTGGTAGAACCGCCTTACGATCCCGAACTGGATTTTCACTACCGAATTTTTAACGCCGACGGCAGCGAAGTGGCGCAGTGCGGCAACGGCGCGCGTTGCTTCGCGCGTTTCGTACGGCTGAAAGGGCTGACCAACAAGCGCGACATCCGTGTCAGCACCCAAACCGGGCGCATGGTGCTCAGCGTCACCGACGACGATCTGGTGTGCGTCAACATGGGCGAACCGAATTTCGACCCGCAGGCGGTGCCGTTCCGCGCTACTAAGGCTGAAAAGACCTACATCATGCGCGCGGCGGAACATACCGTGCTGTGCGGTGTGGTGTCGATGGGTAACCCGCATTGTGTTTTGCAGGTGGATGATGTAAAAACCGCCAAGGTGGAGCGGCTCGGGCCGGTGCTGGAAGGGCATGAACGCTTCCCGGAACGGGCCAACATCGGCTTTATGCAGGTGGTGAGCCGCGATCACATCAAGCTGCGCGTTTATGAACGCGGCGCCGGCGAAACGCAGGCCTGCGGCAGCGGCGCCTGTGCGGCGGTGGCGGTGGGGATCCAACAGGAATTGCTGTCAGAAGAGGTGCATGTAGAACTGCCGGGCGGCAGCCTGCATATTCGCTGGAAAGGGCCGGGCAACCCGCTGTTTATGACCGGTCCGGCAACCCATGTCTATGACGGATTTATTCATCTATGAAAAGCGTAGAAGAACAGAGCGTCGCTGGCCTGGCGCTGGATGACGACACCGTGATGCAGTACCTGCTGCAGAACCCGGATTTCTTTATTCGCAACGCGCGCCAGGTTGAGCAGATG
This sequence comes from Serratia sp. CY43202, assembly GCF_052168755.1. Classification (NCBI taxonomy): domain Bacteria; kingdom Pseudomonadati; phylum Pseudomonadota; class Gammaproteobacteria; order Enterobacterales; family Yersiniaceae; genus Serratia; species Serratia sp. CY43202. The sequence goes on from NZ_JBJNMB010000008.1 coordinate 229,015, forward strand.
CGTGTGCCGCACCCGGTGCGCGGCACTGTTTCGCTGGTGGAATGGCATCTGGCCCGCCAGCGCAATCACATCGAACGGCTGGAAGAAGAGATCACGCTGTTGATGGAGCAGGCCAGCGCCAACGAAGGGCTGTTCGCCCGGTTGCTGCACCTGCAGGCCGATTTGGCCACCGCCGACAGCCTGCAGGACATGCTCAATCGGCTGCAGCGCTGGGCGCGCGGCTTCGGTTTAGCCGGCGCCACGGTGCGCCTGTTTGCCGAACGCTGGAAGATCGGCGCGCCTTCTGATTTCACCCACCTGGCGCTGACGCGTTCGGCGTTCGAGCCGTTCCGCATTCAGCGACTGGGCAGCGAACAACACTACCTCGGCGGCCTGAACGGCCCCGAACTGCTGCTGCTGTTGCCGCAGGCCAAACAGATTGGCCAGATTGGTTCGGTGGCGCTGTCGATGCTGGGCGACGACGGCGAACTGGGCATGGTGATCTTCAGCAGCCGCGATACGCAGCACTATCAGCAGGGCATGGGCACGGTGATGCTCAATCAACTGGCGCGCATGCTGCCAGAGCTGCTGGAACGCTGGGTCGAACGCGCATGACGCCGATTGCGCCCAGCCTGCAGCAGCCGGTGGACGCGTTTCTGCGTTATCTCAAGGTAGAACGGCAACTCAGCCCACTGACGCAGCTCAGCTATTCACGCCAACTGGCGGCGCTGATGCGCCTGGCGCAGGAGATCGGCGTCACCGACTGGGCGGCGCTGGACGCCGCCCGGGTGCGCATGCTGGCGGTGCGCAGCAAACGCGCCGGCCTGCAGTCTGCCAGCCTGGCGCTGCGGCTCTCTTCGTTGCGCAGTTTCCTCGACTGGCTGGTCAGCCAGGGCGTGCTGCACGCCAACCCGGCCAAAGGCATCCGCACGCCGCGCAGCGGTCGCCATCTGCCGAAAAATATCGACGTCGATGAAATGAACCAGCTGCTGGAGATCGATCTCAACGATCCGCTGGCGGTGCGGGATCGCGCCATGCTGGAGGTGATGTACGGCGCCGGCCTGCGTCTCTCCGAGCTGGTGGGGCTGGATTGCCGCCATGTCGATATGGCGGCCGGCGAGGTGTGGGTGATGGGGAAAGGCAGCAAAGAGCGCAAATTGCCGATCGGCCGCACCGCCGTCACCTGGCTGGAACACTGGCTGGCGATGCGCGATCTGTTCGGGCCGGAAGATGACGCGATGTTCCTGTCCAATCAGGGGCGGCGCATCTCGACGCGCAACGTGCAAAAGCGCTTCGCCGAATGGGGCGTGAAACAGGGCGTCAACAGCCATATTCACCCGCACAAACTGCGTCACTCCTTCGCGACCCACATGCTGGAGTCGAGCGGCGATCTGCGTGCGGTGCAGGAGCTGCTCGGCCACGCCAACCTGACCACCACGCAAATTTATACCCACCTCGACTTTCAACATCTGGCGAACGTGTACGATGCCGCGCATCCGCGCGCCAAACGGGGGAAATCCTGATGCATTTTTATCGCCCGCTGCGCCCGCTGGCGGCGCTGACTTTCGATCTGGACGACACGCTGTATGATAACCGTCCGGTGATCCGGCAAACCGAGCAGCAGTCGGTGGCCTTCCTGCAGAGCTACCATCCCGGCCTGAACAGCTTCCAGTCGGCGGATTTCCACCGCCTGCGCCAGGAGCTGCGCGAGCAGGATCCGGAGATCTACCACGACGTCACCCAGTGGCGCTGGCGCGCCATTCATCTGGCGCTGAGCCGGCAGGGGCTGCGCGACGCCGAAGCGGCGATCGGGGCCGATGCGGCAATGCAAAACTTCGCGCTGTGGCGCAGCCGCATCGAGGTGCCGGAAGCGACCCACGCCACGCTGAAGGCGCTGGCCGCGCGCTACCCGCTGGTGGCGATCACCAACGGCAACGCCGATCCGGCGCAGTGCGGCCTGGACGGCTACTTTCAGTTTGTGCTGCGTTCCGGGCCGGACGGGCGCGCCAAGCCGTATCAGGACATGTATCACCTGGCCGTCGAGCGGCTGGGCGTGGCGCCCGAGCAGATCCTGCACGTGGGCGACGATCTGACTACCGACGTCGCCGGCGCGCTGCGCGCGGGGCTGCAGGCCTGTTGGATCAACGATCGGCAACGCTGCCTGATGCAGGCCGCCGACAGCCGCCTGCTGCCGCATATTGAGATTTCGCAGTTGGCATCGCTGACAGCATTGTTATAATCCCTGCCAGAACTCTGTATAAATTTCCAGTGAAAAACCCGTCACCGGCGGGTTTTCCCTTAACCATTAGTGGTGCCTATGGACGTCTCCGATCTGCTCGACAGCCTGAATGAAAAACAACGTGAAGCCGTGGCGGCGCCGCGCAGCAACCTGTTGGTTCTGGCCGGAGCGGGCAGCGGCAAGACGCGGGTGCTGGTGCATCGCATCGCCTGGCTGCTGTCGGTGGAGAACTGCTCACCGTATTCGATCATGGCGGTGACCTTCACCAACAAGGCGGCGGCGGAAATGCGCCACCGTATCGAACATCTGATCGGCACCAGCCAGGGCGGCATGTGGATCGGCACTTTCCACGGTCTGGCGCACCGCCTGCTGCGCGCTCATCATCTGGAAGCCAACCTGCCGCAGGATTTCCAGATCCTCGACAGCGACGACCAGCTGCGGCTGCTCAAGCGCATCATCAAGGCGCTGAACGTCGACGAGAAGCAGTGGCCGCCGCGTCAGGCGATGTGGTACATCAACGGCAAGAAAGATGAGGGCCTGCGCCCGCAGCACGTCGAAACCTACAACAACCCGGTGGAGGCCACCTGGCTGCGCATCTACCAGGCCTATCAGGAAGCCTGCGATCGCGCGGGGCTGGTGGATTTCGCTGAGCTGCTGCTGCGCGCGCACGAGCTGTGGCTGAACAAGCCGCATATCCTCAACCACTACCGCGAGCGTTTCACCAACGTGCTGGTGGACGAATTCCAGGATACCAACAGCATCCAGTACGCCTGGATCCGTCTGCTGGCGGGCGGCAACAGCAACGTGATGATCGTCGGCGACGATGACCAGTCGATCTACGGCTGGCGCGGCGCGCAGGTGGAAAACATCCAGCGCTTCCTGAAGGATTTCCCCGGCGCGGAAACCATCCGCCTGGAGCAGAACTACCGTTCCACCAGCAACATCCTGAAAGCGGCCAACACCCTGATCGCCAACAACGACGGGCGCATGGGCAAAAACCTGTGGACCGAAGGCGGCGAAGGCGAGCCGATTTCCCTCTACTGCGCCTTCAACGAACTCGACGAAGCGCGCTTCGTGGTCAACCGCATCAAGACCTGGCAAGACAACGGCGGCGCGCTGAACGACTGCGCCATCTTGTACCGCAGCAACGCCCAGTCGCGCGTGCTGGAAGAGGCGCTGCTACAGACGGCGATGCCGTACCGCATCTACGGCGGCCAACGCTTCTTCGAACGTCAGGAAATCAAGGATGCGCTGGCTTACCTGCGCCTGATCTCCAACCGCAACGACGACGCGGCCTTCGAGCGCGTGGTCAACACCCCGACGCGCGGCATCGGCGACCGCACCCTCGACGTGGTGCGCCAGGCGGCGCGCGATCGCCAACTGACGTTGTGGCAGGCGACGCGCGAACTGATGCAGGACAAGGTTCTGGCCGGCCGCGCCGCGTCGGCGCTGCAGCGCTTCATCGAGCTGGTGGAGTCGCTGGCTCATGAAACCGCCGATATGCCGCTGCACGTGCAGACCGACCGGGTGATCCGCGATTCCGGGTTGTTCATCATGTATGAGCAGGAAAAGGGCGAAAAGGGGCAGGCGCGTATCGAAAACCTTGAGGAACTGGTGACGGCGACGCGCCAGTTCAGCTATCAGGAAGAAGATCAGGATCTGATGCCGCTGCAGGCGTTCCTGTCGCATGCGGCGCTGGAAGCGGGCGAAGGCCAGGCCGACGCCTATCAGGATGCGGTGCAGCTGATGACCCTGCACTCGGCCAAAGGGCTGGAATTCCCGCTGGTGTTTATCGTCGGCATGGAAGAAGGCATGTTCCCGAGCCAGATGTCGCTGGATGAAGGCGGCCGCCTGGAAGAGGAGCGCCGTCTGGCCTATGTGGGCGTAACGCGCGCCATGCAGAAGCTGACGCTGACCTATGCGGAAACGCGCCGTCTGTACGGCAAAGAGGTTTATCATCGGCCGTCGCGCTTTATCGGCGAACTGCCGGAAGAGTGCGTGGAAGAAGTGCGCCTGCGCGCCAGCGTATCGCGCCCGGTCAATCACCGTCGCATGGGCACGCCAATCAGTGAGAACGATACCGGCTATAAGCTGGGCCAGCGCGTGCGCCATCCCAAGTTTGGCGAAGGCACCATCGTCAATCTGGAAGGCAGCGGCGAGCACAGCCGGCTGCAGATCGCTTTCCCCGGCGAGGGCATCAAGTGGTTGGTGGCGGCATACGCTCGCCTGGAAACGGTATAAAGCGAGGGGGAAGTTGCAGGGGCAGGCCCCTGCAATCGTTCATCATCAGTGAGGGTAGCGATCGCCGACTTGCGCGGTGGCATACCAGCGCATCACCGCTTCGGTGCCTTCGCCGCCTTCCTGCGGCGCCCACGGCATGCAGTCCTCTTCGGTCAGCGCCTGATACGGGCCCTGCTTCACTTCGAACACCACGCCGCCGGCATCGACCGACAGCACCGCATGCCAGGTAAATGCCGGCATCTCCAGCACTTTGGTTTCTTCGCCGAGCAGGGTGCGCTGCGTGACGACGCCGTCATCGTTGAACTGCAGCACCACAAAACGACCGCGCAGCGGCGTCAGCAGCTCCCAGGTTTGCGGGTGGCGATGCGGGCGGATATAGGTGCCGGGCTCCATGGCGATCGCCAGGCGTTGCACCGGGTCGCTCAACTCTTCGTGTAAGGTGCGGTGCGCGCGCAGGCGGGCCACGCTGGCGGCCTGTTCGCTCATCGCGGTCAGTTCATGGGCGGTAATCTGTTTCATCATTTAAATCCGCATGCTTGTCGTACCATTAGGGTGACGTCATCTTAACAACATTCTTGGTGGCGGTAAGCGATCGCCGCGACTTTTTCAGCACGGTTTAAGCGCCATTTTTACCATTGATCATCGTGATGATTTGTTGCGCAATTATCCCGCCTAACGTGTTGACAGGCTTTTTCCTCTCGGCGTAACATGCGCGCACTATTATCATTGAGGACAGACGCCTTGGACACACCCAGTAGATACTGGCTCACTGACCTGCGCCGCAGGTATAACTTCTAAGGCTCTCCGTTTTTGCTGATAGCCTTCGTGGTTGTCGGCGACCCCGCAAAGCGTCGCTATGAGTCAGATCTCTTCATGGTCTGAAACAATCGGTGATACGCATCCCCTCTGTTTCTGTGCTTCAACGCGTTGTCCGCACCCGTTACCTTCACGGAGTTTTGGCACATGCTGAGCGCTTTTAAATTAGATAACCGCCGCTTGTCCCGTCTGGAACTGGACGACTCGGATGATCTCACGTCATCACTGTGGGTTGATCTGGTCGAGCCGGAAGAGGGCGAGCGTGAGCGCGTGCAGAATGAGCTGGGACAAAGCTTGGCGACGCGTCCCGAACTGGACGACATCGAAGCCTCCGCCCGTTTCTTCGAAGACGAAGACGGTCTGCATATCCACTCCTTCTTCTACTTTGAAGATGCGGAAGATCACGCCGGCAACTCCACGGTGGCCTTCACCATTCGCGACGGCCGCCTGTATACCCTGCGCGAGCGTGAGCTGCCGGCGTTTCGTCTGTACCGCATGCGCGCCCGCAACCAAACCATGCTCGAAGGCAACGCCTACGAACTGCTGTTGGATCTGTTTGAAACCAAGATTGAACAGCTGGCGGACGAGATAGAAAACATCTACAGCGATCTGGAGCAGCTCAGCCGGGTGATCATGGAAGGGCATCAGGGCGATGAATACGATGCTGCGTTGTCGACGCTGGCGGAGCTGGAAGATATCGGCTGGAAGGTGCGTTTGTGCCTGATGGATACCCAGCGCGCGCTCAACTTCCTGGTACGTAAGGCGCGTCTGCCGACCGGCCAGCTGGAGCAGGCGCGTGAAGTGCTGCGCGACATCGAATCCCTGCTGCCGCACAACGAATCGCTGTTCCAGAAGGTGAACTTCCTGATGCAGGCGGCGATGGGCTTCATCAACATCGAGCAGAACCGCATCATCAAGATCTTCTCGGTGGTGTCGGTGGTGTTCCTGCCGCCGACGCTGGTGGCTTCCAGCTACGGCATGAACTTCGAATTCATGCCGGAGCTGAAATGGTCATTCGGCTACCCGGGCGCCATCACGCTGATGATCCTGGCCGGCCTGGCACCTTACCTGTACTTCAAGCGCAAGAACTGGCTGTAACCCGGCGGCGCCGGGCTCAGCGCAGCTTGCGTTGGGTGTAGAGTGCATCGAGGGTGAACAGGATCAGCGCCGCCCAGATAAAGCCGAAGGTCACCAGCTTGTCCTGGCCGATGGTCTCACCGTAGAAGGTGACCGCCAGCAGGAACATCAGCGTCGGGCCGAGATACTGGAAGAAACCGAGCGTCGACAGGCGCAGCCGGGTGGCCGCCGCGGTGAAGCACAGCAGCGGCACGGTGGTGACGATGCCGGCGGCGACCAGCAGCAGGTTCAGCGACCACGGGTTGGCGCTAAGGTGGCTGGTGGGGCTGTCGGCGAACAGGAACAGATAGGCGGCCGCCACCGGCAGCAGCCACAGCGTCTCAATCAGCATGCCGGTCTGGGCGTCGATGGCGATTTTCTTGCGCAGCAGGCCGTAGAAAGCGAAGCTGAACGCCAGCCCCAGACCGATGATCGGCAACGAGCCGAACTGCCAGAGCTGCACCAGTACCCCGGTGAATGCTAGCGCCACCGCCACCCACTGCATGCGACGAAAGCGCTCGCCGAGAAACAGCATCCCCAGCAGCACGTTAACCAGCGGGTTGATGAAGTAGCCCAGGCTGGCTTCCAGCATATGGTGATTGTTCACCGCCCAGATGAACAGCAGCCAGTTGCCGCCGATCAACAGCGCGGTGACCGCCAGCAGCAGCAGTCGTTTGCGGTTTTGGCAGGCGGCGCGCACTTTAGGCCAGTTGCGGCCCAGCGTGATCAGCGCCAGCATGAAGAAAAACGACCAGATGATCCGGTGGGTGAGGATCTCGTCCGCGGACACTTGCTGGATCAGTTTGAAATAGGCCGGGGCAATGCCCCACATAAAATAGGCGGCCAGGGCGAAGAAAATGCCCTGACGCGTTTGCTTTGCGTCCATGACGTCACTCTGGTGGGGAACTTAAGATGCGGTGAGTGTACTGAAGACGCTCACCGCACACAATCATCAGCCGACCAGATAGGTGGCGGTGGCGGTCGCGATATGCAGGCCGTCGTGGTTATGCAGTTCTACGCGCGCCACGGCGACCTTGTTGCCGCTGCGCAGCACGTTGGCGGAGGCGACGAAGTGTTCACCGCGGCCGGGGCGCAGATAGTCGACGCGCAGATCGATGGTGCCCATGCGCGACAGCTTGGCGGCGATCTCTTCTTCGATCAGCGGCTCCAGGCGCGTCAGCACGCCGCCGGCGCAAGCCAGCCCGGCGGCGACGTCGAGCACCGCGGCGATCACGCCGCCGTGCAGAATTTCCTGTGCGGCGTTGCCCACCAGCTTGCGCTGGTTGGTGAAGCTCAGCTCGACGTAGTCATCGTCGAAGCGGCGCAGCTCCAGGCCAAGCTCGCGGTTGAACGGCATGTGGTAGACAAAGATTTCGCCGATCTTGCGGCGGGCGGCTTCCAGGGTCAGTGGTGTGGTCGACATAGCGGGTTTCCATTTTTCTTTTGCGTTTTAAGGGAGCTAACTGGTCAGTCCAGGTTAATGAGATGTTGATTTTATGCTTAACCTTTGTTGCTTTCCAGACTATTCCAATAAAACCGGCCTGCGCTGCGGTAAAACGCCCTTTGTGTGTAAAATGGCCTGATTTTTTCCGGGCTTGCCCTTTTTCGTTGGAGTGAGGAGAGGTTATGCGCATTTTGTCAGGGATCGTTTCCGCCACGCTGCTGATGCCGGCGCTGGCATTGGCTGAGGAAGCCAAAGAGCAGCAGATTCACGATAAGCCGGCGGTGCGCGGCAGCATTATCGCCAACCTGCTGCAGGAGCACGAGAATCCGTTCACGCTGTATCCTTACGATCCCAATTATCTGCTGTACACCGACACCAGTGATATCAACAAAGAGGCCATCAAGACGTACAACTGGGGCGACAAGGCGCGCAAGGACGAGGTGAAATACCAACTTAGCCTGGCGTTTCCGCTGTGGCGGGGCATTGCCGGCGACAACTCGGTGCTCGGCGCGTCTTATACTCAGCGCTCCTGGTGGCAATTGTCCAACCGCGGCGAGTCTTCGCCGTTCCGCGAAACCAACTACGAGCCGCAGCTGTTCGTGGGGTGGGCGACCGATTACCGTTTTGCCGGTTGGACGCTGCGCGATGTTGAAATCGGCGTGAACCATCAATCTAACGGCCGCTCGGATCCGACGTCGCGCAGCTGGAATCGCGGCTATGCGCGGCTGATGGCGCAAAACGGCAACTGGCAGGTGGATCTCAAGCCCTGGTTCCGCTTCTCGGAGAGCTCGAGCAACGACGACAACCCGGACATCACCAAATACATGGGATACTACCGGTTGAAGGTCGGTTACGCCTGGGGCGACAGCGTGTTCAGCGTCGACAGCCACTATAACTGGAACAGCGGCTACGGCGGCGCGGAGCTGGGCTGGAGCTATCCGATCACCCGCAACGTGCGTTTCTATACCCAGGTATTCAGCGGCTACGGCGAATCGCTGATCGACTATAACTTCCGGCAGACACGGGTGGGCGTTGGTGTCATGCTGAACGATATTATGTAATCATACCCGCTGGGTGTGTACCGATGAAAAAATGGGGAAGTGTGTGTCAACCGCAGCAGTGATTAACAGAGAGTTGCTGGCCGAGCAGGTATTGCGCGATACCTTTGGCTACCAGCAATTCCGTCCGGGGCAGCAAACGATTATCAACGCCGCGATCGGCGGGCAGGATTGCCTGGTGGTGATGCCGACCGGCGGCGGCAAGTCGTTGTGCTACCAAATCCCGGCGCTGGTGATGGACGGCCTGACGCTGGTCGTTTCCCCTCTGATCTCGCTGATGAAGGACCAGGTCGACCAACTGTTGGCCTACGGCGTTTCCGCCGCCTGCTATAACTCGACGCAAACCCGCGAGGAGCAGCTGGACGTCATGGCCGGTTGCCGCAACGGTAACATCAAGATGCTGTACATCGCGCCGGAACGGCTGATGATGGAAAGCTTCCTCAACCTGCTCGACCACTGCCCACCGGCAATGCTGGCGGTGGATGAGGCGCACTGCATCTCGCAGTGGGGCCATGACTTCCGGCCGGAATATCGCGCGCTGGGCCAGCTGAAACAGCGCTTCCCGTCGATGCCGGTGATCGCGTTGACCGCCACCGCCGACGAGTCCACCCGCGGCGATATCGTGCGTCTGCTGTCGCTGCAGGATCCGCTGGTGCAGGTCAGTAGCTTCGACCGGCCGAACATCCGCTACACGCTGGTGGAAAAATTCAAACCGCTCGACCAGCTGTGGCGCTTCGTGCAGGATCAGCGCGGCAAGAGCGGCATTATCTATTGCAACAGCCGCGCCAAGGTGGAAGACACCGCTGCGCGCCTGCAAAGCCGCGGGCTGAGCGTCGGTGCCTACCACGCCGGGCTGGACAACGATCGCCGCGCGCAGGTGCAGGAAGCGTTCCAGCGCGACGATCTGCAGGTGGTGGTGGCCACCGTCGCCTTCGGCATGGGCATCAACAAACCCAACGTGCGCTTCGTGGTGCATTTCGACATCCCGCGCAATATCGAATCCTATTATCAGGAGACCGGCCGCGCCGGGCGCGACGGCCTGCCGGCCGAAGCCATCCTGCTGTACGATCCGGCCGACATGGCCTGGCTGCGCCGCTGCCTGGAGGAGAAACCCGCCGGGCAACAGCTGGACATCGAACGCCACAAGCTGAACGCCATGGGCGCTTTCGCCGAGGCGCAAACCTGCCGTCGCCTGGTGCTGCTCAACTACTTCGGCGAAGGCAAGCACGAGAACTGCGGCAACTGCGACATCTGCCTCGATCCGCCCAAGCGCTACGACGGGCTGGAGGACGCGCGCAAGGCGCTGTCCTGCGTGTACCGCGTCGGCCAGCGCTTTGGCCTCGGGTACATCGTGGAAGTGCTGCGCGGCTCCAACAACCAACGCATTCGTGAATACGGTCACGACAAGCTGCCGGTGTACGGCATCGGCCGCGATCAAACCACCGAACACTGGACCAGCGTGCTGCGTCAGCTGATCCACCTGGGCTTTATCACCCAGAACATCGCCATGCACTCGGCGCTGCAATTGACCGAGGCGGCGCGTCCGGTGTTGCGCGGCGAGGTGGCGCTGCAGCTGGCGGTGCCGCGTATTCAGAGCCTGAAGTCGCGCAGCAGCACCAACCAGAAATCCTACGGCGGCAATTACGATCGCAAGCTGTTCGCCAAGCTGCGCAAACTGCGCAAATCGATCGCCGACGAAGAAAACATTCCGCCCTACGTGGTGTTCAACGACGCCACGCTGCTGGAAATGGCCGAGCAGATGCCGATCAAGGCCGGCGATCTGCTGAGCGTCAACGGCGTCGGCCAGCGCAAACTGGAGCGTTTCGGCGCGCCCTTTATGGCGATGATCCGCGACCATCTCGACAATGATGAAGACTGAGGGCGATAAATCATGCTGATGCTGTTTCTCACCGTGGCGCTGGTGCATCTGATTGCGCTGATGAGCCCGGGGCCGGACTTCTTTTTCGTGTCGCAAACCGCCGCCAGCCGTTCGCGCCGTGAGGCGATGATGGGCGTGGTCGGCATTTCGCTCGGCATCGTGGTTTGGGCCGGCGTGGCGTTGATGGGGCTGCATCTGATCCTGCAGAAGATGGCCTGGCTGCATCAGGTCATCATGGTCGGCGGCGGCATTTACCTGTGCTGGATGGGGTGGCAACTGCTGCGTTCCGCGCGGGCGCAGCAAGCTGCTCCGGCGGCGGAGGCCCAGGTGGCGTTGCCGAAGGCCGGGCGCAGCTTTATTCGCGGCTTCCTGACCAACCTGTCCAACCCGAAAGCGGTGATCTATTTCGGCAGCGTGTTCTCGCTGTTCGTCGGTGACAGCGTCGGCGCCGGCGCGCGCTGGGGACTGTTCCTGCTGATCGTCGCCGAGACCTTCGTCTGGTTCAGCCTGGTGGCGGTGGTGTTCGCGCTGCCGGCGATGCGCCGCGGCTATCAGCGGTTGGCCAAGTGGATCGACGGGGTGGCGGGCGTGCTGTTCACCGGCTTCGGGTTACACCTGATCTTTACCCGCTGACCGGCGGTGAGATGCCCAAGGCCGAGCAGCGATGCCCGGCCTTTTTTGTCAGGCTTTGCGGGCGGTCGCCAGCAGCCCCGCCACCAGAATGAACAGTGAACCGAACACCCGGTTAAGCAGCTGCATCTGGCGCGGCGTTTTCAGCCAGCCGGCGATGCGCGTCGCCAGGGTGGCGTAACCGATCATCACCAGAATATCCACCACCACGGTGGTGACGCCGAGCACCAGGTACTGCTCGGCCTGCGGTTGATTGGGCAAGATGAACTGCGGGAACAGCGCGGCGAGGAACACGATGCTTTTCGGGTTGGTCAGGTTGACCAGCACCGCGCGGCGGAACAGACGGCGGCGCGGCATGCTGCCCGCCAGCGCATGCAGATCCAGCGCGCCGGCGGCGCGCCATTGCTGGATGCCGAGCCACACCAGGTAGGCTGCGCCCAACCATTTCAGCAGTTCGAACGCCAGCAATGATTGAGAAATCAGCGCGCCGAGACCGATGCCCACCAGCACGATGTGCGCGCTCAACCCGACCTGCAGCCCGGCGATTGACGCGGCGGCGCCGCGATAGCCGTGGCTGATGCCGGTGCTCATGGTGTTGATGGCGCCGGATCCAGGGGACAGGCTAAGGATAAGCGTGGTCAGCAGGTAGGTTAACCACCAGTCCAAGGTCATGGTTCTCGGCTCCCTGAAAGTGTCGTTTTGTGCCACAATGCGCCGAGGCGGCGCCGTTTTTTGTCAGAATTGAATCACAATACGCTAGTATGATTTCTTGTGCCAGCGGTCACATTTTCCGCCGGCTCCACAGGGAAAACGCTCTCGATGACCTCGTTCACTCTCAGCTCCGATGACTGGTTAACGCGTGAAACGCAGTTCGCTGCCTTCGCCACCGGGCCGCTGCTGGATTTCTGGCGGCAGCGCGAAGAAGGCGAGTTCAGCGGCGTGGACGGCGTGCCGATCCGCTTTGTGCGTTTCAGTTCCGCGCGGCATCAGCGCGTGGTGGTGGTCAGCCCCGGCCGCATCGAAAGCTACGTGAAATACCCCGAGGTGGCCTACGATCTGTTCCACTGCGGTTACGACGTGGTGATCGTCGATCATCGCGGCCAAGGGCGTTCCGGGCGTTTACTGGCGGATACGCACCGCGGTCATGTGGTAAACTTCGCCGACTACGTGGACGATTTCGAGCAGCTTTGGCAGCGCGAAGTCGAGTCGCGCGGTTACCGGCAGCGCTTCGCGCTGGCGCATTCGATGGGCGGCGCGATCCTGGCGCAGTTCCTGCAACGCCGGCCGCAGGCGTTCGATGCGGCGGCGTTTTGCGCGCCGATGTTCGGCATCCAGTTGCCGATGCCGGGCTGGCTGGCCGACCGCATCCTCGACTGGGCGGAGACCCGTCCGGCGATCCGCGACTACTACGCGGTGGGCACCGGCCAGTGGCGGCCGCTGCCTTATGTGGTCAACGTGTTGACCCACAGCCGCGAACGCTACCGGCGTAGCCTGCGCTATTACGCCGATTACCCCGAGCTGCAGGTGGGCGGACCGACCTACCATTGGGTGCGGGAGAGCATCCGCGCCGGCCGGCAGATTATCGCGCAGGCCGGGGAGATAACAACGCCGCTGTTGCTTTTGCAAGCCGGTGAGGAACGGGTGGTTGACAACCGTTCGCACCAGGCTTTTTGTCAGGCTCTGTCAGACGCGGGGCGCCCTTGCGAAGGGGGGCTTCCGTGGGTTATCAACGGCGCACGCCATGAGATCCTGTTCGAGCGGGACGCGATGCGCGCCGAAGCACTGAACGCAATCCTGCGCTTCTTTGCTCAACACTTAGGTGGCGCGCTGCCGCCGACAACTCCATCAGAGGTTAGAACATAACGCTATGTATCACGTCGTCGCTTCCGATTTAGATGGCACGCTGCTGTCTCCCGACCATACCCTGTCGCCGTACGCCAAAGAAACGCTGAAGTTGCTGACCCAGCGCGGCGTGCATTTCGTGTTCGCCACCGGCCGCCACCACATCGACGTGGCGCAGATCCGCGACAGTCTGGAGATCAGCGCCTTTATGATCACCTCCAACGGCGCGCGGGTGCACAACACGGCCGGCGAGCTGATCTTCAGCCACAACCTGGACGAGGATATCGCCCGCGATCTGTACGGCATGCTGCACGACGATCCGGAGATAACCACCAACGTCTACCGTAACGATGACTGGTTCATCAACCGCGAAAGCCCGGAGCAGGAAGAGTTCTTCCAGGAGTCGGTATTCAAATATCAGCTGTTTGAGCCGGGCCTGCTGGAAACCGACGGCGTCTGCAAGGTTTACTTTACCTGTGAAGATCATGAGCGGTTGCTGCAGGTGGAAGACGCCATCAACGCGCGCTGGGGCGATCGGGTCAACGTCAGCTTCTCGTTCCCGACCTGTCTGGAAGTGATGGCGGGCGGCGTGTCGAAAGGGCATGCGCTGGAAGAAGTGGCCAAGATCATCGGCTATACGCTGCAAGAGTGCATCGCCTTCGGCGACGGTATGAACGATCTGGAGATGCTGTCGATGGCCGGCAAGGGCTGCATCATGCGCGACGCGCATCAGCGCCTGAAGGATATGCTGCCGGAGCTGGAAGTGATCGGCTCCAATGTCGATAACGCGGTGCCGCACTACCTGCGCAAGATGTTCCTCTGAAATAACCAGGCCGTTTCTCTGAAATAACAAGGGCGCCTTGCGGCGCCCTTGGCATTACTTGTGCTGGCCCTGCTTCTGCAGGAACTGCACGCCCTTGTCCGGGAAGTCGGTGAACACGCCGTCGACGCCGGCCTGGTTGTAAATCACGTCATACAGTTGGTTCACGTCGGTCACGTACTTCGGCAGCGCATCGGCGCGGATGGTGAACGGATGCACCGCCAGCTTGCTGGCGTGCGCTTCTTTCACCATGTCGGTCAGCACGATGTGGCCCGGCTTGGATTGATCCGCCACCACCAGCATGTGGTAGTCCGGCCCGATGCCGTCGGCATACTGAGCGATTTTCTTCATCGCGCCCGGTTTGAACATCCAGTCATAGTCGTATTCCACCCACTTGCCGTCGGCTTTCTGCTCGTAGGTTTCCTGCCAGTCGTTGTAGGCGATCAGCTGAACCAGCTTCAGATCCATGCCCAGCTTCGGCTCCAGCTCGTTCTTGATGCGTTTGAGTTCGTTGGCGTCGAAGCACTGCAGGTAGACGTTGTCGTTCTTGCCGGTGTAACCGTACTGCTTGAGCACCGCCAGCACTTTGCTGGAGATGTCTTTGCCTTCCTGCTTGTGGAACCAAGGCGCTTTGATTTCAGGATAGATGCCGATGTTTTTGCCGGTCGAATGGTTCAGACCCTGTACGAACTCGATCTCTTCCTGGAAGGTGTGGACGCGGAAGTCGGATTTGCCCATCGGGAAGCGGCCTGGGTAGCCCTGTACCTTCTTGCCGTTTTCGATGTCAAAGCCTTCGGTAAACTTCAGCGATTTGATCTCCGCCAGCGTAAAGTCGATGGCGTAATAACGGCCGTCTTTACGCGCGCGGTCCGGGAAGCGTTCGGCGACGTCGGTGACGCGATCGAGGTAATGGTCGTGCAGCACCACCAGCTCGTTGTCTTTGGTCATCACCAGATCTTGTTCGAGGTAATCGGCGCCCTGCGCGTAGGCCATTGCCTTCGCCGGCAGAGTGTGTTCCGGCAGGTAGCCGCTGGCGCCGCGGTGGGCGATCACCACTTTGTCCGCCGCCTGGGCGGCGCTGACCATTGAGGTGGCGAGAATGATCCCTGTCAGCAGGGCTTTGACTTGAGTCCGCATTCCGTTTTCTCCGTGTTGTTGGGGGCAGGGTAGTAAAAAGGCCGCAGGGCGGCCTTTAAATCATGCAAAAGTCGTGTGACGGTTAGCCGCGCTTGCCGGCAGCGATTTCCGCGTGGTGTTTCTTCTCGTTCAGCATGGTCAGCAGCAGCAGGATAACCGCCAGCACGCCGCCGCCGATCATCACCATGAAGCCGCCGTCCCAACCGAAGAAGTCTACGGTGTAACCGACGATGGCGCTGGCCGCAACCGAGCCGCCCAGGTAGCCGAACAGGCCGGTGAAGCCCGCGGCGGTGCCGGCGGCTTTCTTCGGCGCCAGCTCCAGCGCGTGCAGGCCGATCAGCATCACCGGGCCGTAGATCAGGAAGCCGATGACCAGCATACAGATCATGTCCACGGTCGGGTTACCGGCCGGGTTCATCCAGAACACCACGGTGGCGATGGTCACCAGCGTCATGAAGAACACGCCGGTGGCGCCGCGGTTGCCTTTGAACACTTTGTCCGACATCCAGCCGCACAGCAGGGTGCCCGGGATACCGGCGTATTCATACAGGAAGTAGGCCCAGGAAGACTTGTCCAGCGCGAAGTGCTTCACTTCTTTCAGGTAGGTCGGTGACCAGTCCAGAATGCCGTAACGCAGCAGGTAGACGAACACGTTGGCGACCGCGATGTACCACAACAGCTTGTTCGGCAGGATGTACTGCATGAAGATCTGCTTGGCGGTCAGCTCTTCTTCGTCTTTTTCGCTGTAGTCGTCCGGGTAGTCGTTTTTGTACTCTTCAATCGGCGGCAGGCCGCAGGATTGCGGGGTATCGCGCATCAGGGCGAAGGCGATCAGGGCCACCAGGATGGCGCCGAAGGCCGGCATGTACAGCGCCGCGTGCCAGTCGTTGAACCAGGCCATGCCCAGCAGGAAC
Organism: Serratia sp. CY43202; assembly: GCF_052168755.1. NCBI lineage: Bacteria > Pseudomonadati > Pseudomonadota > Gammaproteobacteria > Enterobacterales > Yersiniaceae > Serratia > Serratia sp. CY43202. The sequence continues at coordinate 245,130 of NZ_JBJNMB010000008.1, forward strand.
AGCAGCGGCGGCAGGCCGCCACCCACGTTGTGGGCGCAGTTCCAGATGGAGACGATGCCGCCGCGTTCTTTCTGCGACCACCAGTGCACCATGGTGCGGCCGCACGGCGGCCAACCCATGCCCTGGAACCAGCCGCACAGGAACAGCAGAACGAACATCACCGCGATGCTGGAAGTTGCCCACGGTACGAAGCCCATGAACAACATCACCGCCGCCGCCAGGATCAGGCCGGCAGGCAGGAATACTCGCGGGTTGGAACGGTCGGAAACCGAACCCATGATGAATTTGGAGAAGCCGTAGGCGATAGAGATGCCCGACAGCGCGAAGCCGAGGTCGCCGCGGCTGAAGCCTTGTTCGATCAGGTAAGGCATGGCCAGGGTGAAGTTCTTACGCACCAGATAGTAGGCGGCGTAACCGAAGAAGATCCCCAGGAAAATTTGCCAGCGCAGCTTACGGTAGAGCGGATCTACCTTATCGCTCGGCACACGGGCGATGTGTGCGGCTGGCTTAAAAATACTCAACATGAGCGCCTCCGATGGCTTTATCTGTTATCACATCAATATGACCTTTTACGTTCATTTGATGATTGAGCGGATATCGAATGTGGTGTTTTTGTGTTCCATAACGAGCGCCATTGTCATCAAATACGCCTGGTGTCGCTGTGACGAATGGCGCAATTGTTACACTTTCATGAAACCACGGCGGATTTTGAGCGATTCGTTAACGTTATGAAATAGAAAAACGTCCAAAAATCGTGATTATGATCACATTGATGGTTTTTTGTGGTCATTTTTATTTCGTTTTATGTTCGTTATTGTTCCTTATCAAACAAAGACCCCAATAACCGTGGCTCAATAGGCTCATAACTACCGATCCTGAGGGAGCGACATGAGCAGCTATTTTGACGGCGGCGAAACGGATGTGATCATCATCGGCGGCGGCGCCACCGGCGCAGGCATTGCCCGCGACTGTGCGCGGCGCGGCCTGCGATGCATTTTGCTGGAGCGCCACGACATCGCTACCGGCGCCACCGGCCGCAACCACGGTTTATTGCACAGCGGCGCGCGCTATGCGGTGACCGACGGCGAGTCGGCGCGCGAATGCATCGAAGAGAACCGCATCCTGAAACGCATCGCGCATCACTGTATCGAGCGCACCGACGGGCTGTTCATCACCTTGCCGCAAGACTCGCTGGACTATCAGCAGCAGTTTATCGCCGCCTGTCGCCAGGCCGATATCGACGCCGAAGCGATCGACCCGCAGCTGGCGTTGCGGCTGGAGCCGGCGGCTAACCCGGCGCTGATCGGCGCGGTGCGGGTGCCGGACGGCACCGTCGATCCCTTCCGGCTGACCGCCGCCAACATGTTGGACGCGCGCGAGCACGGTGCGCAGATCCTGACCTACCACCAGGTGGTGGGATTGTTGCGCAGCGGCGATCGGGTAACGGGCGTGCGCGTTTACGACCATCAGAATCAGCGGCGCTATGAACTGCACGCGTCTGTGGTGGTCAACGCCGCCGGTATCTGGGGCCAGCAGATTGCCGAATATGCCGATTTACGCATTCGCATGTTCCCGGCCAAGGGAGCGCTGCTGATCCTCGGCCATCGCATCAACAACATGGTGATCAACCGCTGCCGCAAACCGGCGGACGCCGACATCCTGGTGCCGGGCGACACCATCTCGCTGATCGGCACCACCTCGACCCATATCGACTACGACCAAATTGACAACATGCTGGTGACCCCGCAGGAGGTGGACATTCTGATCCGCGAGGGGGCGCTGTTGGCGCCCACCCTGGCGCAGACCCGTATTCTGCGCGCCTATGCCGGGGTGCGGCCGCTGGTCGCCAGCGACGACGATCCCAGCGGACGCAACGTCAGCCGCGGCATCGTGCTGCTCGATCACGCCGCCCGCGACGGGCTGGAAGGGTTTATCACCATCACCGGCGGCAAGCTGATGACCTACCGCCTGATGGCGGAGTGGGCCACCGACAAGGTGTGCGAAAAGCTTGGCGTAAACCGTCCGTGCACCACCGCGCAGGACGCGTTGCCCGGATCCCGCCAGTCGGCGGAGGAAACGGTGCGCAGCGTGGTTTCACTGCCCGCCAGCATCCGTGGTTCGGCGATTTACCGCCACGGCGATCGCGCCAGCCAGGTGCCGGCGGCCGATCGGCTCGACACCAGCCTGGTGTGCGAATGCGAGGCGGTGACCGCCGGGGAAGTGCGTTATGCGGTCAATTCGCTGACCGTCAATAACCTGGTGGATCTGCGCCGCCGCACCCGCGTCGGCATGGGCACCTGCCAGGGCGAACTCTGCGCCTGCCGCGCCGCCGGGCTGCTGACGCGCTTTAACGTCAGCACGCCGCAGCAATCCATCGCGCAGCTGTCGCAGTTCCTCAACGAACGCTGGAAAGGCGTACGGCCGATCGCCTGGGGCGATGCGCTGCGCGAGAGCGAATTTACCAGCTGGGTTTACCAGGGATTATGCGGGCTTGAAGCCCAGGCCGACCAGGAGCAGGAGGCAGATGATGCGATTTGACGTCGTGGTGATTGGCGGCGGTCTGGCGGGCCTGAGCTGCGCCATTGCCGTGGCCGAACAGGGCAAGCGCTGCGCGGTGGTCAGTTCTGGCCAGAGCGCGCTCTACTTCTCCTCCGGCTCGCTCGACCTGTTGGCGAGATTGCCGGACGGCACGCCGGTCGAGATGCCGCTGGCGGCGTTGCCGCAGCTGGCGCAGCAGGCGCCGCAGCATCCGTATGCCCTGATCGGGCCCGGCCGGGTGGCGGCGCTGTCCGCTGCCGCACAGCGGCTGCTGGAGCGCTGCGGGTTGAACCTGCAGGGGGAGGGAACCAATAACCATCTGCGCATTACGCCGCTGGGCACGCGCCGCGCCACCTGGCTCAGCCCGCAGGCGATCCCGACGCTGCCGCTGACCGGCCAACTGCCGTGGCGGCGCATCGCGGTGATCGGCATCGAAGGGTTCCTCGACTTCCAGCCGCAGATGGCCGCCGATTCCCTGAGCCGCGAGCTCGGCGTGCAGACGGACGTGGCCTATCTGCACATGCCGGCGCTGGACAGATTGCGCAATAACCCCAGTGAGTTCCGCGCGGTGAACATCGCCCGGGTACTGGATTTGATGGAAAGCCTGCCGCCGATGGCCGAAGAGCTGCGGCGGCTGGCGGGCGAGGCCGAGGCGCTCTTCCTGCCGGCCTGTCTGGGCCTGGAGGACGATGCGTCGCTGGCGGTGTTGCAGGATGCGGTCGGCAAACCGATCCGACTGCTGCCGACGTTGCCGCCTTCGGTGCCCGGCATGCGCTTGCATCAGGCGCTGCGGCGGCGTTTTCAGCAGCTGGGCGGCATTTTCATGCCCGGCGACAGCGTGCTGCGCGCCGAGAGCGAGGCCGGCCGCATCACCGGTTTGTACACCCGCAACCACGGCGATATTCCGCTGCGAGCGCAGCAGGTGGTGCTGGCCAGCGGCAGCTTCTTCAGCAATGGGCTGGTGGCCGATTTCGACCGGGTGCGTGAGCCGATCTTTGGGCTGGACGTACACAGCCGGGCGGATCGCGCCGACTGGAGCCGACGCGAGCTGTTCGCGCCGCAGCCTTACCTGCAGTTCGGCGTGCGTACCGACGGCAGGCTGCGGGCGATGAAGCAGGGAGTGCCGTTCGACAACCTGTACGCCATCGGCGCGGTCGCCGGTGGCTACGATCCGCTGCAGCAGGGCTGCGGCGCCGGCGTGTCATTGATCGGCGCGCTGCACGTCGCGCAGCAGATCGCCGCGGAGGAGAACGTATGAGCCTGCATCGGGACCACAGCTTTGAAAGCTGCATCAAATGCACCGTCTGCACCACTTACTGCCCGGTCGCCAAAGTGAACCCGCTCTACCCGGGGCCGAAACAGGCGGGGCCGGACGGCGAGCGGCTGCGGCTGAAAGACCCGGCGCTGTACGACGAAGCGCTGAAATACTGCACCAACTGCAAACGTTGTGAAGTGGCCTGCCCGTCCGACGTCAAAATCGGCGACATTATTCAACGCGCCCGCGCCGACTTCGCCCAGAGCAAGCCGACGCTGCGCGATGCCATCCTCAGCCACACCGACATCATGGGCTCGCTGTCGACGCCGTTCGCGCCGATCGTCAACGCCGCCACCGGGTTGAAACCGGTGCGCAAGCTGCTGGACAAGGCGCTGAAGATCGATCACCGTCGTGAGCTGCCGAAATATTCCTTCGGCACCTTCCGCCGCTGGTACCGGCAACAGGCGCAGGTGCAGCAGCGTTACGCCGAGCAGGTGGCATTCTTCCACGGTTGCTTCGTCAACTATAACCACCCGCAGCTGGGCAAGGATTTGGTCCGGGTGTTCAACGCGCTGGATATCGGCGTGCAGCTGCTGAAACGCGAGAAATGCTGCGGCGTGCCGCTGATCGCCAACGGGTTTATCGAGCAGGCTAAAAAGCAGGCCAGGGTCAATGCCGAATCGCTGCATGAAACGGTGCTGGAGCGCGGCATTCCGGTGGTGGCGACCTCATCGAGCTGCACCTTCACCCTGCGTGACGAATACCCTCATCTGCTGGACGTAGACACCACTGCGGTGCGCGATCGGGTGGAGCTGGCGACGCGCTATCTCTATCGCCTGATCAATCAGGGGCGCAGCCTACCGCTCAAGCGCACGCCGCTGCGGGTGGCTTATCACACGCCTTGCCATATGGAGAAGATGGGCTGGACCGCCTACACCCTGGAGCTGCTGCGGCAGATACCGGGGCTGGAGCTGGTGGTGCTGGATTCGCAGTGCTGCGGCATCGCCGGCACCTACGGGTTCAAATCGGAGAACTACGCCACGTCGCAAGGCATCGGCGCGCCGCTGTTCCGGCAGATAGAAGAGAGCGGGGTGGATCTGGTGGTGACCGACTGCGAAACCTGCAAATGGCAGATAGAAATGTCCACCAGCAAGCGCTGCGAACATCCGATCACCCTGCTGGCGCAGGCGCTGGTATAAAAACGAAAGGGCCGGCAAACCGGCCCTCTGTGGGATTACTGCTTCAGCTTCAGGGTGGAGATGATGCCTTCGGCTTCGGTCTGCGCCTGCTGCTGATTGTCCGCCGGCAGCGTCACCTGAATGGTCAGCATGTTGTTGTTCAGCGAGCCGATCAGGACGGAAGAATAAGCCTTTTCACCGCCGCTGGTGATGATACTGTCCAACTGACGCAGCGGCACGCCGTTGACGTCGAGCGCCTTGTTGGTGATCACCTGCAGGTTGGCGTCACGCGCGCGCTGGGTATTCTCCAGGCGTTTGGCCAGAGTCTCCAGGCTGTCGGCGGTCTTGTCGCCCAAGATGACGATCACCGCGCGCTGGCCGGTGCTGTCTGCGTAAACATGCATGTTGTTGGCCTGGTTGCCCAGCTTGCCGCTCTGATCCGCCATGCCGACCGGCAGGGTGAACGCCAGTTTACCGTCCAGCAGGCTCACCTGCTGCCCGGCCGGCGCGCTGGCTGCCGCGCCGTCTGGCGCTGCCTTGGTGTCTTTGGTGTTGCCGTCGCAGGCCGCGAGGCCAAGCGCCAGCAGGCTGATACCCATCAATTTCGCTACTTTACGCATCAGGCTTCCTTCTTCCTTTCCGGTAGGGATTTACTGTCGTATCGCAACCTATTCCAGGTTGAAATGCAAGGCAGATGTTGTCACAAGTTTTTTTCCAGTAATAGCCGATAATCAGCCACTTCGCCTTTCTTTTCCAGTTGAACAATCTGATAGTGGTGGGTGAGCAGCATCGTCAGCATGGCGCGGAACCGGTTACGGGTTTTGACCGTCAGTTGGCGATAGCCCTGCGCCCGAGCCCAGCGTTCCTGTTCGGCCAACAAGGCCTGCGCCACGCCGTGGCGACGGAATGCCGGCAGCACGCCACCCAGCCAGCTGTAAAACACCGTTTCCTGCCGTTGATAACCGAGTTTGAAACCGGCCGGCTGCCCGTCTATCTCGGCGATCAACAGGCTGGCGGGGGCGGTGCCGATGCGCTGCTGCAGATCGGCCAGGCTATGCAGGCCGCCGAATTCGGGGATGCGTTGATAAAGGCGGTGGATTTCTTCGAGCGTGGCGGTGCGGACGATTGGGGTCATGAGCGGCCTCCAAGGATAAGGCCGCCCAGAATAGCATGGCTCAGCTCGGCTGCAGGCTGCCGCTGCGCGCCGCGATGCGTTTGAGCAGCATGTTCAGCAACACGCCGTACATCGGCAAGAAGAACAGCAGGCAGATCATCACCTTGAAGCTGTAATCCACCAGCGCAATCTCCACCCAGTTGTTGGCCATGAAGGGATCGCTGCTCTTGTAGAAGGCGATGAAGAAGAACGCCAGCGTATCGCTGATGTTGCCGAGGAACATCGCCGCCGCCGGCGCCACCCACCAGGCGCTGCGTTGGCGCAGACGGTTAAAGACGTGTACGTCGAGGATCTGGCCGAGCACATAGGCCATAAAGCTGGCCACGGCGATGCGCGCCACGAACAGGTTAAAACTGCTCAGCGCCGCGAAGCCCTGCCATTCTCCCTGATAGGTGACGGTGGAGATCACATAAGAGATGAACAGCGCCGGCACCATCACCGCCAGGATAATACGTCGCGCCAGCGGCGCGCCGAAGATGCGCACGGTCAGATCGGTCGCCAGGAAGATAAACGGGAAGGTAAAGGCGCCCCAGGTGGTATGGAAGCCTAAAACGGTGATCGGCAGCTGCACCAGGTAGTTGCTGGAGGTAATGATGGCGATATGAAACAGCGAAAGCCAGACCAACGCCGTGAAGCGCTGCTGTGCGGTAAACGAATACATGTTGTAGCCTTTTTAGCAGTGGGGTGAGGGAACCCAGTGTGTCTTGTCAAAACAGCAAAAAACGCTGCGCGGCGGCATGATACGCGTTTGCGCAACCAATGCAATGGTTAAATTTAACGCAAACGTTAACGCATCTTGCGCAGAAAAACTACCGGCGTAAACTAGGCGCTAATGAGATGCGGCGAGCGTTCGCCGATCGTTTTGAACGAGAAAAATTGCATGACTGACTTATTTGCCCAGGCAGACCAGACGCTCGACGCGCTGGGGCTGCGTTGCCCAGAACCGGTGATGATGGTGCGTAAAACCGTGCGCCATATGGACAACGGCGAAACGCTGCTGATTATTGCCGACGATCCGGCTACCACCCGCGATATCCCGGGGTTCTGCCGCTTTATGGAGCATACGCTGGTGGCGCAGGAGACCGAGCAGGCGCCATACCGTTATCTGCTGCGTAAAGGCGTATAACGGCGGCGCGGCCGAGTTAAAAGTTCCTTCCCCCAAATGACAACGGGCGCGGTATGCCGCGCCCGTGTTTGTTTCAGAGCTTAGCTGCGCTTTCTCAACAGCCGCAGCGCGTTGGCGGTGACCAGCGCGGTGGCGCCGGAGTCGGCCAGCACCGCCAGCCACAGCCCGGTTAACCCCAGCAGGCTGGTGATCAGAAAGACCCCTTTCAACCCCAACGCGATGGTGATGTTTTGCCGGATATTGGCGTGGGTGGCGCGCGAGATGCGGATCATTTCCGCGACGCCCACCAGTCGGTTGTGGGTCAGGGCGGCGTCGGCGGTCTCCAGCGCCACGTCGGTGCCGCTGCCCATGGCGATGCCGATGTTGGAGGCTTTCATCGCCGGGGCGTCGTTGATGCCGTCGCCGATCATCGCCGTCGGGCGCAGTTCGCTCAGTTCGGTGACCGCGCTGACCTTATCTTCCGGCAACAGACCGGCACGATAGTCGAGGCCCAGCTCGCCGGCGATCGCCGCGGCGGCGCGCGGGTTATCCCCGGTCAGCATCACGCCGCGAATACCCAACGCGTTCAGTTCGGCTATCGCCTGTTTGGCGTCGCTGCGTAGCGTATCACGCAGCGCCAGCAAGCCGATGGGCGCGCCGTCTTCCAGCACCACCACCGCCGTTTTACCGGCGTTTTCCAGCTTGTCTACCTGGCTCTGCCATTGTGTGGCGAGCAGGCCCGGCGCCAGCTTGCCCGGCGCACTGATCAGCACGGTCTTGCCGTCCACGATCCCTTCCACACCGACGCCGGCCAGCGCGCGGCGCGCCTGCGCCAGCGGCAGCTCAGCCCCGCTTGCGGCGGCGCGGTTGATGATCGCTTGCGCCAGCGGGTGATGTGAACCGGCCTCTACCGCGGCGGCAAGCTGCAACAGCCGTTGTTCGGTCAGCGCGCCGATGGGCAGCACGTCGGTGACCGTCGGCTTGCCTTCGGTCAGGGTGCCGGTTTTATCGAAGGCGATGGTTTGAATCTGGCCCAGTTGCTCCAGCGCCGCGCCGCCTTTAATCAGCGCGCCGCGCCGCGTGGCGGCCGCCAGCCCGGATGTGATGGCCGCCGGCGTCGAGATCACCAGCGCGCATGGACAGCCGATCAGCAGCAGCGTCAGGCCGCGATAGATCCAGGTCTCCCACGGCTGTGAGAACAGCAGTGGCGGTACCAGGATCACCGCGACGGCCAGCAGCATGATGGCTGGGGTGTAATAGCGGCTGAAGCGATCGAGGAAGCGTTCGATCGGCGCGCGGCGTTCTTCGGCCTCTTCAATCAGCTGCAAAATGCGGTCGATGGCATTTTTGCCGGGCTCGGAAATCACCTTCATCTGTGCCGCCTGATCGACGGACAGGCTGCCGGCGGCCACTTTTTCCCCTTGTTGACGCTCGACCGGCACCGATTCGCCGGTCAGGGCGCTTTCGTCAAAGCTGGCGAACGGATTGAGCAGCTCGGCGTCGGCCGGCAGGCGCCCGCCGGGCGCGATTTCAATCACATCGCCAGGGCGCAGGCTGGCGACCGGCACGCGTTTGCGTTCCGTGCCTTGCAGCAGCAGCGCATCTTCCGGCACCAGCTCCATCAGCGCCTTCACCCCGCGACGCGCACGGTTGGCGGCGTAGGATTCCAGCAGCTCGCCGACCATAAACAGCAGCAGCACCATCGCCGCCTCGGCGGTGGCGCCAATAAACAGCGCGCCGATGGCCGCCACGCTCATCAGCGTTTCGATGGCGAACGGCGTGCCGGAGCGAATCAGACGCAGCGCCTTGGCGGCGACCGGCGCCAACCCGACCAGCGTGGTGGCGATAAAGGCGATGCGGCCCAGCTCCGGGTTAACCCGATCCAGCACCCAGCTGACGACCATCAGGGTGGTCAACAGCAGCAGCGGTGCGAATTCGCCGAAGCGTGAGGTTTTCGGCGCGGCGGCTTTGGCGGTCTGAGTGCCGAGCAGGGTAAAGCCGGCCTGGGCGACCGCGTCCTGGATCCGCAGGCTGATGTCGGACTGCGCGTCGACCACCAGTTTTTCAGTGGCGAACAATACGCGTGCGCTGTCAACGCCGGGGAGCGCGGTGACGGCATTTTCGATTTTCTTGGCGCAGCTGGGGCAGTCCATACCGGTGACTTTCCAGCTGAAACGTTGGCTGCCGGAAGGGGGAGCGGCGGCCAGCCTGTCGCTTTCCTCGTCCGGATCGTCGGGCGCGGTGGCGCAGCAGCCGCTATCGCCATGATCGTGATGATGGTGGGCGTGTTCGGCCTGTACGGCTGCGCTTTTCGGCTCACTGCTGCAGCCATGCTGCGTTTTGCTGTGGCTGTGGTTGCAGCCGCACCCGCCTTCGGCGTGGTGATGTTCCTGATGATTATGGTTTTGCTGATTGTGCATAACGTCCCCCTTCGGGCTGTTAAACGGGTTTGCTCAGCTGACTCTACACCCTGGAGTCCACTCCAGAGTCAAGCGCCGGATGAGAATTATTGCTAACGGCGTTCGGGCGTAGAAAAGGGGGGATTCATTCAATAATGAATAATGCGAATTTAAATATATCGGCTTTTCTTATCCCCTATTTGGGCGAAAAGGCTCGCTGCCGTTAGTTTAAATAAGAAAATAATATTCCTATAGAAACTAAAAAATCGCCCGACCTAATAATAAAGAGTTATTAATCTATAACGCTTTAGCAAAATTTACCTTTTCCCCTAAGTAAAGCCAGCATGATTCGCTTGAGTCTGCAGGCCGCGTTGCTATTGAAGTTTGGTGCCAACTTATCCTCATCAAGTTTCGTTTGCTTTGTAAAGAAGCCTAAAAAGCAGCATAACAAACTTTCGTTGCGATAATAAATGGTTGATTATTTTATGTGCAGTTTTACGGTCCTGCCTATAATTGGAATCGATTACCATTTTTAATGGTGATCTTATTTGCTGATATATATGCATTAATTCTACCTAACACACTGCCGGTAACGGCGCATAAGCCCCTTCCAGCAAGCTTGAGGTTCATTAACCGTGGCTTACGGGGAGGTTATGTCTATCTGTCTGATTGATATCAATCAGGTAATGAGTGGAATCGAACCAATGCAATCTACTAAAAAGGCAATTGAAATTACTGAATCCAGCCTCGCGGCCGCGACAACCGGTTACGATGCTGTAGACGACCTGCTGCATTATCATGAGCGGGGTAACGGGATTCAGATTAATGGCAAGGATTCATTTTCTAACGAGCAAGCTGGGCTGTTTATTACCCGCGAGAACCAAACCTGGAACGGTTACAAGGTATTTGGCCAGCCGATCAAATTAACCTTCTCCTTCCCGGATTATAAGTTCTCTTCCACTAACGTCGCCGGCGACACCGGGCTGAGCAAGTTCAGCGCGGAACAGCAGCAGCAGGCTAAGCTGTCGCTGCAGTCCTGGGCCGACGTCGCCAATATCACCTTCACCGAAGTGGCGGCCGGACAAAAGGCCAATATCACCTTCGGCAACTACAGCCAGGATCGCCCCGGCCACTATGATTACGGCACCCAGGCCTACGCCTTCCTGCCGAACACCATTTGGCAGGGCCAGGATCTGGGGGGCCAGACCTGGTACAACGTCAATCAGTCCAACGTCAAGCATCCGGCGACCGAAGACTACGGCCGCCAGACGTTCACCCATGAAATTGGCCATGCACTGGGTCTGAGCCATCCGGGCGATTACAACGCCGGTGAAGGCAACCCGACCTACCGCGACGTCACTTACGCGGAAGATACTCGTCAGTTCAGCCTGATGAGCTACTGGAGTGAAACCAATACCGGTGGCGACAACGGCGGTCATTACGCCGCGGCTCCGCTGCTGGATGACATTGCCGCCATTCAGCACCTGTATGGCGCCAACCTGTCGACCCGCACCGGCGACACCGTGTACGGCTTTAACTCCAACACTGGTCGTGACTTCCTCAGCACCACCAGCAACTCGCAAAAAGTGATCTTTGCGGCCTGGGATGCGGGCGGCAACGATACCTTCGACTTCTCCGGTTACACCGCTAACCAACGCATCAACCTGAACGAGAAGTCGTTCTCCGACGTGGGCGGCCTGAAGGGCAACGTGTCGATCGCCGCCGGTGTGACCATTGAGAACGCCATTGGCGGTTCCGGCAACGACGTGATCGTCGGCAACGCGGCCAATAACGTGCTGAAAGGCGGCGCGGGTAACGACGTACTGTTCGGCGGCGGCGGGGCGGATGAGCTGTGGGGCGGTGCCGGTAAAGACATCTTCGTGTTCTCTGCCGCCAGCGATTCCGCACCGGGCGCTTCAGACTGGATCCGCGACTTCCAGAAAGGGATCGACAAGATTGATCTGTCGTTCTTCAACAAAGAGGCGCAGAGCAGCGACTTCATTCACTTCGTCGATCACTTCAGCGGCGCGGCCGGTGAAGCGCTGCTGAGCTACAACGCGTCCAACAACGTGACCGATTTGTCGGTGAACATCGGGGGTCATCAGGCGCCGGACTTCCTGGTGAAAATCGTCGGTCAGGTAGACGTCGCCACTGACTTTATCGTGTAACGCAGCAACGGAGCGCCCGGCGCAGTCTCGGCCGGGCGTGATGTGGGAGCCGGTATGAAAGGTACTTTAACGCGCGCCGCCCTGGCGGCGGGAGGCATGATGGTGACGAGTGCGGTGATGGCCGGCAGTCTGGCGCTGCCGACCGCGCAGTCGCTGGCGGGGCAATGGCAGGTAGCCGACAGCGAAAGGCAATGCCAAATCGAGTTTCTGGCCAATGAACAAAGCGAGACCAACGGCTACCAGCTGGTGGATCGGCAGCGTTGTCTGCAAAGCGTATTTGCGGCCGAGGTGGTGGGCTGGCGCCCGGCGCCGGACGGCATCGCCCTGCTGCAGGCGGATGGCAGCACGCTGGCGTTCTTCTCGCGCGACGGCGATCTGTACCGCAATCAGCTGGGTGCGGGTGATGCCCTGACGTTGAAAGCGCTGGCTTGATGAAGAAACGGGTTCGGCGCGCCGAACCCGCGGCAGGTCTCTACAGGTAGAGCGAACGCACGATCAGGAAGTGGCCGGAAAAGTAACAGAAAGCCACGATGGCGTCCGCCGCGCGGAAGGTGAAGCGGTAACGGTTGAGCAGCCAAACCACGTTGGCCAGCAGCAGCAGCGAGGTGCCGGCCAGCAGCGAGAAGCCGAAATCGGTGCTGCGCAGGAAATATTGCTCGCCTGCCAGCCAGACCATCAGCAGCGTCATCGCCACGTAGGTGACGATTGGCCAGCGCATCTCTTCCAGCCGGGTCCAAAGGGTGGCTAGCAGCAATGCGCCGATCGCCAGCAGCGCCAGCGGCAGCGGCCAGAACAGACTGAACGTCATCTGGCTGGCGAAACTCAGGGTGTACAGCAAGTGGGACAGGAAAAAGGCGCCGATGGCGTACAGCACCCGCTCGCGCGGCAGCAGGAGCAGCGCATCGCCGATCAGCGTCGCCAGCAGGCCGAGTACGATCAGATAACCCGCCGCGCTGAGCACCGGCGCCTGCCAGGCAAGCAGCAACAGCAGCAACAGCGTGACGGGTTTGAACACCCAACGCTGCCAGCGCGGCCCGCGGTAAGAGGCGTCGACGAACAGCCAACCGGAAAAGAATACGGCAAGGAACGGCCAACTCATTGATGTCATCCTTATGTAGGAGGGAGCCGCAACCACCGGCTCCAAACTGTCACCCATGTCACTTCTTATTTCAGTGTAGGTAGCCTGCCGACGATCGACAATGCTTTCTTGAGAATGCTATGTTTACGCCGATTTGGCCGTGAAGGAAATGGGAAACCGATGAGTAAGCCACCGTTATTTTTTGTCGCCGTCATTGCGTTGATCGCCGTGCTGGCCACGCAACGCTACTTCAAACAGCGCCAGCAGGAGGCGGAAAACGATCGTGCGCCGATGCGCAGTCTGCAGGTGACGGTGAGCGACAAGCGGAGCTTCCCGGTCGCCAAGACCCGTGCGCCGCAGCGCGAGCCGTTGGTCAACGAGCCGATGTATTACGAGGTGGTGTTCAGCCCGAACCAGGGCGGTGAAGACATTACGCTGCGGCTGAAGCAATGGCAGTACAACCCGATAGAAAAAGGCGCGCACGGCACGTTAAACATGCAGGGCACGCGGTTCGTCTCGTTCACCGTTCAGCCGTAGCGGTCACTTTTTCTTGATGGGCGGCTGTTTCTTTTGCCAGGCCAGCAGCTCAAACACGCCAAAGATAAAGATCTTGGCCTCTTGCCAGTAGCTGATCGGCTGATCCTTCGGCTGGGTGGATTTCAACAGCACCAGCTGCAGGCCGTGCATCACCACCATAAAAAACAGCGCCACGTCGATGAAATACTTCAGCGGCTTGGGAAACGGATGGAACAGGTTAGAGAGCAGGAAGCCCCATACGCACAGCATCAGCAGGCGGCCCAGATTAATCAGCATGGTCGGTTTTCTCTTTCGAACGAAGATAAAGGCGATAAGCCACCTGACCGGCGACCTTCTCCCGGTGCAACTGCCAGCTGGCAGGCACGTCCGCCGCGGCGCTTTCCGCCTCGGCTTCTACATAGATCCACGCCTCGTCGGCCAGCCAGCCACGCTGCTCCAGCAACAAGACGGTCTCCGCCAGCAGGCCTTTGCGAAACGGCGGATCGAGGAACACCACGTCGAACGGTTGACCGTCGCCCGCCAGCCAGCCCAGCGCGTTGGTGTTGATAACCACCCCTTTGCCCTGCAGCAGCGCCAGATTTTTTTCCAGTTGCTGAGCCACCGGCCGTTCGAATTCCAGCAGCGTGGCGCTGCCGGCATAGCGCGATAGCGCTTCCAGCCCTAATGCGCCACTGCCGGCGAAGCAGTCCAGGCAGCGCGCGCCCTGAATCACCGGCGCCAGCCAGTTGAACAGGGTTTCACGCACCCGATCGGTGGTGGGGCGCAGCCCCGGGCTGTTTGGCACCGGGAGTTTGCGGCCGCGCCATTGGCCGCCGATGATGCGGATCTGTCCGGCTGCGGCCTGGGGCGGCTTTTTGGCCGCGGCCCGTGGCGAGAGTCTTGTCATAAGCGTTGTTTGATTTCTTTTGCGGCGCGGGGCCGCAGAGGTTAACGAAAAGTTGTCCCTATTCTACCGGTGACGGGCGTCGGGGGGAACGGTAAAACGTTGTTGTCTGATTTCACACCGGAAAGCATGCCGGATGCGTGTTGCTGCGCGAGGGAAAGTGATAGACTCGGCGGATTATTGTCAGCATATATCCTTCAGGTATGTAGGGTAAGCGAGCCTTCGGTACGGAGTAGAGTCATAACATGGCAAAAGATAAGAAACGTGGGTTTTTCTCCTGGCTGGGCTTTGGCCAGAAGGAAAAGGAAGAAGAGCAACAGCAACCTGAGCAGCCGGTAGAGCAGGCGGAACCTCAGGCCGCGGAGACGCCGGCTGAACCGGCCGCCGCCAAGCTGGATGACAAGCTCCCCGCCCAGGAATCTGAACCTGCCGCCTCCGTCGACACCCCGGGGGAGTGGGATAACGGTCAGGCCGGCGAGCAAATCGCGGAAAACCTGCCGGCGGCGGCTGAACATCCGGCGGCGCCGCAAGCGTTGGCTGAAGAGATCGTCAGCGTCACCGAGCAAGTGGTGGCGCAGCAGCAACCGGTGGTTGAACCTGAGCCGGTCGTCGAACCTGAGCCGGTCGTCGAGCCTGAGCCGGTCGTCGAACCTGAGCCGGTGGTTGAGCCTGAGCCGGTGGTTGAGTCCGAGCCGGTCGTCGAACCTGAGCCGGTGGTCGAGCCTGAGCCGGTGGTTGAACCCGAGCCGGTGGTCGAACCTGAGCCGGTCGTTGAACCCGAGCCAGTGGTTGAGCCCGAGCCGGTGGTTGAACCCGAGCCAATCGTCGAACCTGAGCCGGTCGTTGAACCCGAGCCAATCGTCGAACCTGAACCGGAGCCGGAAGAAGCGCCGCTTGAACCTGTGGTGCCGGCCGCTGCGCAAGAGCAGGAACGCCCGACCAAAGAAGGCTTCTTCGCTCGCCTGAAACGCAGCCTGCTGAAGACCAAGCAAAACCTCGGTTCCGGCTTTATGGGGCTGTTCCGCGGTAAAAAGATCGACGACGACCTGTTCGACGAGCTGGAAGAACAGCTACTGATCGCCGACGTCGGCGTGGAGACCACGCGCAAGATCATCACCTCCCTGACTCAGCACGCCAGCCGCAAGCAGCTGAAAGACGCTGAAGCGCTGTACGGCAAGCTGAAGGAGGAAATGTCCGAAATTCTGGCCAAGGTCGATCAGCCGCTGGATGTCAGCGGGAAAACCCCGTATGTCATCCTGATGGTCGGCGTGAACGGCGTGGGTAAAACCACCACCATCGGCAAGCTGGCGCGTCAGTTCCAGGCGGAAGGCAAGTCGGTGATGCTGGCGGCGGGGGATACCTTCCGCGCCGCCGCGGTGGAGCAGCTGCAGGTGTGGGGCGAACGCAACCGCATTCCGGTGGTGGCGCAGCATACCGGCGCGGATTCCGCTTCGGTGATCTTCGATGCGGTGCAGGCCGCCAAGGCGCGCGGCATCGATGTGTTGATCGCCGATACCGCCGGCCGTCTGCAGAATAAATCGCACCTGATGGAAGAGCTGAAGAAGATCGTCCGCGTCATGAAAAAACTGGACGACCAGGCCCCCCATGAGGTTATGCTGACGCTCGATGCCAGCACCGGCCAGAATGCGGTCAGTCAGGCGAAATTATTTAATGAGGCCGTGGGCTTAACCGGCATCACGCTGACTAAACTGGACGGTACCGCCAAGGGCGGGGTGATCTTCGCCATCGCCGATCAGTTCGGTATCCCGATCCGCTATATCGGCGTCGGGGAAGGCATCGAAGATTTGCGGCCGTTTAAGGCTGACGATTTTATTGAGGCACTTTTTGCCCGAGAGGATTAATACGGATGATTCGCTTTGAACAGGTCAGTAAAGCTTATCTGGGCGGACGGCAAGCGCTGCAGGGGGTCGATTTCCATCTGCGCCCGGCGGAAATGGCGTTTCTGACCGGCCATTCCGGCGCGGGGAAAAGTACCCTGCTGAAACTGATTTGCGGTATCGAACGGCCCAGCGCCGGCCACATCTGGTTTGGCGGCCACGACATCAGCCGTTTGAAAAACCGCGAGGTGCCGTTCCTGCGTCGGCAGATCGGCATGATCTTCCAGGATCACCACCTGCTGCTGGATCGCACGGTGTATGACAACGTGGCGATGCCGCTGATCATCGCCGGCGCCAGCACCGAAGACATCCGCCGCCGCGTTTCCGCCGCGCTGGACAAGGTCGGTTTGCTGGATAAAGCGAAAAACTTCCCGATTCAGCTGTCCGGCGGTGAGCAGCAGCGCGTGGGTATCGCCCGTGCGGTGGTGAACAAGCCGGCGGTGCTGCTGGCGGATGAACCGACCGGTAACCTCGATGACGCGTTGTCGGAAGGCATTCTGCGCCTGTTTGAAGAATTCAACCGCGTCGGCGTGACCGTACTGATGGCGACGCACGACACCGGGCTTATCGCCCGTCGCAATTACCGCATCCTGACGCTGAGCCAGGGCCGCATGCAAGGGGGCGCTCACCATGGCCAATAACGCAAAAACCGCCAAGAGCAAGGCGCTGCGCGGCGGCTGGCGCGAACAGTGGCGTTATGCCTGGATGAACGCCATCAAAGACATGCTGCGCCAGCCGTTGGCGACGCTGCTGACGGTGATGGTGATCGCCATTTCCCTGACGCTGCCGAGCGTGTGCTACATCGTGTGGAAAAACGTCAGCACCGCGGCCAGCCAGTGGTACCCGACGCCGCAACTGACGGTCTACCTGGATAAATCGCTCGATGACGACGCGGCGCTGAAAGTGCTCGACGCCATCAAGGCGGAAGCCGGCGTGGAGAAGGTGAACTACCTGTCGCGTGAAGAAGCGCGCGGCGAGTTCCGTAACTGGTCGGGCTTTGGCGGCGCGCTGGACATGCTGGAAGAGAACCCGTTGCCGGCGGTGGCGATCGTCACGCCGAAGATGAGCTTCCAGAGTTCGGACACCCTCAACACCCTGCGCGATCGCGTAGCGGCGGTGCAGGGCGTGGAAGAAGTGCGCATGGATGACAGCTGGTTTGCCCGCCTGGCGGCGCTGACCGGGCTGGCGGGCCAGATCGCGGCGATCATCGGCGTGCTGATGATCGTGGCGGTGTTCCTGGTGATCGGCAACAGCGTGCGTCTGAGCATCTTCAGCCGTCGCGACACCATCAACGTGATGAAGCTGATCGGCGCTACCGACGGCTTTATTCTGCGGCCGTTCCTCAACGGCGGGGCGATGCTGGGCTTTGCCGGCGCGCTGCTGTCGCTGGTGCTCTCCGGCGCGCTGGTGTGGCAGCTGGAGTCGGTGGTCGTCGGGGTCGCCAAGGTATTCGGCACCACCTTCACCCTGCACGGGCTGGGCTGGGATGAGGCGCTGTTGCTGCTGATCATCTCCGCGATGATCGGCTGGATCGCCGCCTGGCTGGCGACGGTGCAACATTTACGCCGATTTACACCACAGTAAGATTTTTTTGGTATACTCTTCTCCTGCTGCTTTTGATCGCGTTGCGGGAGAAGAGTGACCTCAAGCGAAGTCAGCACCACCCCTCTCTTCTTAGCGCACAAATTCCCTATCGGCCTTCACCCTCGTCACGTATTGTCAGCGACAATGCTTGCAAAAAAGGGTGAACTTTTAGGGCGGAGTACGGTCAAAAATTGCAGCAAATGTTAAGGTGCCCGGCGTGTGGAACCGCTTTTGCTTCAGCAACTGCCGTAGAATCAATCATTTCCCCGCTGTAATAATCACCTGCATGATTTTGTATTCTCATAGAGAGGGTTTGAATGACCAAAGAAATGCAAACTTTAGCCTTAGTACCCCAAGGTAGCTTGGAAGCCTATATCCGGGCAGCCAACGCCTATCCGATGCTGACGGCAGAGGAAGAGCGGGAGCTGGCTGAACGGCTGCATTATCAGGGCGATCTGGATGCCGCTAAGCAGCTCATCCTGTCTCACCTGCGCTTTGTCGCTCATATTGCCCGCAACTATTCAGGCTATGGTCTGCCGCAGGCGGATCTGATTCAGGAAGGCAACATCGGCCTGATGAAAGCCGTTCGCCGCTTCAACCCGGAAGTCGGCGTGCGTCTGGTTTCCTTTGCGGTGCATTGGATTAAGGCGGAAATCCACGAGTACGTATTGCGCAACTGGCGCATCGTGAAAGTGGCGACCACCAAAGCGCAGCGCAAGCTGTTCTTTAACCTGCGCAAAACCAAACAGCGTTTGGGCTGGTTCAACCAGGACGAAGTGGAACTGGTGGCCCGCGAGCTGGGCGTAACCAGCAAAGACGTGCGCGAGATGGAATCTCGCATGGCGGCGCAGGACATGACGTTCGATCCGACTCCGGACGACGAGGCCCGCGATGGCCAGTCGATGGCGCCGGTGCTGTACCTGCAGGACAAAAGCTCGGACTTCGCCGAAGGCATCGAGGAAGATAACTGGGAAAGCAACGCCGCAGACAAACTGGCCTATGCGCTGGAAGGTCTGGACGAGCGCAGCCAGCATATCATCCGCGCCCGTTGGCTGGATGATGACAACAAATCGACGCTGCAGGAGCTGGCCGATCAGTACGGCGTTTCCGCCGAACGCGTGCGTCAGCTGGAAAAGAACGCCATGAAGAAACTCAAAATGGCGATCGAAGCCTGAGTCGATGCGAGATTCGATAAAAAAAGCCCGGCAAGCCGGGCTTTTTAGTGCCTGAAATTCGGCGTTATGGCGCCACGGCGGTGAAGTCCGGCGCCGGGCAGCCGTAGCCGAATTTCGCCGCCCACGGATAACGGGTGCCGGTGTTGATATAGCGCTGATAAAGCGCACGGCCGGTTTTGGCATCACGCTTGATAACCCAGCTGGCAGCGTTACACAACACGGCGGCATAGGCCTGGCTCTTCGGCGGCAGCAGATCTGCCGCCTGTTGCGCCAGCCCCACCGCCTGCCAGCGATAGTGCAGGAAACGGTTGTCTTCCTCCGGTAGCGCCGCCTTGGCGCGCGCCGCTTCTGCGCTGTCGATCCAGCTTTTATGCTTTAGCTCGCGAGTATCGAACGCATCCCCCAGATAGGAATAGCCGGCGCCATAGATGGCGTAATCCGGCGTCATCTCATACCCGGTAAACTCCAGCCCCTGGGCGCGCAGCAGGTTGGCGGCGCGATAGTAAGCCTGCGCGCGCGTCAGCGGCGCGGCGGATTTGTCCTTGGCGGCCTTCAGTTCGTCGGCGAACTGCTGCGCCGCTTGCCGGTAGTTGGGGATATCGAAATAGGCCAGCGCTTCCGGCGCTCGTCCGGCGCGCATCAGCCGCCGCGCCAGCAGTTCGCGCAGCTGCACTTCCGGCGTGATCTGCTGGCCGCCGTAGTCGTCCGGATTAACCGGCTTGAGCGGCGTCGTCGGCGCCGGGGCGTGCTTATCGACAAAACCTTTCAACTCATCGACGGTCAGCACCCGCTCCGCCACGTCGGCCACGTCGGCCCAGTAGAGCGCTTTGCCGCGATACAGCAGGTCCATCGCCTGCAGATAGTCGCCGCGGTTCAGCGCCAGGATGGCCTGTTCGCCGGCCACCCGGCACTCGGGCACGATGGTTTCTGCGACGAAGTCGGCGTTGCGTTGTTCACCCCAGCTTTCGTCGGTGGGGAACGCGCTTGCCGCCTTGGCGTAGGCGGCAGTGGCGGCTTTCACGTCGCCGTCGCGCAGCGCCATTTTCGCGCGCAGCCACCACGCCAGGCCGCTGTCGCCGGCGTTTTTCAGCAGGCTCGCCGCCATCGGGTACTGCCCCGAACGGTAAGCCAACGCCGCCAGCCGATCGCTGCCGGCGAAGCCGCTTTTCACTGAGCCGTCCAGCAGCGTCAGGATCTGGCTGATGATCTGGGCGGAGCGGCCGTTGCCGTCGGTATCCGCCATTTGCAGGTTGCCGCTGCGCGCGAACAGCTCAATGGTCACCAACTGCTGGATCAACGGATCGCCGATAATCTGTTTCAGCGTGTCCAAATGGTCGGGGTTGACCAGGAGGCTGGAGACGTACTGCAGCGACTGCCCGCCGCTCGGATCGCCCTGCGCCGCCTGTTGCGCATAGAGGTGGGCGGCGGGGGCGACGTCACCCAGCCACAGGTGGATGCGCGCCTGCTGCCCAAGGCTGCTCAGCGCCAACTGATCGGGATCGGCGGCGCCGCTTTTCACCCGGTCGATCACCTGCTGGAATGCCGTCAGCGCCTGTTCAAGTTCGGCTTTAGGCGGATGCTCGGCGGCGGGAACCGCTTCACCGGATTCATTCACCGGTGTACCGTGGTCAGCCATCAGGACGCGGCCAAGCGAATACTGCGCCCGCAGTCCCCAGTCGCTCTGCTCGGCGGCCGGTAGCTTCAGCACCTGCTGGAAATAGTCTGTGGCGCGCGGATCGTGGCTGGCGAAAGCGACGGCGCCCAGTTGATAGAGACGCGCGGCGTTGGACAACCCCTGCGTATTGACGGCGTCAGCCTCTTCAACCGTTTTGGCGGCGCGCATTTTGCCGATCGCTATCGTTTCCGGCGATTGCGGCATCGGTTTCGGCGGCATCGGCGGTGGCGGGGCTTGCCAGTGCGGCAACTGTTTATCCATCGGCACCAGCCGGCCGGCTTCGAAGGCGAAATTGCCCTCCGGCATATACAGTAGGGTACCGTTGCGGTCGATCAGCAGCCGGTTAGGAAAATCCGGGCCGCAGGCATAGCCGCTCAGCGGCAGTGCGGCGCCGATCAGCATGGCCAGCGGAAGAAGGCGGCGGGTGTTCCGTGCCGCGCGCGAATCAAGGTGTGACAAGGGTGCCTCCTGGCGTCAGTTGTTGGCAGCGCAGCCAACCCAACGGCCGGGATTGCCCGGCGCGCAGTTGGTCGCTGCTGATGCGAATAAAGCGTTGCTGTTGCGGTGCGGATTCCAGCCGGTAGTGGCCGACCGCGTCCGCCGCCAGGCAGTCGTCGGCGCGGATGACCACCTCTTGCGGCAGCGGGGCATCTACCGGCCCGTTGTTATGAATTATCAGGTCATACAGCCCGTTTTGCTGTGGCTGAGGCCTAAATTTTACCTGCCAGTCGACGTTCAGCGGCCGGCGCTCGATCACCGCTCGCAGCGTGGCGAGCGACCAGGCGCGCCGATCGTCCGTCAGCGGCAAGCGGAACCAGAGAATGCCGCGTAGCCGGGGCGGCGTTTGCTGCGCCAACGTCTGCAGAAAATCGGCGATCTGCTGCGGCGCGACCGTCAGCTCACGGCCGTTGCCCGCCACGCGCAGCGAAGATTCGCTCTCCACCTGCGCGCCTTGCGCATCAAAACCCAACAACGCCATGCCGTAGGCCGGCAGCGCGACGCGAAACGGCTTCGGTGTGACGGCAGCGTACTGCCGCACCCAGCGCAGCGCCAGCGGGCCGTCAAACAGCCCCTGCTGTGGCGAGAGCACCGCGTGTACCTGCAGGACGGAACTGTCGGCCTGTTGCAGTACGCCGGGCAGGTTGGGTGAGCCGATCCAGGCCGGCAGGGCGGTGATGCCGAGTTGCAAAGCGGCGGGCAGCCGTTGGCGCAGCCGCTGCAGAAAGCGTTGGTAGTCCGGCAGGCGGGCGGTGGCGGCGTCATGATCGATCTCGATGCCGGTGACGGGCAGCCCGGCCGCCTGCCAGCGCTGGGTGAGCGCCAGCAGGCGCTGGATAATGGCCTCTTGATCCAGCTGCGGCAGTTGGCCGTCGAGGCGGGCTACCAGCCAGAGTGGGCGGCTGTCCTGCTTCAGCAGGCTGAGATCGGCCGGGATTTCCCGCCAGCCTTCACGCGGATGCACCTGCAGCGCCAGCACCCGCAGCCCGGTAAACAGATCGCGGCTGTGCGCCAGCGCATCGGCGTGCTGCGGTGTCCAAACCCGCTGCCAGACATAAACCTGCTGATCCCAGCCTGAGGCCTGGCGCAGCGCCTGCTGGCGCCCGGCGAACCAGGCCGCCAACCCCAGCGCAATCAAAACCAGCGCCGCCAGCCGGCGCTTCATTTTTGCCAGAGATCGCCTTGCGGTGCGAAGCCGCAGGCGCGCATGAAGTTATCGACTTCCCCACGTTCACGCGGCGCCAGGCCGGCGGTCGACAGCTGCCACTGGGCGACCTGCGGCAGCTGACGCTGTGCATCCTGCACCAGATAAAGACCGACGCCGCGGCGGCGCGTCACTTCTCGTACCAGCAGATCCTGCAGCTCGGCGCGGTCGTCCTGCAGCGCAATTTTCACCGCACCCAGCAGACGCTCGTTGAAGCGGGCGGCAAACAGCGCCTTACCGTCGCTCAGCCAGCCTTGCCACTGTTCCGGCTGCTGGTGCGGCCAAATTTTACCGAGGTCGATAAGGTCTTGCGGGGACAGCGCGGTTAGGCGCTCGATGGTCAGTTTCATGCAGAATTTCCGCGCAGCTAAATGATGTCGACAGTGTAATAGATCTTGTGCAGAGCGTTGTGTAAGTTTTTCTGTACGATTACTGTGCAATATGTTTTTTGCACGGGGCATTTTCCGAGTAAATAGTTAGTAAACGGATTGTTAACCAGCACAACGCACTACGCCTAAAGGTAAAGAGCGCAGATTTAATTCGAATTTTATCCTGTTTACACCGCTTGTTTCTGCCAGATGAAGTTGATTTGCAGAAGAAAATTCCTGTTTAATGGCATGAAAAATAAAGTCTTATTAGAAAATAATGCCGACAAAACGCCTAAATCATTATTACTTATAACAAAAGCGGTCAATAACGATCGGGCGCAGGCAAACACAACAGGTACGTTCACAACGACAGATGGGGATTTGCGGATGAAATTAACAACAGGTAAGGCACTGCTGGCGGGTTGTATTGCGATGGCCATGAGCCAGGCGGCCATGGCGAAAGACATCAAGGTGGCGATCGTCGGGGCAATGTCCGGCCCGGTCGCGCAGTATGGCGACATGGAGTTTACCGGCGCGCGCCAGGCGATTGCCGACATTAACGCCAAGGGCGGCATCAAGGGCGACAAGCTGGTCGGCGTGGAATACGACGACGCCTGCGACCCGAAACAGGCAGTTGCGGTCGCCAACAAGGTGATCAACGACGGTATTCGCTACGTGATCGGCCACCTGTGCTCCTCATCCACCCAGCCGGCGTCCGATATCTATGAAGACGAAGGCGTGATCATGATTACCCCGGCGGCCACCAACGCGGATCTGACTACCCGTGGCTACAAGATGATCCTGCGCACCACCGGCCTGGATTCGGATCAGGGCCCGACCGCCGCCAAATACATCCTCAGCGACATCAAGCCGAAGCGCATCGCCGTGGTGCACGACAAGCAGCAATACGGCGAAGGCCTGGCGCGCTCGGTGCGCGACAGCCTGAAAAAACAGGGCACCGAAGTGGCGATGTTCGAAGGCATCACCGCCGGCGACAAAGACTTCTCCACCCTGGTGGCGCGCCTGAAGAAAGAAAATATCGACTTCGTGTACTTCGGCGGTTACTACCCGGAAATGGGGCAGATCCTGCGTCAGGCCAAGCAGGCCGGGTTGACCACTCGCTTCATGGGGCCGGAAGGCGTGGGCAACTCCTCGCTGTCCAACATCGCCGGCGCCGCCTCGGAAGGCATGCTGGTGACGCTGCCGAAACGCTACGATCAGGTGCCTGCCAACCAGCCGATCGTCGATGCGCTGAAAGCCAAGAAGCTGGATCCGACTGGCCCGTTCGTCTGGACCACCTATGCTGCGCTGCAGTCGCTGACCACCGGCATGGAGCGCAGCGGCAGCCAGGAGCCGGCGGACATCGTCAAGGATCTGAAAACCGGCAAGCCGGTGGAGACCGTGATGGGGCCGCTGACCTGGGATGACAAGGGCGATCTGAAAGGCTTCGAGTTCGGCGTGTTCGAATGGCATGCCAACGGCACGTCCACACCGATCAAATAAGCCATAATGATTAGGGTGGGGCGCAGCCCGCTGCGCCCGGCGGGTCGGCTTGCCGGCCCCGTCTCCCTTTACCCGCCGGTTCTCCGCCGGCGGGTTTCGCAGCCAAGGGTTCAGAGTATGTCAGAGCAACTCCTCTATTTTCTGCAGCAGATGTTCAACGGCTTAACGTTGGGCAGCACCTATGCATTGATCGCCATCGGTTACACCATGGTTTACGGCATCATCGGCATGATCAACTTCGCCCACGGCGAGGTGTACATGATCGGCAGCTATGTCTCCTTTATCGTTATCGCCGCCCTGATGATGCTCGGCATCGACGTCGGTTGGCTGCTGATCGGCGCCGCGTTCCTGGTCTCGATCGTTATCGCCAGCGCCTACGGCTGGAGCATCGAACGGGTGGCCTACAAGCCGGTGCGCAACTCCAAGCGCCTGATTGCGCTGATCTCGGCCATCGGCATGTCGATATTCCTGCAAAACTACGTCAGCCTGACGCAGGGCTCACGCGATCTGGCGCTGCCTAGCCTAGTGACCGGCCAGTGGGTGCTGGGAGAAAGCAACGGCTTCGCCGCCACCATCAGCACCATGCAGCTGACCATCTGGCTCGTGACCTTCCTGGCGATGCTGGCGCTGACGCTGTTTATCCGCTATTCACGCATGGGCCGCGCCTGCCGCGCCTGTGCGGAAGATCTGAAGATGGCCAGCCTGCTGGGCATCAACACCGACCGGGTGATCTCGCTGACCTTCGTTATCGGTGCGGTGATGGCGGCGGTGGCCGGGGTGTTGCTCGGCCAGTTCTACGGCGTCATCAACCCTTACATCGGGTTTATGGCCGGTATGAAAGCCTTCACCGCCGCGGTTCTGGGCGGCATCGGCAGCATTCCCGGTGCGATGATTGGCGGCCTGGTACTGGGCGTGGCGGAAGCGCTGACCTCTGCCTACCTGAGCACCGAATACAAAGACGTGGTGTCGTTCGCGCTGCTGATCGTGGTGCTGCTGATCATGCCGACCGGCATCCTCGGGCGTCCGGAGGTTGAGAAAGTATGAAACTCAATCTGCTCAATGCGCTGATCGCCACGGCGGTGCTGTTCGTGATGGCGTCGTTCCTGATGGGCATGCAGCTCAGCCTGGACGGCACCAAGCTGGTGGTGCACGGCGCGGCGGAAGTGCGCTGGATGTGGATCGGCATCGGCTGCGTCATCGTCTTTTTCTTCCAGCTGTTGCGCCCGCTGCTGCAGCAGGGATTGAAAAAAGTCTCCGGCCCGGCGTTCGTGCTGCCGAGCTTCGACGGCACCACGCCGCGGCAAAAGCTGCTGGCGGCTTTGCTCATCGTCGCGGCGGTCGCCTGGCCGTTCCTGGTCTCGCGCGGCACGGTGGATATCGCCACCCTGACGCTGATCTACGTGATGCTGGGCCTCGGCCTCAACGTGGTGGTGGGCTTGTCCGGTCTGCTGGTGCTCGGCTACGGCGGTTTCTACGCCATCGGCGCCTACACCTATGCGCTGCTGAATCACTATTACGGCCTCGGCTTTTGGGAGAGCCTGCCGCTGGCGGGTATCGTCACCGCCGCTTTCGGCTTCCTGCTCGGTTTCCCGGTGCTGCGGCTGCGCGGCGACTATCTGGCGATCGTGACGCTCGGCTTCGGCGAAATCGTGCGCATCCTGCTGCTGAACAATACCGAGATCACCGGCGGACCGAACGGCATCAGCCAGATCCCGAAACCGACCTTCTTCGGCCTGGAGTTCAACCGCAGCGTGCGCGACGGCGGCTGGGATACCTTCCATAACTTCTTCGGCCTGAAATACGATCCGAGCGATCGCATCGTGTTCCTGTACCTGGTGGCGCTGCTGCTGGTGGTGCTGACGCTGTTCGTCATCAACCGCCTGCTGCGTATGCCGCTGGGGCGCGCCTGGGAAGCGCTGCGCGAAGACGAGATCGCCTGCCGCTCGCTGGGTCTCAGCCCGACGCGCATCAAGCTGACCGCTTTTACCATCAGCGCCGCTTTCGCCGGGTTTGCCGGCACGCTGTTCGCCGCGCGCCAGGGGTTCGTCAGCCCGGAATCCTTCACCTTCGTCGAATCGGCCTTCGTACTGGCGATCGTCGTGCTGGGGGGCATGGGCTCGCAGTTCGCGGTCATTCTGGCGGCGATCCTGCTGGTGGTGTCGCGCGAGCTGATGCGCGATCTGAATGAATACAGCATGTTGCTGCTGGGTGCGCTGATGGTACTGATGATGATTTGGCGGCCGCAGGGGCTGTTGCCGATGAAACGGCCGCAGCTGAAGCTGCAGGCGGCGGACATTCACGCGGGCAAGGGGGAGCAGGCATGAGCGTTCAACCTTTGCTGCAGGTGGAGGGCCTGTCGATGCGTTTCGGCGGGCTGCTGGCGGTCAACAACGTGGCGTTGACGCTGAACGAAGGTGAAATCGTGTCGCTGATCGGCCCCAACGGCGCCGGTAAGACCACGGTGTTCAACTGCCTGACCGGTTTTTACCGCCCGACCGGCGGCACCATCAAATTGCGCGATCGCCACCTGGAAGGGTTGGCGGGGCAGGCCATCGCCCGTATGGGCGTGGTGCGCACCTTCCAGCACGTGCGGCTGTTCCGTGAAATGACGGTGATCGAAAACCTGCTGGTGGCGCAGCATCAGCACCTGAAAAGCGGCGTGTTTGCCGGGTTGCTGAAAACCCCGGCCTTCCGCCGCGCCGAAGCCGAAGCGCTGGCGCGCGCGGCGGAGTGGCTGGAGCGCGTCGGCCTGCTGGAGATGGCTAACCGTTCGGCGGGCAACCTGGCCTATGGGCAGCAGCGGCGGCTGGAGATCGCCCGCTGCATGGTGACCCGGCCGGAGCTGCTGATGCTGGATGAACCGGCCGCCGGCCTCAACCCGAAAGAGACCGACGAGCTGGATCACCTGATCGTCGAGCTGCGCGATCGGCATAAGGTATCGGTGCTGCTGATCGAGCACGACATGAAGCTGGTGATGGGCATTTCCGACCGCATTTACGTGGTGAATCAGGGCACGCCGCTGGCGCAGGGCACACCGGCGGAGATCCGCAACAACCCGGACGTGATCCGGGCTTATTTGGGCGAAGAATAATATGTTGTCATTCAATCAGGTATCCGCCCATTACGGCAAAATTCAGGCGCTGCATCAGGTCAGTCTCACGATAAGCCAGGGGGAAATCGTGACGTTAATCGGCGCCAACGGCGCCGGTAAAACCACGTTGCTCGGCACCCTGTGCGGCGAACCGCGCGCCAGCGAAGGCAGCATCGTCTTTCAGGACCAGGACATCACCCAGTGGCAAACCTCGCGCATCATGCGCGAAGCGGTGGCGATCGTGCCGGAAGGGCGGCGCGTCTTCTCGCGCATGACGGTGGAAGAAAACCTGGCGATGGGCGGCTTCTTCGCCGATCGCCAGCAGTATCAACAGCGCATTGAACGGGTGTTCACGTTGTTCCCGCGCCTGCTGGAGCGCCGAAGCCAGCGTGCCGGCACCATGTCCGGCGGCGAACAGCAGATGTTGGCCATCGGCCGCGCGCTGATGAGTCAGCCGAAGCTGCTGCTGCTCGACGAGCCCTCGCTGGGGCTGGCGCCGATCATTATCCAGCAGATTTTCGACATCATTCAGCAACTGCGGGAAGAGGGCATGACCATCTTCCTGGTGGAGCAAAACGCCAATCAGGCGCTGAAATTGGCGGACCGCGGTTATGTGCTGGAAAACGGCCGCGTGGTGTTGGAAGATACGGGGGCTGCATTGTTAGCCAACGAAGCAGTGAGGTCGGCGTATCTGGGCGGTTAATCCGCCCCCCTACGAATTAAAATAATCAGGTACGAGAAGAAGAAATGAAGACAGAAGGGTTACTCGCGCAGCGCATCGTTAACGTAAAAAGTTCGGCCATCCGTGAATTGCTTAAGCACAGCAAGATGGAACACGTCATTTCGCTGGCGGGCGGCATCCCCTCTGATGCGCTGTTCGATTTCGAAGGATTGAGCATCGCCACCCAGCAGGCGATCACCGAACAGCCGAAAAGCGCGTTCCAGTATGGCCTGACCGAAGGCAGCCCGCTGCTGCGTGAGCGTATTTGCGCGCTGTGCGCCGAGCGCGGCGTCACCGCTGGCGCGGAAGAGGTAATGGTCACCGCCGGCTCTCAGCAGGCTCTGGATTTGGTGATGCGCGCCATCGTCAACCCAGGCGATGTGTTCGTGGTGGAGCGCCCGACCTACCTGGCGGCGCTGCAAACGCTGGAGCTGGCGGAGGCCAACATCATGTCGGTCTCGTCCGACAGCGACGGCATGGTGGTGGAAGAGCTGGCCGAGCTGCTGAAAACCCAGCGCATCAAGGGCGTGTACGTGGTGCCGAACTTCGGCAACCCCAGCGGCATCACCCTCAGCGCCGCGCGCCGTGAACTGCTGGTGAAGCTGGCTGCTGAACATAACTTCCTGATCATCGAAGACGATCCGTACGGCGAATTGCGTTTCACCGAAGAGCGCCACCCGACGCTGCATCAGGTGTCACAGCAGGTGCTGGGCAACACTGACCACATCATCTATACCTCGACTTTCTCCAAGATCCTGGCGCCGGGCCTGCGCTTGGGCTGGGCGATCCTGCCGCCGTTCCTGCTGCACAAAGTGGCGATCATCAAACAGGCGGCGGATCTGCACGCCAGCGCGTTGTCGCAGAGCATCGTCGAATGCTATCTCGGCCTGGATCGCCTGCCGGCGCAGATCGACAAGATCCGCGCCGCTTACAAGCAAAAGGGCGAGATCCTGGCCGGTTTGGTGGAGCAGGAGCTGGGCGACTACATCACCTTCGATAAGCCGAAGGGCGGCATGTTCCTGTGGGCGCGCTTCCGCCAGCCGTTCAACGCCACCGAATGGCTGAACACGACCTTGCAGCAGGGTGTGGTGTTCGTGCCGGGGGAATACTTCTTCTCCGACAACCCGGATCGTTCAACCTTCCGCCTGTCGTTCGCCACCGCCACCGAGCAGCAGATGCAAGAAGCGGTGGCGCGCCTGCGCCGTTCGCTGTAATCCTCGCGGCGGCGGAGCCCATGCCCGCCGCCGACATCAAACCGCCATCTTCACTTCACCTTGCCGTCATGTGGCTGTCATATAACGGTTATTTTTCTGTCATCCGCGCATGGCATGTTAGCTTCCGAACAAAAAACTGATTCTTTTCGCTCACGCGCTTTTACACCAGCTTTTTCAGGAGTTAGGCATGCTCACCTACGCTATTCGCAAAACCACGCTGTGCGTCGCGTTGACCCTGGCGGTCAGCACTCAGGCGCTGGCGGCGACAGAAATCCCGTTCTGGCATTCAATGGAAGGTGAACTGGGTAAGGAAGTGGATTCCCTGGCGGATCGCTTCAATCAGTCGCACAGCGACGTCAAGATTGTGCCGGTTTATAAAGGCAACTACGAACAGAGCCTGGCGGCGGGCATCGCTGCTTACCGCTCCGGCAAGGCGCCGGCGATCCTGCAGGTTTACGAGGTGGGCACCGCCACCATGATGGCCAGCAAAGCCATCAAACCGGTCTATGAAGTGTTTAAAGAGGCCGGCATCAACTTCGACGAGTCGGTGTTCGTGCCGACGGTGGCCGGCTATTACACCGACAACAAGAGCGGACATCTGCTGTCGCAGCCGTTCAACAGCTCCACGCCGGTGCTGTACTACAACAAAGATGCCTTCAAAAAGGCCGGCCTAAACCCGGACCAGCCGCCGAAAACCTGGCAGGAGCTGGCGGCGGATACCGCCAAGCTGCGTGAGGCCGGCATGAAGTGCGGCTACGCCAGCGGCTGGCAGGGTTGGATCCAGCTGGAGAACTTCAGCGCTTGGCACGGCGTGCCGTTCGCCAGTGAAAACAACGGTTTCGGCGGCACCAACGCCAAGCTGGAGTTCAACCAACCGCTGCAGGTCAAGCACATCGCGCTGCTGGAGGCGATGAACAAGAAGGGCGACTTTACCTACTTTGGCCGCAAAGACGAATCCACCGAGAAGTTCTATAACGGCGACTGCGCCATCACCACCGCCTCTTCCGGTTCGCTGGCGGACATCAAGCACTACGCCAAATTCAACTACGGCGTCGGCATGATGCCGTACGACGCCGACGCGAAAAACGCGCCGCAGAACGCCATCATCGGCGGGGCCAGTCTGTGGGTGATGAACGGCAAAGACGCCGTCACCTACAAGGGCGTGGCCGAGTTCCTGCAGTACCTGGCGCAGCCGGAAATCGCGGCCGAATGGCACCAGAAGACCGGCTATCTGCCGATCACCACCGCGGCTTACGATCTGACCAAGCAGCAGGGCTTCTACGACAAGAACCCGGGTGCCGACGTCGCCACTCGCCAGATGCTGAACAAGCCGCCGTTGCCGTTCACCAAGGGCCTGCGCCTGGGCAACATGCCGCAGATCCGCAGCGTGGTGGATGAGGAGCTGGAAGGCGTGTGGACCGGCAAGAAAACGCCACAGCAGGCGTTGGACGCCGCCGTACAGCGCGGTGACGTGCTGCTGCGCCGCTTCGAAGCATCGACCAAGTAACCCTGCGTCGCGAGCCCGACAGACCGGGCTCGCATCTTCACGCCGATCCTTCCTTACCCGATCAATGGTTTAACTGCTATGTCATCTTCCCGTCCCGGTTTCGGCTGCAGCTGGTTGCCCTATGCGTTGGTGCTGCCGCAGCTGCTGATTACCGCCGTCTTCTTTTTATGGCCCGCCGGCGAAGCGCTGTGGTATTCGGTGCAGAGCCTCGATCCGTTCGGCCTCTCCAGCCAGTTTGTCGGGCTGGATAACTTTAAACAGCTGTTCCAGGATCCTTACTACCTCGACTCGTTCTACACCACGCTGATCTTCAGCTTCCTGGTGGCGGGCATCGGGCTGGCGGTTTCGCTGTTCTTCGCCGCGCTGGTGGACTACGTGCTGCGCGGCAGCCGCCTCTATCGCACGCTGATGATCCTGCCCTACGCGGTGGCGCCGGCGGTGGCGGCGGTATTGTGGATCTTTCTGTTCAACCCCGGCCTGGGGCTGATCACCCATTTCCTCAACGGGCTGGGCTATAACTGGAACCATGCGCAAAACAGCGGCCAGGCGATGTTCCTGGTGGTGCTGGCCTCGGTATGGCAGCAGATAAGCTATAACTTCCTGTTTTTCCTCGCGGCGCTGCAGTCTATCCCGCGTTCGCTGGTGGAAGCGGCAGCCATCGATGGCGCCGGCCCGGTGCGGCGCTTCTTCCATCTGGTGCTGCCGCTGATCGCGCCGGTGAGCTTCTTCCTGCTGGTGGTCAATCTGGTGTACGCCTTCTTCGATACCTTCCCGGTGATCGACGCTGCCACCGGCGGCGGGCCGGTGCAGTCCACCACCACGTTGATCTACAAGATCTACCGCGAAGGCTTCGCCGGGCTGGATCTCTCCAGCTCCGCCGCACAGTCGGTGATCCTGATGCTGTTGGTGATCGGCCTGACGGTGATCCAGTTCCGCTTCGTTGAACGTAAGGTGCGCTATCAATGATTGAGAATCGACGCGGGCTGGATATCTTCAGCCATGTGATGCTGATTATCGGCGTGCTGGTGGTGCTGTTCCCGCTGTACGTGGCCTTTGTCGCCGCCACGCTGGATGACAAACAGGTGTTTCAGGTGCCGATGACGCTGGTGCCCGGCGGCCACCTGTGGGAGAACATTCGCAATATCTGGCAGGGCGGCGTGGGCAACCTCAAGGTGCCGTTCTCGCTGCTGCTGCTCAACAGCGTAATCATGGCGTTGGCGATCACCTGCGGCAAAATCGCGGTGTCGGTACTGTCGGCTTACGCCATCGTGTATTTCCGTTTCCCGCTGCGCAGCCTGTTTTTCTGGCTGATTTTCCTCACCCTGATGTTGCCGGTGGAAGTGCGCATTTTCCCGACGGTGGAGGTGATCTCCAACCTCAACCTGCTGGACAGCTATACCGGCCTGACGCTGCCGCTGATGGCCTCGGCCACCGCTACCTTCCTGCTGCGCCAGTTCTTCATGACGCTGCCGGATGAGCTGCTGGAGGCGGCGCGCATCGACGGCGCCGGGCCGATGCGTTTCTTCTGGGACATCGTGCTGCCGCTGTCGAAAACCAATCTGGCGGCGCTGTTTGTCATCACCTTTATCTACGGCTGGAACCAATATCTGTGGCCGATCCTGATCACCAGCGACGCTTCGATGGGCACCGCGGTGGCGGGCATCAAGAGCATGATCTCCACCTCCGGCGCGCCGACCCAGTGGAACCAGGTGATGGCGGCGATGATTCTAACTTTATTGCCACCGCTGGCGGTGGTGCTTCTGATGCAGCGCTGGTTTGTGCGCGGTCTGGTTGATAGCGAGAAATAACGACGATGGCAGGATTAAAACTACAGGCGGTCACCAAGTCTTACGACGGTAAAACGCCGGTGATCAAACAGATCGACCTCGACGTGGCGGACGGTGAATTTATTGTGATGGTCGGCCCGTCCGGCTGCGGCAAATCTACGCTGCTGCGTATGGTGGCCGGGCTGGAGCGCACTACCAGCGGCGATATCTATATCGATACCCGGCGCGTGACCGATCTGGAGCCCAAGGATCGCGGCATCGCGATGGTGTTCCAGAACTACGCGCTCTATCCGCACATGAGCGTGTACGACAACATGGCTTACGGCCTCAAGATCCGCGGTTTCGGCAAAGATCATATCCGCCAGCGGGTGGAGGAAGCGGCGCGCATCCTGGAGCTGGAGCCGCTGCTCAAGCGCAAACCGCGCGAACTTTCCGGCGGCCAGCGCCAGCGGGTGGCGATGGGGCGCGCCATCGTGCGCGAACCGGCGGTATTCCTGTTCGATGAGCCGCTGTCCAACCTGGACGCCAAGCTGCGGGTGCAGATGCGCCTGGAGCTGCAACAGCTGCACCGCCGTCTGAAAACCACCAGCCTGTACGTGACTCACGACCAGGTGGAGGCGATGACGCTGGCGCAGCGGGTGATCGTGATGAATAAGGGCGTGGCAGAGCAGATCGGCACCCCGAGTGAAGTGTACCAACGGCCGGCTTCGCTGTTCGTCGCCGGCTTTATCGGCTCGCCGGCGATGAACCTGCTGCCCGGCACCCTGAGCGCCGACGGCGGCCAGCTGCTGTTGGCGGACGGCATGACGCTGCCGTTGCCGGCGGCCAAGCCGCAGTGGGCGGGGCGGCAGTTGACGCTGGGTATTCGGCCGGAGCATATTCAATTGGTGGCGCAAGGCCAGGGCGTGCCGCTGCAGCTGCAGACGCTGGAACTGCTGGGAGCCGACAATCTGGCGCACGGCCAGTGGGGCGGTCACGGGGTGATCGCGCGGCTGTCGCATGAAACCTTGCCGACGGCGGGCAGTACGCTATATTTGCAGCTGCCTGCTCAGGCGCTGCACTTCTTTGACACCCACAGCGGATTACGGATGGATTGATGACAAGACCCTGGCCTTACCCTCATATCGTTGCCCACCGCGGCGGCGGTTCTCTGGCGCCGGAAAATACCCTGGCGGCGATCGACGTCGGCGCGCGCCACGGCCACAAGATGATCGAGTTCGACGCCAAGCTGGCGCAGGACGGGCAAATTTTCCTGCTGCACGACGACACGCTGGATCGCACCAGCAACGGTTGGGGCGTGGCGGGCGAGCTGCCGTGGGACAAACTGGTGCAGCTGGACGCCGGCAACTGGTACAGCTCGGCCTTCAAGGGCGAGCGGTTGCCGCTGCTGTCGGAGGTGGCGGAACGCTGCCGGGAACACGGCCTGATGGCCAATATCGAGATCAAACCGACCACCGGCAGCGACGATGAAACCGGCCGGGTGGTGGCGCTGGCGGCGCGGTTGCTGTGGCAAGGGCAGACCGATCCGCTGCTTTCTTCCTTCTCGGTAGAAGCGCTGGCGGCGGCGCAGCGCACCGTGCCGGATTTGCCGCGCGGCTTGCTGCTGGAGGCCTGGGACGACAACTGGCGCGAGCTGACCGAACGCTTGGACTGCGTCTCGCTGCATATCGACCACAAAGCGCTGACCGCCGAGCGGGTGAAAGCGTTGAAAGACGCCGGGCTGCGTATTTTGGTGTATACCGTCAACCAACCGGATCGCGCGCGCCTGCTGCTCGACTGGGGCGTTGACTGCATTTGCACCGACCGGATAGATTTGATTGGCCCGGCTTTTTAATCCGGCGCCGATGAATCCCGCGACGACAAGCCTTGCCGCCGCACCACCGGAAGGAATGCGATGCCTGGCTTTATCCTGTCACTGTGGCACCAGATCGTGCTGTCTTTACCGCTGTTCGTCCTGATCGCATTGGGTTATGGGCTGATTCGCTGGGGGAAATGGCCCTCCAGCATCACCGATGGCCTGACGCGCTTCGTGTTTTCCCTCGCCTTGCCCGCCATGCTGTTTCGCATGATGTGCGACTTCTCGCAGCGCCCGGCGGTCGACGCCCGGCTGCTGATCGCGTTCTTTGGCAGCTGCCTGATCGTATTTGTGCTTGGCCGCCTGGTCGCCCGGCACCTCTTCCGGTTGGATGGCGTCGCCGGATCGGTGTTTGCGTTAGGCGGTATTTTCTCCAATAACGTGATGCTCGGTTTACCTATCGCCAGCGTAATGCTGGGGCAGGCGGCGATCCCGTCGGTGGCGCTGGTGCTGGTGTTCAACGGCCTGATCCTGTGGACGCTGGTGACGGTGTCGATCGAATGGGCGCGCAACGGCTCGCCGACGTTGAGTGGTTTCGCTAAAACCGCGCGCAGCGTGCTGACCAACCCGCTGATCGTCGGCATTTTGTCCGGCACGCTGTTTAGCCTGACCGGCTTGCCGCTGCCGGACTTCGTCGATCGACCGGTCAGCATGCTCGGCCAGGTGGCGGCGCCGCTGTCGCTGGTGGTGCTTGGCATGGGGCTTGCCGAGTACCGCATCAGCGAAGGCTGGCAGCTGAGCAGCGCCATCTGCGTGCTGAAGTTGCTGGTGCAGCCGCTAGTGATTTGGCTGCTGGCCTGGATGATGGATCTGCCGCCGATGGAAACCCGCGTTGTTGTGCTACTTGGATCGATGGCGGTGGGGGTGAACGTCTACCTGATGTCGCGCCAGTTCAATACGCTCACCGGCCCGGCCGCCACCAGCCTGGTGATGTCCACCGTGCTGGCGGCGATCACCACGCCGCTGATCCTCACCGTTATGGGCGTGCGGGCGTAGCCGGCATCGGCGCCTGCGGCACCGCCGGTGCGGTGCGATTGAACGGATCGCGCGGCTGGTTGCCGTTAGGCAGCAGTTGCCCGCCGTTCGGCGTGGTTTGCATCAGCTGTTGCCGCTGATTGTCGAACTGTCGCTGCTGCTGCAGGCGGCGTTGATCCATCTGGCGGTTGTTCAACAAGCGCTGTTGCTGCGCTTGCTGGTTGTTTTGGTTGAGTAACTGCTGCTGTGAGCGCAGGTCGGTTACGCCGTTGGCCGCCGCCGCCAACCCAGGCAGCAACAGCAGAGCGAACAGAATGTGAGACGTTTTCATGATGGTTACCTCGCCTTTTTATTAAGCCTAACCCAGCGGTGAAATTTTGCCGGTAGTTTGTCTTTTGTTCAGATGTAAACTGCCTTTCATCCCCTTAGGCGTCCATCTTCCGTTACAATCGCCCTTTCGGTCTTTTTAGGGTGAACCCATCGTGCTGCTTTTGGTTATAACCACCATTCTGTGGGCATTTTCTTTCAGCCTGATTGGCGAGTACCTGGCGGGCCACGTCGACAGCGGATTCTCGGCGCTGGTGCGCATCGGGCTGGCGGCGCTGGTGTTTCTGCCGTTTCTGCGTTGGCGCAACATCAAACTCAAGGTGATCCTGCTGTATATGCTGGTGGGGGCCTTCCAACTGGGCATCATGTACCTGTTCAGCTTCCGCGCCTATCTCTACCTGACGGTGCCGGAATTCCTGCTGTTCACCGTGCTGACGCCGCTGTACATCACGCTGATCTACGACTTGCTGAGCGGCCGACGCCTGCGTTGGGGCTACGTCTTCAGCGCGCTGCTGGCGGTGCTGGGCGCGGCGATCATTCGCTATCACCAACTGAGTGAACACTTCTGGTGGGGGCTGCTGTTGGTGCAGGCGGCGAATATCAGCTTCGCCATCGGCATGGTCGGCTATAAGCGCCTGATGGAAGTGCACCCCTTGCCGCAGCACACCGCCTTTTCCTGGTTCTACCTGGGGGCGGCGGTGGTGGCGGTGGTGGCCTGGTTCCTGTGGGGTAACCCGCAGCAGCTGCCAACCACCAACCTGCAGTGGGGCGTGCTGATCTGGCTGGGCGTGGTGGCGTCGGGACTGGGTTACTTCATGTGGAACTATGGCGCGACGCAGGTCGATGCCGGCACGCTCGGCATCATGAACAACATGCATGTGCCGGCCGGGCTGCTGGTCAATCTGGCCATCTGGCAGCAGCAGCCGCACTGGCCGAGCTTTATCATCGGCGGGGCGGTGATCGTCGCTTCACTGTGGGTGCATCGACGCTGGGTGGCGCCGAAGCAGCTCGGCTAAACGGGGGCCGGCAGTTTATACGCCGGCCGCCAACGCTTTGGCGC
The DNA here is from genome assembly GCF_052168755.1 of Serratia sp. CY43202. Classification (NCBI taxonomy): domain Bacteria; kingdom Pseudomonadati; phylum Pseudomonadota; class Gammaproteobacteria; order Enterobacterales; family Yersiniaceae; genus Serratia; species Serratia sp. CY43202. The sequence goes on from NZ_JBJNMB010000008.1 coordinate 281,887, forward strand.
CGGTCGCGCCAGGGCGTGCGGCGTCGCGCACGAACGGCAGATGATCGCAGGCGTGCTGGCGGGCCGAGCGGATAAAGGCTTCGGTCACCGCCTGGCGCTGTTCACCGTCGCGCACGGCGGCGTACAGGCGGCTCCACAGGCCGTCACCCAGGGTTTTGGTCACCACCAGCCCCTGCCGTTCGAAACTCTCCACCACCCAGTGCGGCAGCGCCGCAATCCCCATCCGCGCCGATACCATCTGGATCAGCAGCAGCGTGTTATCGACGTTCTTCAATGCCGGGTTGACGCCCGCCGGCTGCAGGAAATGCCGCCAGATATCCAGCCGTTGGCGCTGCACCGGGTAAATCAACAGTGTTTCATCGCTCAAGTCTTCCGGCTCGATGTGCGGCTTGCCGGCGAGCGGATGATCCGGCGCCAGCACCAGACGCACCTCGAAATCGAACATCGGCGAATAGTGCAGGCCGCTGCGCGGCAGAATATCCGACGTCATCACCAGATCCAGCTCGCCCTGTTGCAGGGCCGGCTGCGGATCGAAAGTGACGCCGGAGGTGAAGTCCATCACCACCTGCGGGAAACGCTGGCGGAAGTTGTCCAGCGCCGGCGTCAGCCACTGAATGCAGCTGTGGCATTCGATGGCGATGCGCAGCGTGGTCTGATGCGGCTCGTGGCAGGCCTGCAGCGCCTGTTGGATCTGCGGGAGGACCTGCTCCGCCAGCTGCAGCAGGATCTCGCCCTGGGCGGTGAAGCGCAAGGGCTGGCTCTTGCGCACGAACAGCTTGAAGCCCAGACGTTGCTCAAGATCGCTGAACTGGTGCGACAGGGCAGACTGCGTCTGGTGAAGTTGGGCCGCCGCCCCCGCCAGCGAACCGCTGTTGCGCAGGGCCTGCAGCGTCCGTAAATGTTTCAGTTCGATCATGAGAGTCCTTCACATTGACAGTGAATAAATTGCGCTTGTGGTTAATACAGTACCTGCTGATTATGGATGTGTAAACATCTGGACGGCTAAATGGGGAATATGACGATGGCAATTTTGAATCACACACTGGGTTTTCCTCGCGTTGGGCTACGACGTGAGCTGAAAAAAGCTCAGGAAAGCTACTGGGCCGGCAACTCAACGCAGGAAGAGCTGTTGGCGGTTGGCCGCGAGCTGCGCGCTCGTCATTGGCAACAGCAACAGCAGGCCGGGGTGGATTTGGTGCCGGTCGGCGATTTCGCCTGGTACGATCATGTGTTGACCACCAGCCTGCTGCTGGGCAACGTGCCGGCGCGCCATCAGAATGCGAATGGCTCTATTGATCTGGACACGCTGTTCCGCATCGGCCGTGGCCGCGCACCGACCGGCGAGCCGGCGGCCGCGGCGGAAATGACCAAATGGTTTAACACCAACTATCACTACATGGTGCCCGAATTCCAGCAAGGCCAGCAGTTCAAACTGGGCTGGACTCAGCTGTTGGACGAAGTGGATGAAGCGCTGGCGCTCGGCCATCGCATCAAGCCGGTGCTGCTTGGCCCGGTGACTTATCTGTGGTTAGGGAAAGTGAAGGGCGAGCCGTTCGACCGCCTGTCGCTGCTGAAAGAGATCCTGCCGGTTTACCAGCAGGTGCTGGCCGAGCTGGCGAAGCGCGGCGTCGAGTGGGTGCAAATTGACGAGCCTGCGCTGGTGCTGGAGCTGCCGCAAGCCTGGCTGGACGCGTTCAAACCGGCTTACGACGCGCTGCAGGGGCAGGTGAAGCTGCTGTTGACCACGTATTTCGACAGCGTAGGCCACAACCTCGACACCATTCGCACGCTGCCGGTGCAGGGGCTGCATGTCGATCTGGTCGCCGGTCATGACGATATCGCCGCGCTGAGCGCCGCATTGCCGCAAGATTGGCTGCTGTCGCTGGGGGTGATCAACGGCCGCAACGTTTGGCGCGCCGATCTGAGCCGCTGGTTTGAACGTCTGCAGCCGCTGGTGGGCTCCCGCCCGCTGTGGATTGGCTCCTCCTGTTCACTGCTGCACAGTCCGATCGACCTGAGCGTGGAAAGCCGTCTGGACGAAGAAGTGAAAAGCTGGTTCGCCTTCGCGCTGCAAAAATGCGCCGAGCTGGCGCTATTAAGCTCGGCGCTGAACGCGCCTGACACGACGAAACAGGCTGAACTGGACGCCTACAGCGCGCCGATCCGCGCCCGCCGTCAGTCGAGCCGCGTGCATAACCCACAGGTTGAGCGCCGGCTGGCCGCGATCACCGCGCAGGACAGCGAACGCCACAGCGCTTACGCCGAGCGCGCCAGGGCGCAGCGCGAGCGTTTCAACCTGCCGGCCTGGCCGACCACCACCATCGGTTCGTTCCCGCAGACCACCGAGATCCGCGGCCTGCGTCTGGACTTCAAACAGGGCCGTTTGGACGGCAACAACTACCGCACCAGCATCGGTGAGCACATCAAACAGGCGATCGTCGAGCAGGAGCGCCTCGGGCTTGACGTACTGGTGCACGGTGAAGCCGAGCGCAATGACATGGTGGAATATTTCGGCGAGAACCTGGACGGCTTCGTGTTTACCCAGAATGGCTGGGTGCAGAGCTACGGCTCCCGCTGCGTGAAGCCGCCGGTCATCATCGGTGACGTCAGCCGCCCGGAAGCCATCACCGTCGAATGGGCCAAATTCGCCCAGTCGCTGACCGACAAGCCGGTAAAAGGCATGTTGACCGGGCCGGTGACCATCCTGTGCTGGTCGTTCCCGCGTGAAGACGTGACCCGCGAAGTGATCGCCAAGCAGATTGCGCTGGCGCTGCGCGACGAGGTGGAAGATCTGGAAAAAGCCGGTATCGGCATCATCCAGATCGACGAGCCTGCGCTGCGCGAGGGGCTGCCGCTGCGCCAATCCGACTGGGCCGCCTACCTGAATTGGGCGGTGGACGCCTTCAAATTGAACGCCGCCGTGGCGCAGGATGACACCCAGATCCACACCCACATGTGTTACTGCGAGTTCAACGACATCATGGACTCCATCGCCGCGCTGGACGCCGATGTGATCACTATCGAGACCTCGCGTTCCGATATGGATCTGCTGGAAGCCTTCAAAGAGTTCGAATACCCGAACGAAATCGGGCCGGGTGTCTACGATATCCACTCGCCGAACGTGCCGAGCGTGGAATGGATTGAAGCGTTGCTGCGTAAAGCGGCGCAGAACATCCCGGCGGAACGTCTGTGGGTCAATCCGGATTGCGGCCTGAAAACCCGTGGCTGGCCGGAAACCCGGCAGTCGCTGGCCAACATGGTATTGGCGGCGCAGCGCCTACGCGAGCACGCGTGATGCCGTGCGGCGGGTAAACCGCCGCTTATAGATTTACTGGTGTGATGATTGGGCGCTTCGGCGCCCTTTTTTATGCGCGGGAAATTATTTGACGCCGTGCTGGGCGAACCACGCCAGCATGCGCTGCCAGCCGTCCTCCGCCGCTTCGGCGTTGTAGCTGGGGCGATAGTCGGCGTTGAATGCGTGCCCGACGCCAGGATATACCACGATTTCGGCCTCGGCGTTGGCGGCGCGGATCGCCTGACGCATGGTTTCCACCGTCTCCAGCGGAATGCCGCTGTCCTGCCCGCCATACAGCCCCAGCACCGGCGTTGACAGGTGGGTGGCGACATCGACCGGATGCTTCGGTGAATTCAGCGTTTTCTCGCCGACCAGTTTGCCGTACCAGGCGACCGCCGCCTTCAACTGCGGGTTGTGCGCCGCGTACAGCCAGGTAATGCGGCCGCCCCAGCAGAAACCGGTGATCGCCAGCTTGCCGGCGTCGCCGCCGTGGCGGATAGCCCAGTGCGCGGCGTGATCCAGATCCGACAGCACCTGACGATCCGGCACCTTGGTCACCAACTGCTGGAACAGTTCGCCGATATCGGTGTAGTCGTTGGCGTCGCCCTGACGGAAATAGAGCTCGGGCGCGATTGCCAGATAGCCCTGCTTGGCCAGGCGACGGCACAGATCCTGAATGTGCTCATGGACGCCGAAGATTTCCTGTACCACCAGCACGATGGGGAAGGGGCCGTTATGGTCGGCGGGTTTGGCGACATAGGCCGGCAGCGCGTCGCCCTGAGAAGGGATGGTCGTTTGCCCGGCGTGAATGCCCTGTTCGTCGGTGATAATCGCGGAGGCGGCCAACGGCGCGGCGGCCGGGGCGAATCCCCCCTGAGCCTGTTCTAATGTCATCACATGTTCGGTTTTCATTGCGGTCTCCGTGCAATAGAAAAAAGCGCTGAGATTAACTATAGGAAAGATTACCCATTATTGGCGCTGCGTGGCGCACTTTCGGACAAGTCGATAAAAAACGGCTAATTATCTGGCTTTGCGGCATTTTTAAGCGCTTTTTATCATGTTATTACGCGTTTTGGCCCACGTAAGTGCCATAAGGTGCGTTAGAGGGCTTTTTTGTCCCTAAGCAACCGATAAGATGGGGGTATTTCGAATTGATGAGCTAAATAGTTTCAGTCGGCAACCAACGGGCAGGGAGCGGCAAGGTTTGTCGGCTAGACTGAGATTTAGCGGTGCGTTCTGGATGCGTCATAGTGATTTTTTTCGTGATAAAAATCACAAAAAATATGTAGCATGTGATTTGTTTCTCTTTTCATAGTGACTGTCGTCACGAAATTAAGCGGCGATTTTCAGTAGAGTGCTTTTTTGTTCCTCCCAATAAACATGATCCATGAGGAGTCTCGTATGTCTCAGTCTGATGTTTTTCATCTCGGCCTCACCAAGAACGATTTACAAGGGGCCCAGCTTGCCATCGTGCCGGGCGATCCGCAGCGCGTAGAGAAGATTGCCAAGCTGATGGAAAATCCGGTGCATCTGGCCTCCCATCGTGAATTCACCACCTGGCGCGCAGAGCTGGACGGCAAGGCGGTGATCGTCTGCTCCACCGGTATCGGCGGCCCGTCTACCTCTATCGCGGTGGAAGAGCTGGCGCAGCTGGGCATTCGCACCTTCCTGCGCATCGGCACCACCGGCGCCATTCAGGCCAATATCAACGTCGGTGACGTGCTGGTGACTACGGCGGCGGTACGCCTCGACGGTGCCAGCCTGCACTTTGCGCCGATGGAGTTTCCGGCGGTCGCGGACTTCGCCTGCACCACTGCGCTGGTGGAAGCGGCCAAGGCCAGCGGCGCGACCACCCACATTGGCGTGACCGCCTCTTCCGATACTTTCTACCCGGGCCAGGAACGTTACGACACCTACTCCGGCCGCGTGGTCAGCCGTTTTAAAGGCTCGATGGAAGAGTGGCAGGCGATGGGCGTGATGAACTATGAAATGGAATCCGCCACGCTGCTGACCATGTGCGCCAGCCAGGGCCTGCGCGCCGGCATGGTGGCTGGGGTGATCGTTAACCGCACCCAGCAAGAGATCCCGAACGCCGAAACCATGAAAAACACGGAAAGCAAAGCGGTGCAGATCGTGGTGGATGCCGCCCGCCGTCTGCTGTAATCACCTTCCCTCAACGGGCCGCTGACGCGGCCCGTTTTTCCATTCGCGGCGAATCTGTTACGGTGATACTCCTCAGCGCTGCGCCGATGGCTGCCGCGCGTTGTCATAACAAAAACAACGAGGACGTTTATGACCGCCCAGATCCTGCTTCATCCTTCGCTTGCGCCGCTCGACGGTGGCATCAATTTCCGCGACTTCGGTGGCAACGGCGTGGCCGACGGGCGCCGCATCAAACGCGGCCTGCTGTTCCGCTCCGGTTCTCTCGAACGGCTGACGGAAAGCGACTGCACTTTCCTCGCTGGAGTGCCGGTACGTTCCGTGCTGGACTACCGCGATGCCGACGAGGTGCAAGCCAAACCGGATATTCTGTGGAATGGCGCCGACTATCACCACGTGCCGGCTAACCCGCTGAGCAGCGAAGTTAACGCCAACCTGGAAAAGCTCACCAACGAAACGCTGGCCGCTTTCGACGCCCGGGCGTTCATGCTGGAGCTGTATCGCCGCCTGCCGTTCGGCAATGCGGCCTATCAGCGGCTGGCGCAGCTGTTGAGCAACCCTGGCGGCGGCGCGATCGTGCAGCACTGCGCGGTCGGCAAGGATCGCACTGGCGTCGGTTCGGCGCTGGTGCTGTTCGCGCTGGGCGCCGACGAAGCGACGGTGCTGGAAGACTATCTGCTGACTGAAACCACGCTGGCCACTTTCCGCGAGCAGATGCTGGATCAGCTGTCTATCAAGCTGAATGCGGCGGCGCTGGAGCAATTCGCCTACGTGCTCAGCGCGCGCGAGGAGTTCCTGATGACGGCGCTGGGCTGCATCCGTCAGCAATACGGCTCCACTGACCGCTGGCTGGAAGCGGAATACGGCCTGGGCGCGGCCCAGCGCGAAGCGCTGCAGGCGTTTTACCTCGAGTAAATTACCGCGTGTTTAGCCGGGGTTTAACTCGCCCCGGCTTATCCTAGGCGGCGAATCATCGCGTATCAGGAGCCCTGCATTGAGCCTCAATGACGTTATCAACTGGGTCAGCGACGTCGTGCGTCAGCACGAAGGCTGGGCCATTCCCATCATCTTCTTCCTGGCGTTCGGTGAGTCGCTGGCGTTTTTGTCGCTGCTGCTGCCGGCCACGGTGATCCTGCTGGCGCTGGGCGCGCTGATCGGCGAAAGCGGCATCGCCTTTTGGCCGATTTGGGCCGCCGCCGCCGCCGGGGCGTTTTTCGGCGACTGGCTCTCTTACTGGATCGGCTATCACTATCAGGATCGCGTGGCCCATATGTGGCCGCTGTCGCGCAATCCGCAGCTGCTGGCGCGCGGCCATGCCTTCTTTGAGCGCTGGGGCGTGCTGGGCATTTTCATCGGCCGCTTTTTCGGCCCGCTGCGCGCCGTGGTGCCGCTGGTGGGCGGCATTTGCGGCATGCCGCAGCGCTATTTCCAACTGGCCAACGTCACGTCGGCGATGATCTGGGCGTTCGGCATTCTGGCGCCGGGGGCATTCGGCATCAAGTGGCTCAGCCAGTGGCTGGGCTGATTTCTCGCTAAATTGCGTAGCGCCGCGCAATATTGTGCGCGGCGGGCAAAATCAGGCTGGACATCCATACAGCCTCCCCTTAACGTGACGGGCAATGGGCGTGCGAAACGCCGGAACGGCAAGGTGCAACAGGAGGCAGGGTGGATACCAGTCTGATTTATGGGATTGGCGGCGTCGCGATCGGCATGCTGTTGGGGTGGCTGATCGCCAGTCTGCGGGTGCAGCAGACGAATGCGCAACATGAAACCGAACTGCGGTTGCTGGAGCAAGCGTTGCAGCAGGCGCAGCAGGAAACGGCCGTGCGGCAGGATACCCTGCAGCGTCATGAGCAGCAGTTGCGCCAGAGCGAGCTGGAGCTGCGCAACCTGCACAGCCAGCTGGCAGCCGGACATGAGAAGCTGCAACAGCTCAACCATTGGCGCAACGAATGCGAACTGCTCAATCAGGAGCTGCGCGCCCAGCGCGAGGTTAACAGCGCGCAGGAGGCCGAGCTGCGCGAAGTCACCATCCGTCTGGAAGAGACGCGTATGGCGGCGGAGGAGAAGCAACGCCTGCTGATCAACAGCGAACAGCGCCTCACCACCCAGTTTGAAAATCTCGCCAATCGCATTTTTGAACACAGCGGCCGCAAGGTGGACGAGCAAAATAAGCAAAGCTTGGATCGTTTACTGCTGCCGCTGCGCGAACAGCTGGACGGTTTCCGCCGCCAGGTTCAGGACAGCTTTGGCCAGGAGGCGCGGGAGCGCCACACGCTGACGCACGAGATACGCAATCTGCAGCAGTTGAACGCGCAGATGGCGCGCGAGGCGATCAACCTCACCAAGGCGCTGAAAGGCGACAACAAAACGCAGGGCAACTGGGGCGAGGTGGTGCTGAGCCGGGTGCTGGAAGCCTCTGGCCTGCGCGAAGGGCATGAGTATGAAACGCAGGTCAACGTGCGGGTGGATCACCAGAGCCGCATGCAGCCCGATGTGATCGTACGCCTGCCGCAGGGCAAGGATGTGGTGATCGACGCCAAGATGTCGCTGATCGCCTACGAGCGCTATTTCAACGGCGAGGATGAGGCGGAGCGCGAGGCGGCGCTGAGCGAACATATCGCCTCGCTGCGCGGTCACATTCGCATGCTGGGCCGCAAGGACTATCAGCAACTGCCGGGGCTGCGCTCGCTGGACTATGTGCTGATGTTCATTCCGGTCGAGCCCGCCTTCCTGCTGGCTATCGATCGCGAGCCGGAGTTGATCAGCGAAGCGCTCAAGCACAACATCATGCTGGTCAGCCCGACCACGCTGCTGGTGGCGCTGCGTACCATCACCAACCTGTGGCGTTATGAGCATCAGAGCCAAAATGCCCAGCGCATCGCCGATCGCGCGGCGAAACTGTATGACAAGATGCGGCTGTTCGTGGACGATATGTCCGCGCTGGGGCAGAGCCTGGACAAGGCGCAGGGCAGTTATCGTCAGGCGATGAACAAACTGAGCGAGGGCCGTGGTAATCTTATCGGCCAAATTGAAGGTTTCCGCGCGCTGGGGGTTGAGGTCAAACGGCCGATCAACCCGCTGCTGGCGCAGCAAGCCGGCGCGCAACACGATGACGCGGAAGAGGCGAACGACGATGATGTCGCCGCGCTGCCGCAGACGAAAGACGATGACGATACCGCCGGGGAGCCGGGCTTCGTTTCGCACGGCTGAGGCCGTGGCGAGGTGGGGTATTCCCCAGGCTTCTGGTACACTCATCAACACAAAATTGACTGAATAGCAGGCAGGACAATGGCAGATCAACCGCAGGAAACCACCGATTTCGGTTTTCGCACCGTCGCTAGAGACGAAAAACAGGCCATGGTGGCGGACGTTTTTCATTCGGTAGCGGCAAAGTATGACGTGATGAACGACCTGATGTCGTTCGGCATCCACCGTATCTGGAAGCGTTTCACCATTGACTGCAGCGGCGTGCGCCGTGGGCAGCGCGTGCTGGATCTGGCCGGCGGTACCGGCGACCTGGCGGCCAAGTTCTCCCGCATGGTCGGCGAGCAGGGGCAGGTGGTGCTGGCGGACATCAACGATTCGATGCTGAAGATGGGGCGCGAGAAGCTGCGCGATCGCGGCATCGTCGGCAATATCAATTACGTGCAGGCCAACGCCGAGGCGTTGCCGTTCCCAGATAACTACTTCGATTGCATCACCATTTCCTTTGGCCTGCGGAACGTGACCGACAAAGACAAAGCGCTGCGCTCGATGTTCCGCGTGCTGAAGCCGGGCGGGCGCCTGTTGGTGCTGGAATTCTCCAAGCCGCTGCTGGCTCCGCTGAGCAAGGCTTATGATGCCTACTCCTTCCACGTGTTGCCGAAGATCGGCGAGCTGGTGGTGAAAGATCCGGACAGTTACCGTTACCTGGCGGAATCGATCCGTATGCACCCCGATCAGGAAACCCTGAAAGGCATGATGGGCAACGCCGGTTTTGAAAACGTCACCTATTTCAACCTGACCGGTGGGATTGTCGCCCTGCATCGCGGCTTCAAGTTCTGAGAGGGAGATGCCGATGCTGTTTACCCCTCTGCTGACCGGTGCGCTGGAAACCTCGCTGAATAACCTGCTGTTTCGCGATCGCAGCATGAAAGCCGCTCGCCAACGCCTGGCGGGCAAGGTGCTGCGCATCGAACTGGAAGAGTTGGCTTCACCGCTGGTGCTGGTGTTCAGCGAACTGCGTGTGGATGTGCTGGGGCAGTCTGAAGACAGTGCCGATTGCACCGTGCGCAGCCGCATTCCCGCCTTACTGAAGCTGCGCGATCGCCAGCAGTTGCCAGTGCTGATGCGCAGCGGCGAATTGACGGTGGAAGGCGATATTCAGGTGGTGCAACAGCTGGTTGGCCTGCTCGATCTGGCGGAGTGGGATCCGGCGGAATGGCTGGCGCCTTATATCGGCGATATCGCCGCTCAGGGCATTACGCAGGCGCTGGGCAAAGGCGCTTCGTTACTCAAGGCCGGATTGATGCGTCGGCAGCAAGACATGGCTGAGGCGCTGACTGAAGAGTGGCGTCTGGCGCCGGGGCCGCTGGAAGTGGTGTGGTTCAATGAAGAAGTGGATGCGCTCGCCCGCGGCGCGGAAGCGCTGATTGCCCGCATGGATAAGTTGGAGGGCAAGCGATGACCCCAGGCGAACTGCGTCGTTTGTATTTTATCGTCCGCGTTTTTCTCAGCTATGGGCTGGACGAGCTGATCCCGACAATGCGTTTGACGCTGCCGCTGCGCTTCGGCCGCCGGCTGCTGTTCTGGATGCCTAATCGGCACAAGGACAAACCGCTGGGCGAACGTCTGCGGCTGGCGCTGCAGGAATTGGGGCCAGTCTGGATCAAGTTCGGCCAGATGATGTCGACCCGCCGCGATCTGTTCCCGCCGCACATTGCCGATCAGCTGACGCTGCTGCAGGATCGGGTGGCGCCTTTCGACGGTGCGCTGGCGCGCAAGCATATCGAGCTGGCGATGGGCGGCCCGCTGGAAGCCTGGTTCGACGACTTCGATCAGCAGCCGCTGGCCTCTGCCTCGATCGCGCAGGTGCATACTGCGCGGTTGAAAACCACCGGCCAGGAAGTGGTGCTGAAGGTGATCCGACCGGATATCGGGCCGATTATCAAAGCCGACGTGCGCTTGATGTACCGGCTGGCCGGTTGGGTGCCGAAGCTGTTGCCGGACGGCCGCCGCCTGCGTCCGCGCGAAGTGGTACGCGAGTACGAGAAAACCCTGCTGGACGAATTGAATCTGCTGCGTGAAGCGGCCAACGCCATTCAGCTGCGTCGCAATTTCGACGGCAGCCCGATGCTGTACGTGCCTGAAGTCTACTCCGACTACTGCCGCGAAAGCGTGTTGGTGATGGAGCGTATCTACGGCATTCCGGTCTCGGACATCGCCACGCTGGAGCAGCAGGGCACCAACATGAAACTGTTGGCGGAACGTGGCGTTCAGGTGTTCTTTACCCAGGTCTTCCGCGACAGCTTCTTCCATGCGGACATGCATCCCGGTAATATTTTCGTCAGCTACGAACATCCGGAAGATCCCTGCTACATCGGCATCGACTGCGGCATCGTGGGTTCGTTGAACAAGGATGACAAACGCTATCTGGCGGAAAACTTCATCGCCTTCTTCAACCGCGATTACCGCAAGGTGGCGGAACTGCACGTCGACTCCGGTTGGGTGCCGCGTGACACCAACGTGGAAGATTTCGAATTTGCTATCCGCACCGTGTGCGAACCGATTTTCGAGAAGCCGCTGGCGGAGATTTCCTTCGGCAACGTGCTGCTGAATCTGTTTAACACCGCGCGCCGCTTCAATATGGAAGTGCAGCCACAGCTGGTGTTATTGCAGAAGACCTTGCTGTATGTTGAAGGACTGGGACGTCAGCTCTACCCGCAGCTGGATCTGTGGACCACCGCCAAGCCGTTCCTCGAGAGCTGGCTGCGCGATCAGGTCGGCATTCCCGCCGTGGTGCGTGCGTTGAAAGAGAAAGCGCCGTTCTGGGCGGAGAAACTGCCCGAACTGCCCGAGCTGTTTTACGACAGCCTGCAGCAGCATAAACTGTTGCAACAAAGCGTTGATAAGCTGACCAACCAGATGCAGGCTCAGCGGGTTCGTCAGGGGCAGTCACGTTATTTGTTCGGCGTTGGCGCTACACTGTTGGTAAGCGGCACGCTGTTGCTGCTGGGGCAAATCGAGGTGTTTCCCGCCTGGATGATGGCCGCCGGCATCGTATGCTGGGTGATTGGCTGGAAGCGAACCACCTGATTTAATTCGTTACTCTGGTAAAGTCGGCTCTATAATGCGGGCTGGCTTTAAAAGACCCTTTAAAATTAGAGGTAATTAAAATGGGCGGTATTAGTATTACGCAATTGTTGATCATCGCAGTGATCGTGGTGCTGCTGTTCGGTACCAAAAAACTGCGCACGCTGGGCTCCGATCTCGGCGCCTCGATCAAGGGCTTCAAAAAAGCGATCGGTGACGATACGCCGTCGACCCCCAATACGGCTGAAAAAAGCAGCCTGGATGATGCTGACTTCTCGGCCAAGCCTATTACCGATAAGCAGCCGGAAGTGAAACCGGAAGAGTCGAAGAACAAAGAGCAGGTATAAACCGTGTTTGACATTGGGTTTAGTGAGCTGCTGCTGGTGCTGGTGATCGGCCTGGTTGTTCTGGGGCCGGAACGCTTGCCGGTTGCGGTCAGAACGGTATCGGGCTGGATCCGCGCGCTGCGCTCGCTGGCGGCCTCGGTGCAGCACGAACTGTCTCAGGAGCTGAAGCTGCAGGAGCTGCAGGACAGCCTGAAAAAAGCCGAACAGGCCGGCCTGCAGAACCTGACGCCGGAGTTGAAGGCGTCGATGGATGAGCTGAAAGACGCGACGGAATCTTTGAAACGCACCTACCGGGGCGAGAAAGAAGAGCTGGCGAACACCATTCATAACCCGCAGGCCATCGATCCGGAAGCTTTGCACGACGGCGTGACGCCGGCGGAAGCGGCAACCAGTGCCAGCGCGCCCGCCGCGGTGCCAAAACCGGCAGTGGAACCTGAAACCGTTGCGGCTGCGCCTGTGGCGGCGCAACCGGCTAAAGCGCCGGTGGAAACCGCGCCTGCTCCTGTCGAACCTGTTGCGGATAAAACCCCAGCGTCTCACCAACCTAGTGGCGATCGTTAATACATGGCTGTTGAAGATACCCAACCCCTTATCAGTCACCTGATAGAGCTGCGCAAGCGGCTGTTGAACTCGATTATTTGCGTGCTGGCGGTGTTCGTGGTGCTGGTGTTTTTCGCCAACGACATCTACCAGCTGGTCTCTGCGCCGCTGCTCAAGCAGCTGCCGGCCGGGGCGAGCATGATCGCCACCGACGTGGCGTCACCGTTCTTTACGCCGATCAAGCTGACCATGATCGTCTCGGTGTTCGTCTCCGCGCCGATGATTCTGTATCAGGTGTGGGCATTCATCGCGCCGGCGCTGTATAAGCATGAACGCCGCCTGATGATGCCGCTGCTGGTGTCCAGCAGCCTGCTGTTCTACCTCGGCATGGCTTTCGCCTACTTCATCGTGTTCCCGCTGGCCTTCGGCTTCTTTGCCAAGACCGCGCCGATGGGGGTGACCATTGCGACCGACATTAAAAACTACCTCGATTTCGTCATGGCGCTGTTTATGGCGTTTGGCGTCGCCTTCGAAGTGCCGGTCGCCATCATTCTGCTGTGCTGGAGTGGCGTCACCTCGCCGGAAGATCTGAAGAAGAAACGGCCGTATGTGTTGGTCGGCGCGTTTGTGGTCGGCATGCTGCTCACGCCACCGGACGTGTTCTCGCAAACCCTGTTGGCGATACCGATGTATCTGCTGTTTGAAGTGGGGGTGTTCTTCGCTCGCTTCTATACTGGAAAACGTCGTCCACAGGCGGAAGAAGAAGACGAGGGTGACGAACCCCCAGCCCCCTGATCCATCTTGATTGCGAAGCCGCCCATTGGGCGGCTTTTGCTTTGGAAAAAACCATGTTTGATATCGGCGTTAACCTCACCAGCAGCCAATTCGCCAAAGACCGCGAGACCGTGGTGGAGCGCGCTCGCACGGCGGGTGTTACCGGGATGTTGATTACCGGCACCGATCTGCCTGAGAGCCGCGAGGCCGCCAAACTGGCGCAGCAGCATGCGGGCTATTGCTGGTCCACCGCCGGTGTGCATCCGCATAACGCCAGCAGCTGGGATGAACACAGCGCCGAGCAGATTTATGCCCTGGCCGCCGGCCCAGAAGTGGTGGCGATCGGTGAATGCGGTCTGGATTTCAACCGCAACTTCTCGACGCCGGAGCAGCAGGAAGCGGCGTTCATTGCGCAACTGGCGCTGGCGGCGGAGTTGGCATTGCCGGTGTTTCTTCATTGCCGCGACGCACACGCACGTTTTGCCGAGCTACTGACGCCGTGGTTGGATAAACTGCCCGCGGCCGTGGTGCACTGCTTCACCGGCACCGCCGAAGAATTAGCAAGCTGCCTGTCGCTAGGCCTGTCGATCGGGATTACCGGTTGGGTCTGCGACGAGCGGCGCGGCCTGGAGTTGCGTGCCCTGTTGCCGCAGATCCCGGCCGAGCGTCTACTGCTGGAAACGGACGCCCCTTATCTGTTGCCCCGGGATTTACAGCCTAAACCCGCATCTCGCCGCAACGAACCCTGTTTCCTGCCCCATATCGTGCATCAGGTCGCCGTCTGGCGACAGGAAGAGCCGCAATGGCTGGGGCAAAAAACTGATGAGAACGCCCGCCGGCTATTCCGGCTGGTTTGAGCTAGGAGAAAACTATGAGCTATGCATTTCCGGGTACCTTCCCTGGTCGTCGTATGCGCCGCGTGCGCCGTCATGACTTCAGCCGCCGCCTGGTCGCCGAGAACCAACTGACGGTCAATGACCTGATTTATCCGGTGTTTGTCATGGAAGGCAGTAACCGCCAGGAAGAAGTGGCCTCGATGCCGGGCGTATCGCGCATGACGATCGATCTGCTGATTAAGGAAGCGGAAACCATCGCCAAACTCGGCGTGCCGGTGATCTCCCTGTTCCCTGTGATCGAACCGGGTCTGAAATCGCTGCATGCGGAAGAAGCCTATAACCCGGAAGGGCTGGTACAGCGCACGGTGCGCGCGCTGAAAGACGCGGTGCCTGAGCTGGGCATTCTGACCGACGTCGCGCTCGATCCCTACACCACCCACGGGCAGGACGGGGTCATCGATGAGCAGGGCTATGTGATTAACGATGTGACCAAAGACATTCTGGTGCGTCAGGCGCTGTCCCATGCCGAAGCAGGCGCAGAAATCGTGGCGCCGAGCGACATGATGGACGGCCGTATCGGGGCGATCCGCGATCGTCTGGAACTGCAGGGTTTGGTGAATACCCAGATTATGGCCTACTCCGCCAAGTATGCTTCCTGCTACTACGGTCCGTTCCGCGATGCGCTGGGTTCCAGCGGCAACCTGAAGGGCGGCAACAAAAAAACCTATCAGATGGATCCGGCCAACAGTGACGAAGCGCTGCAGGAGATTGCGCAGGATCTGCAGGAAGGTGCGGACATGGTGATGGTGAAACCGGGCATGCCTTACCTGGACGTGGTGCGCCGCGTGAAGGATACCTTCGGTGTGCCGACTTTCGCTTATCAAGTGTCCGGCGAGTACGCCATGCACATGGCGGCGATTCAGAACGGCTGGCTGCAGGAGCAACCTGCGGTGATGGAGTCGTTGATGTGCTTCAAACGCGCCGGCGCCGACGGCGTGCTGACCTACTTCGCCAAGCGTGTCGCCCAGTGGCTGCACGACGACGCGATGCGCCGCTAAGCGGAACATGAGCCAACAAAAAGGCGCCTGAGGGCGCCTTTTGCATTACATCTTCTGGAACTGTCGGTTGTCGATGCTTTGGCTGACCTGCTTGTTGATCAGGTTCAGCAACAACATGGAACGCGCCTCGCCGTCCGGCTCGGTGTAGATCGCCTGCAGTCCTTCGAACACGCCGTCGACGATCAGAACAGTATCCCCCGGCTGTGGGGTTTCCGGATCGACATAGGTTTCGCAGGCGTGCGTGCGCAGTTCATCGATTACCTTGCTCGGGATGACGCTCGGCAACGTGCCGAAACGCACGAAGTGGCTGACGCCACGGGTAGCGCTGATGGTGGTGGTGTGAATGCGCTCCGGGTCGAACTCCACAAACAGATAGTTGGGAAACAGGGGTTCGCTGACCGCGATGCGCTTACCACGCACGATCTTTTCCAGCGTGATGATCGGGCTGAGGCAGTTTACCTGCTGCCGCTCCAGATGTTCCTGCGCTCGCAACAGCTGACCGCGTTTGCAATAAAGTAGATACCAGGATTCCATAGTTTCACATGCCTTTCTGCCAGCCGATAAGCATATCAAAAGCTATTCCGGATACATAGTGATGCAAGTTTCAGCGTGTAACATCACCTATCTCTATGAATCTGCGGCTATTAGCGAGGGGTCACACACTTATCGATACGGCGCTGGTATAACAGAGGGCTAAAAATTTGTTACCGTCACAGTATGGCAAGGCGTTGCGCTACCGGCTGTGACGCTATTCATCGTTTTCGACCGAGGGAGAAATAAATGGAGCTGTTTCTGTTGAGCAACGGCAAGCTGTCTGGTGAAGCCGAGCTGCTGGGGTACGCTAAAAGCCAACTGCTGGCGATGATTGCGCGTCGTGGCATCAAATCCGCCGTCTTTATCCCTTACGCCCTGATCCGTTACGACTACGACCAGCGTGCGCAGGAACTGGCGCAAACGCTGGGCATCGAAGTCACCAGCATCCACCACGCCGCTTCACCGGCGGCGGCGATCGCGCAGGCGGAATGCATTTTGGTCAGCGGCGGCAATACCTGGTTGCTGAACCAAATGCTGCATGAGCAAGGCCTGATCGTGCCTATCCAGCGCGCGGTGCGCGAGCGTGAAGTGCCTTACGTCGGCTGGAGCGCCGGTTGCAATGTGGCCACGCCGAGCATTCGCACCACCAATGACATGCCGGTGCGCTGCAGCGTGGTGCTGTCGGCGCTGGGGCTGTTCCCGGTACAGATCAACCCGCATTACATCGACGCGCACATCAGCGGCCACATGGGCGAAACCCGTGACGAGCGCCTGGCGGAGTTCTGCGCGATCAACCCGAGCGAATCGGTGGTGGCGCTGCGGGAAGGCAGCCTGCTGCATGTTGAAGGCAATGCGCTGCGTTACTTCAGCGCTAATGGGCAGGGCTTCAAGGTGTTCCGCCATGGCGAGGAGACGCGCGAATATCAGGATACGCGCGCGCTGGCTGCGCTGGTGCCGTTCAACTGCGGCTGAGAGCCACCCGGCAGCGGGCGGCGTTAACAAAATTGCAGCAACAACCGTGAAGAGGGCTTATAATGCCCTCCCCACAGGCCGTTATAATGATCAGCATGAAATACCGTGACTTACGCGATTTCCTCTCGTTGCTGGAGAAGAGAGGGGAACTAAAACGCATCAGCCAGCCGATCGATCCTTACCTGGAAATGACGGAGATTGCCGATCGCACCCTGCGGGCAGGCGGCCCGGCATTGCTGTTTGAAAACCCGAAAGGGTACGACATGCCGGTGCTGTGCAACCTGTTCGGCACCGCCAATCGCGTGGCGATGGGCATGGGGCAGGAAGACATCAGCGCGCTGCGCGAAGTCGGCAAACTGCTGGCGTTTCTCAAAGAACCGGAGCCACCGAAAGGCTTCCGCGATCTGTTCGACAAAATGCCGAAGTTCAAGCAGGTGCTGAACATGCCGACCAAGGTGCTGGGGTCCGCGCCTTGTCAGGAGCAGGTATGGCAGGGTGAGGATGTCGATCTGGGCCGTATTCCAGTGATGCACTGCTGGCCGGAAGACGCCGCGCCGCTGATCACCTGGGGGCTGACGGTGACCCGTGGCCCGCATAAGGAACGGCAAAACCTCGGCATCTATCGTCAGCAGGTGCTGGGCAAGAATAAAGTGATCATGCGCTGGCTGTCGCATCGCGGCGGCGCGCTGGATTATCAGGAGTGGTGCCAGGCGCACCCCGGCGAGCGTTTCCCGGTTGCGGTGGCGCTGGGCGCCGATCCCGCCACTATCCTCGGTGCGGTCACGCCGGTGCCGGATACCCTGTCTGAATATGCCTTTGCCGGGCTGCTGCGCGGCAATAAAACCGAAGTGGTCAAGTGTCTTTCCAACGATCTGGAAGTGCCAGCCAGCGCCGAAATCGTGCTGGAAGGCTATATCGAGCCGGGTGAAATGGCGCCGGAAGGCCCCTACGGCGACCACACCGGTTACTACAATGAAATCGACCAGTTCCCGGTGTTCACCGTCACCCACATCACCCAGCGCCGCAACGCCATCTACCACTCGACCTATACCGGCCGCCCGCCGGATGAGCCGGCGATCCTGGGCGTGGCGCTGAATGAAGTGTTCGTGCCGATCCTGCAAAAACAGTTCCCGGAAATCGTCGATTTCTATCTGCCACCGGAAGGGTGCTCGTACCGCCTGGCGGTAGTGACCATGAAAAAACAGTACGCCGGCCATGCGAAACGCGTGATGATGGGTGTCTGGTCGTTCCTGCGGCAGTTTATGTACACCAAATTTGTTATCGTCTGCGATGACGACGTCAATGCGCGCGACTGGAACGACGTAATTTGGGCGATCACCACACGAATGGATCCGGCAAGGGATACCGTTCTGGTGGAGAATACGCCGATCGACTATCTGGACTTCGCCTCGCCGGTTTCCGGTCTGGGTTCGAAGATGGGGCTGGACGCCACCAATAAATGGCCGGGTGAAACCGATCGCGAATGGGGCCGTCCGATTCAGATGGATGAAAAGGTACGTGCGCGCGTCGACGAAATCTGGGATGAGCTCGCAATCTTCAGTGACAGGGAACCGACGCTGTAGCGTCAGGCCCTGTTCTCAGCTTTGCATTGATGACCCGACAGAGGGAACGCATGACAATATTGAGCTGTAAAGTGACCTCGGTAGAGGCCATTACCGATACGGTTTATCGGGTACGTCTGGTGCCCGAGCAGCCGTTTTCTTTCAAGGCAGGGCAATATCTGATGGTGGTGATGGACGAGCGCGACAAGCGCCCGTTCTCGCTGGCATCAACCCCGACGCAGCAAGAGTACATCGAGCTGCATATCGGTGCTTCGGAGCTGAATCTGTACGCCATGGCGGTGATGGATCGCATCCTGAAAGAGCAGGCGATCACCGTTGACGTGCCGCATGGCGACGCCTGGCTGCGGGAAGAGGGCAGCCGTCCGCTGGTGCTGATCGCCGGCGGCACTGGTTTCTCTTACGCGCGTTCAATCTTGTTGACCGCGCTGGAGCAGCAGCCCGATCGCGACATTTCCATCTACTGGGGCGGGCGTGAGCTGAAGCACCTGTACGATTTGAGCGAGCTGGAAGCGCTGTCGTTGCAGCATCCGAATCTGAAGGTGATCCCGGTGGTCGAGCAGCCGGAAGCCGAATGGCGCGGCCGCAGCGGCACCGTGCTCAGCGCGGTGCTGCAGGATTTCGGTACGCTGGCGGAGCACGACATCTACATCGCCGGGCGTTTCGAGATGGCGAAAATTGCCCGTGAGCGTTTCTGCGCCGAGCGCGGCGCGCTGGAAGCGCATATGTTTGGCGACGCGTTTTCGTTTATCTGACCGAGGCGATGCGCAGTGAATGGGGTGGCCGAGGGTCGCCCCGTTTTTATTTGGGCGTCGGCAAATTTCAGGTATAAAAAACCCGCCCCTGACAGGCGGGAAGAACGGCAACTAAACTTGGCGGGATGCCGCGATTTGAAGTGGTGACGCGGTCATCCCAAGATAGACACAGCTAAACGCGTTCAAACACGGTGGCGATGCCCTGGCCCAGGCCGATGCACATGGTCGCCAGGCCGAACTGTGCGTCGCGACGTTCCATGTTGTTCAACAGGGTGGTCGAGATGCGGGAGCCTGAACAGCCCAGCGGGTGGCCGAGCGCGATGGCGCCGCCGTTCAGGTTAATCTTGTCGTCGATACTGTCCATCAGCCCCAGATCTTTGATGCACGGCAGCGACTGGGCGGCGAACGCTTCGTTCAGTTCGAACAGATCGATGTCCTGCACGCTCAGACCGGCGCGTTTCAGCGCCAGCTTGCTGGCCGGCACCGGGCCGTAGCCCATGATGGAAGGATCGCAGCCGACGACCGCCATCGAGCGAATGCGGGCGCGGGCCTTCAAACCGAGCGCTTTGGCGCGCGACTCGCTCATCAGCAGCATGGCGGAAGCGCCGTCCGACAGGGCGGAAGAACTGCCAGCGGTGACGGTGCCGTTGACCGGATCGAACGCCGGCCGCAGGGCCGACAGGCTTTCGACGGTGGTTTCCGGGCGAATGACTTCATCGAAATCGTAACGGGTCAGCACGCCGTCGGCGTCGTGGCCGTTGGTCGGAATGATCTCGTTTTTGAAGTAACCCGCCAGCGTCGCTGCATGTGCGCGCTGGTGGGAGCGGGCAGCAAACTCATCCTGCATCTGGCGGCTGATGTTGTGCATCTTGGCCAGCATTTCGGCGGTCAGCCCCATCATCCCGGCGGCTTTTGCCACGCTGCGGCTCAGCCCCGGATGGAAATCCACGCCGTGGTTCATCGGCACATGGCCCATGTGTTCCACGCCGCCGATCAGGCTGACGTGTGCGTCGCCAACCATGATGGCGCGCGCCGCGTCGTGCAATGCCTGCATCGAAGAGCCGCACAGGCGGTTAACGGTCACCGCCGGCACGCGGTGCGGGATCTCGGCCAGCAGTGCGGCGTTGCGGGCGATGTTGAAGCCTTGCTCCAGCGTCTGCTGCACGCAGCCCCAGTAAATGTCATCGATCTCGGCGGCGTCCAGCGCCGGGTTACGGCTCAACACTTCACGCATCAGGTGAGCGGAGAGATCTTCGGCGCGCACCTGGCGGAAGGCGCCGCCCTTGGAGCGGCCCATCGGCGTGCGTACGGCATCAACAATAACTACGTTTTCCATCTTTATGACCTCATGCCGGTTGGCGGGTAGCGACGTCGGACAGCGGTGTCGCCACCGGGTAGTAGCTTTCATTGCGCTCGGCCTTGGCGCGCAGACCGGCCGGCACCTGATACAGGGCGCCGAGGTGTGCGTAACGCTGGGCCAGCTCAACGTAGTTGGCGGTGCCGAGCGTATCCAGGTAGCGGAATGCGCCGCCATGGAACGGAGGGAAGCCGATGCCGTACACCAGTGCCATATCGGCTTCCGCCGGGCTGGCGACGATCTTCTCTTCCAGGCAACGCACCACTTCGTTGATCATCGGGATCATCATGCGCGCAACGATCTCTTCGTCGCTGATAGTCTGGCGCGGTTGGCTCACTTCGGCCAGCAGCGCATCGGTCTGCTCGTCGTTGTCCTTGCGCGGCTTACCTTTGTTGTCCTGGCTGTAGCGGTAGAAGCCCAGCTGGTTTTTCTGACCGAAGCGCTGGTTGTCGAACATCACGTCAATGGCATCGCGATAGTCTTTGCTCATGCGCTCCGGGAAGCCGGCCGCCATTACCGCTTGCGCGTGGTGTGCGGTGTCGATGCCCACCACGTCGAGCAGGTAGGCCGGGCCCATCGGCCAACCGAACTGTTTTTCCATCACTTTATCGATCTGACGGAAGTCGGCGCCGTCGCGCAGCAGCAGGCTGAAACCGGCGAAATACGGGAACAGCACGCGGTTGACGAAGAAGCCCGGGCAGTCGTTCACCACGATCGGCGTTTTGCCCATGCGGCTGGCGTAGGCCACCACTTTGGCAATGGTCTCGTCGCTGGTTTGTTCGCCGCGGATGATTTCAACCAGCGGCATGCGGTGTACCGGGTTAAAGAAGTGCATGCCGCAGAAGTTTTGCGGGCGCTTCAACGATTTTGCCAGGTGATTAATCGGAATGGTCGAGGTGTTCGACGCCAGAACGGTCTCTTCGCCGATCAGGTTTTCCACTTCCGACAGTACGGCGGCTTTGACCTTCGGGTTCTCCACGACCGCTTCGACGATCACCTGCGCGCGCTCGATGCCGGCGTAGTCCAACGTTGGTTGAATGGTCGACAGCACCTGCGCCATTTTCAGGCCATCCAGTTTGCCGCGTTCCAGCTGCTTATTGAGCAGCTTGGCCGCTTCGTTCATGCCCAGCGTCAGCGATTTGTCGCTGATGTCCTTCATGATCACCGGCACGCCTTTCAGCGCCGATTGGTAGGCGATGCCACCGCCCATGATGCCGGCGCCCAGCACCGCCGCCTGTTTCGGCGCGTCCACATTCTTGGCCAGCTTTTTCGCCTGGCCTTTCACGAACTGATCGTTAAGGAAGATGCCGACCAGCGCACGCGCTTCGTTGGATCGTGCCAACGGCACGAAGCTGGCGGTTTCCAGTTTCAGTGCCTCATCGCGGCCCAGCTTGGCGGCGGCTTCAATGGTTTTCACCGCGGTCATCGGTGCCGGGTAATGTTTACCGGCGGTCTGCAGCACCATGCCTTTGGCGGTGGTGAAGCTCATTGCCGCTTCGATCGGGCTGAGCTTCAGCGGCTCCAGCTTAGGTTGACGTGCGGCGCGCCAGTCCAGCTTGCCGTCGATCGCCTGTTGCAGCATTTTCAGCGCCGCTTCGGCCAGTTTTTCCGGTGCTACCACCGCATCCACCAGGCCGACTTTCAACGCGTCTTTGGCGCTGACGTCTTTGCCGGCGGCGATGATTTCCAGCGCGCTGTCGTTACCCAGCAGGCGTGGCAGGCGGACGGAACCGCCGAAGCCCGGCATGATGCCCAATTTGGTTTCCGGCAGGCCGATGCGCGCGTCCGGTGAGGCGACGCGGAAATCGGTCGCCAGAATGCATTCGCAACCGCCGCCGAGTGCATAGCCGTTAATGGCCGAAATGGTCGGTACCGGCAAATCTTCCAGCCGGTTAAAGACGTTGTTGGCGAATACCAGCCACTCGTGCAGCTTTTCAGCCGGCGCGGCGAACAGAGAAAGGAATTCGGTGATATCGGCGCCGACGATAAATGCGGCTTTGGTGGAGCGCAGCAGCAGCCCCTTGAGCTCTGGCTGGTTTTCCAGCACGGTGAGCGCTTCGCCCAGGCTGGCGACGGTGCGGGTGTCCAGCTTGTTGACCGAGCCTGATGCGTTGAACACCAGCTCGGCGATGCCGTTATCGAGCCAGTGCAGTTGTAATGTTTCGCCTTGGTAGAGCATGTCTATCTCCTGAATCAGCGTATGATCTGGTATGACCAGATGAAGAGGAGTGTGGTTTTTATGTTAAAAATATGCAAATGAGAGATTGCATATTTGCTGGTCGGATCACATGTCGCCAAGTTAGTTTTTTGATTTGAAACGAAGTTATATTTTATGTGCTATCGGCATTTGCTGGAGTGTGTCGGCACTCATACACTTGCTCGCAGCGAATGAACATTCAGACGAGGTTACGCATGACTAAGGCGGCTTGTGTTAAACGCAGCGGCTTGTGGAGCATTCCCGCCAGAACCATGGCGCTGGCGTGTCTGTTGGTGTTTATGGCGCAAATGGCGACGACCGTGTATTTGCCTTCGCTGCCAACGGTGATGCGGGAGCTGGCGATGAGCCGGCGTGCCACCGAGCTGTCCATTTCAATCTTCGTCATCGGCGCCGCCTTGCCGGTGCTGTTTTGGGGCGCGGCCGCCGATCGCTTTGGCCGCCGCGCGCCCCTGACGCTGTCTTTGTTTCTTTTCATTGGCTGCAGCGGGCTGTTGGCGCTGTGCAGCAACGGCGCCCAATTGCTGACGCTGCGTGCGCTGCAGGGCGTGGGTGCCGGCGGTGCGGCGATCATCGCGCGTATCATCGTGCGGGATAACTGGAGCGGTGACGAGCTGGCGCGACGGCTGTCGGTGCTCTCCATCGCTTTTATCACCGCGCTGGGCGGCGGCCAGTTCGTCGGCGGCCTGCTCAGCCAATATTCACACTGGCAGATGGGCTTCGTCTTGATGGGCGCCACCGGTTTGGCCATTCTGGCGCTGATGGCGACGCTGCCGCTGGAGGCAGGGCGCGCTCGTGGGCCACGTCCGGCGATGGCGGCCACCTACTTCGCCATCCTGCGGCGGCCGGGATTTTTTTGGCCGGCCTGCGTCGGTGGGCTGGGTTTTGCCACCACGGTGACACTGCAGGAAGTGAGTCCGTTCGTCATGCAGCAGGGGTTTGGTCTCAACGTCACGGCGTTCGGCGCCCTGGGGCTGGTGATCGGCGTCGCCTACTTCAGCGGGGCGCTGACGGTGAACCGTACGGTGGCGCGTCTCGGCGGGAAAAAACTGATGCAGGCCGGCAGCGGCATCGTGGCGCTGGCGACGGCGGCGATCCTGCTGCTGTGGTGGAGCGGCGTCCTGGCCGGCCTTTCCGGTATGGCGCTGTTCATTGCGCTGTATTGCCTGACCATTTTTGGCCAGGCGGTGCTGTTTCCCAACAGCATGGCGATGGCGGTCAGCGATGCCAAAGAGTACGGTGCCTATGCGATGGCGCTGTGCGGCTTTCTGCAGCAGTGTCTGGCGGGCGTCGCCGCGGCCGGTGCGGTGTTGTTGGAACACCATGGCCTGTGGGCGCTGGCGATAGCGCTGCTGGTTAATGGTTAAGCTGCGGATGTAACGGCATTTGCAGGGAATTGCGAGCTGCTCCGCATGCCCAACGCGATGAGGTTGGAGCGTCGGAGCGCTGTGTTAAGATGACTTCTTTCGTGCTAAGGCATAAGGGTACTGTGATGGAAACGCTGGCTTCTTTGTATAACGACCACCTAGCAGAGCTGCAAAAACGCGCGCGCGAAGTGCTGGAGCGCAACAAGTTGGATGCGCTGCTGATTCACTCCGGGGAACTGCAAAAGGTATTTTTGGACGACCATAGCTATCCGTTCAAAGTGAACGCGCATTTCAAAGCCTGGGTGCCGGTGACGTCGGTGCCGAACTGCTGGTTGTGGATCGACGGTGTCAACAAGCCGAAGCTGTGGTTCTACTCCCCGGTTGACTACTGGCACAGCGTAGAGCCGCTGCCGGACAGTTTCTGGACCAAATCCCTTGAATTGATGCCGCTGGCCAACGCCGACGCCATCGCCCAGCAGCTTCCGCCGCAGCGCGAGCGCGTCGGCTATATCGGTTATGCCCAACAGCGCGCCCGCGATCTCGGCATCCCTTCTGAGAACATCAACCCGAAAGCGGTGCTGAACTACCTGGATTTCCACCGTTCGATCAAAACCGGCTACGAGCTGGCCTGCATGCGCGAAGCGCAGAAGACGGCGGTAACCGGCCATCGTGCCGCGCATGAGGCCTTCCTCTCCGGCATGAGCGAATTCGACATCAATCTGGCCTACCTGACGGCGACCGGCCACCGCGATACCGATGTGCCTTACGACAACATCGTGGCGTTGAACGAGCACGCTTCGGTACTGCACTACACCAAGCTGGATCATCAGCCGCCGGCCGAGTCCCTGAGTTTTCTGATCGACGCCGGGGCGGAATATAACGGCTACGCCGCCGATCTGACGCGTACCTATGCGGCGCAAAGCGGCAGCGAGTTCGCTCATCTGGTGAAAGATCTCAATAGTGAACAGCTGGCGCTGATCGACACCATTAAAACCGGCGTGCGCTATACCGACTACCATGTGCAGATGCACCAGCGCATCGCCAAGTTGCTCAAGAATCACAAACTGGTGAATGGCCTCAGCGAAGAGGCGATGGTTGAAACGGGCATCACCACGCCGTTCCTGCCGCACGGGCTGGGGCACCCGCTGGGCCTGCAGGTGCACGACGCCGCAGGCTTTATGCAGGACGAGCAAGGCACCCATCTGGCGGCGCCGTCCAAGTATCCGTTCCTGCGTTGTACCCGCGTGTTGCAGCCGGGCATGGTGTTGACCATCGAGCCGGGTCTGTACTTCATCGAATCTCTGTTGGCGCCGTGGCGCAGCGGTGAGTTCAAGCAGCACTTCGCCTGGGATCGCATCGATGCGCTGAAACCGTATGGCGGTATTCGCATCGAAGACAACATCGTGATCCATGAAAAGCGTATCGAGAACATGACGCGCGATCTGAACCTGGCCTGATGCGGCCGTACCCGATACCGGCGGAAGCAACCCGCTTTACCGAAGAAATAAAGAAGAGCCGTTTTATCACCCTGCTGGCGCCAACCAGCGGGGTAGAAGCGGCAAAGGCGTTTATTCAGCAAGTGCGGGATGAGCACCCGGCGGCGCGGCACCATTGTTGGGCCTTCGTCGCCGGTAGCCCCGATGACTCACAGCAGCTGGGGTTCTCCGACGATGGAGAACCGTCGGGCACCGCTGGCAAACCGATCCTCGCGCAGCTGATGGGCAGCGGTATCGGCGAAGTGACCGCCGTGGTCGTTCGTTACTATGGCGGCGTCAAGTTGGGCACCGGCGGGCTGGTGAAAGCTTATGGCAACGGTGTTCAACAGGCGTTGAAGCAGCTGGTGTTGGTAGAAAAGGTGCCGGAAGCCGAATATATCTTGCAGTGCGACTATGCGCAGTTGGCGCTGGTGGAGAACTTGCTGCAGCAAACCGCAGGTCGGATCCTGCAGGGCGAATACGGTGCCGCCGTCGTGCTGCATCTGGCGTTGCCGGCCACCGAGGTCGAGCTGTTTGGGAATAAATTGCGTGATCTCAGTCGCGGTAATTTGCAATTAACCCCCATTTCGCAATAATTCCTCCCAATTGAATTGCTAAGGATCGTGCTGAAATGCATTTTCGCGCCATAACCCGTATCGTTGGTCTGCTGGTCATCCTGTTCTCCGGGACGATGTTTATTCCCGGCCTGGTGGCATTGATTTATCGCGATGGGGCGGGGCGCGCGTTCAGCCAAACGTTCTTCGTGGCGCTGACCATCGGGCTGATGCTGTGGTGGCCGAACCGCAAGCAAAAACACGAGCTGAAGCCGCGTGAAGGCTTCCTGATCGTCGTGCTGTTCTGGACCGTGCTGGGCAGCGTGGGGGCATTGCCGTTCCTGTTTTCGGAACGGCCCAATTTGTCGCTGACCGACGCCTTCTTTGAATCCTTCTCGGGATTGACGACCACCGGCGCAACGACGCTGGTGGGGCTGGACTCGTTGCCGAAGGCTATTCTTTTCTATCGCCAAATGCTGCAATGGATGGGCGGCATGGGGATCATCGTGTTGGCGGTGGCGATACTGCCGATACTCGGCGTCGGCGGCATGCAGCTGTATCGGGCGGAAATGCCCGGGCCGCTGAAAGATAACAAGATGCGTCCACGCATCGCCGAAACCGCTAAAACCCTGTGGCTAATCTATGTGTTGCTGACCGTCGCCTGTGCGCTGGCGCTCTGGGGGGCTGGGATGTCGGTGTTCGATGCCATCGGCCACAGTTTCTCGACCATCGCCATCGGCGGTTTTTCTACCCACGACGCCAGTATCGGTCATTACGCCAGCCCGACCATCAACACCATCATCGCCGTGTTCCTGCTGATTTCCGGCTGTAACTACGGCCTGCACTTCGCTTTGCTGAGCGGCCGCAGCCTGAAGGTGTATGGGCGCGATCCTGAATTCCGCATGTTTATCTTCGTTCAGTTGACGTTGGTGGTGGTGTGTACGTTGGTGCTCTGGGGACATGGCGTCTATAAGAGCGGTATGGAAACGCTCAATCAGGCGTTCTTCCAGGTGGTATCGATGGCGACTACGGCCGGTTTCACGACCGACAGCATCGCCAAGTGGCCGCTGTTCCTGCCGATGTTGTTGCTGTGCTCGGCGTTCATCGGCGGTTGCGCCGGCTCGACCGGCGGCGGCCTGAAGGTGATCCGTATCCTGCTTCTGTACCTGCAAGGTTCGCGCGAGTTGAAAAGGCTGGTGCACCCCAACGCGGTCTATACCATCAAATTGGGCAACCGTGCGCTGCCGGAACGCATTCTGGAGGCGGTGTGGGGATTCTTCTCTGCTTATGCGCTGGTGTTTATCGTCAGCATGCTGGCGATCATTGCCACCGGCGTTGACGACTTTTCCGCGTTCGCCGCAGTGACGGCAACGCTCAATAACCTCGGCCCCGGTCTGGGCGTAGTGGCGGATAACTTCACCACGATGCCGGCGGCGGCCAAGTGGGTCCTGGTGGTGACGATGCTGTTCGGGCGCCTGGAAGTGTTTACATTGCTGGTGCTGTTCACGCCAACCTTCTGGCGTGAGTAAGCCTGATATAAGGAGTAGGCCATGAAGGCATTGATACTTTATTCGAGCCGTGACGGGCAAACACGTGCTATCGCTTCTTATATAGCAAGCAAGTTGCAGGACACGCTGCGTTGTGAGGTGATCGATCTGCTGCAGGCAGAACAGGTCGATCTTAACCAGTATCAGCAGGTGATGATCGGCGCTTCTATCCGTTACGGGCACTTTAACCCGGCGCTGGATAAATTCGTCAAGCGTCATGCTGAGCAGTTGAATCGGATGCCGAGCGCATTCTTTGCCGTCAACCTGACCGCGCGCAAACCGGAAAAGCGTTCGCCACAAACCAACGCCTATACCCGCAAGTTCCTGTTGGCTTCGCCGTGGCAGCCAAAACAGTGCGCGGTGTTTGCCGGCGCATTGCGTTATCCGCGCTATCGCTGGTTCGATCGCATCATGATTCAATTCATTATGCGTATGACGGGCGGTGAAACGGATACCAGTAAGGAAGTGGAGTACACAGATTGGCAACAGGTCGACCGCTTTGCCCAGGAATTTAGCCAGATCCAGTACGAAAAGTGACAAAAACGCGGGTTTGGCCAGCGTTTTGCCGAAAAAATC